>NZ_CAXPJM010000037.1:0-295859 GCF_964217435.1 Aurantimonas sp. | reverse complement strand
GGGGTGGGGCCCTCGCCCCCCCGTATTCAAACGGGGGGGCCCGCCGGGCCGCCCCTTCTCCATATCGTGCTGCGTTTGCCCGAGTTCTCAGAACCGGTAGCGCACGCTGCCGATGACCTGGCGCTCCTGCTCTGCGTAGCAGAAGCCTTCGGTGCAGAGCGCCGCATCCTCGTCGAAGATGTTGGTGGCGTTGACCTGCACGCGCAGCCCCTCGACCGCCTGCACGTCGTAATGCAGCGCCGCGTCGACATAGGCCCGGGCATCGTTCTTGAAGCTGTTGCGGTCGTTGCCGAAGCTCTCGCCGACGAAGCGCACGCCGCCGCCGATGCCGAAGCCCTTCGCGAAGCCGTTCTGCACCGTGTAGTCGAGCCAGGCCGCGGCAGTGTGCTGCGGGCGCGAGGACAGCGTGTTGCCCTCGGTGCCAGGCACGCCCTCGATGATCTCCATGTCGAGATAGGCATAGGACAGGGTCAGGTTCAGCCCGTCGGCGAGGCCGGCCGCCGCTTCGATTTCGAAGCCGCGGCTGCGCAGCTTGTCGAGCTGCACCTGCACGCTGGTCGAGAAATCGGCGCTCGGCTGCAGGAAGACGCCCTTCTCCTGCTCGATCTGGTAGATCGCGGCCGACACCAGCAGATTGACGTCCGGCACCTGATACTTGACGCCCAGCTCGTACTGCTCGGCCGTCGTCGGCACGAAGGCCGAGCCGTCCGGATTCAGGCCGATATTGGGCGAGAAGGACGTCGAGTAGCTGGCATAGGGCGCAATGCCGTTATCGAAGAGGTAGCTGACGCCGACGCGGCCCGTGAAAGCATCGTCGCTCTGGTCTTCCGCATCGCCGAGATTGCCGGGGGCGCCGGTCGCCGTCTCGGTCTTCACCCAGTCGTGGCGCGCGCCCAGCGCGACGGTCAGGCGGTCGATCTCGATGATGTCCTGCAGATACAGGCCGAGCTGGCGCTGGGTCTGCTCCTCGGCGACCGTATAGTCAGGGCGGTCTATGCCGCGGCTGTAGTCGAGGCTGGCAAGATTCAGGGACGGCGCGGTGCCGTAGCCTTCCTTGTTGGTGAACTCGGTGTAGTAGCCGTCGATGCCGCCGGTCATGGTGTGCCGCAGGATGCCGGTGTCGAACTTGGCCTCGAGCTGGGTGTCGGCGACGCCGCCGTGCAACGTCTGCGCCACGACGCCCGAGCCGCGGGCAAGCACCCCGTTCACCGCCGCCCCATACGGGTAGAGATACTCGCCGTAGATATCCATGCCCTGGTAGCGGGCCTTCTGGCGGAAGGTGAAGACGTCGGACAGGCGCTGCTCGAACTCATAGCCGATGCGGCCCTGGGTCTGGTCGAGATCGTTGAAGTTCGGGTCGGCATAGGGCACGTCGGTCACGTCCCGGTTGCCCTGGACATAGGCGGCGGTGCCGCCGGTGTGGACCCGCTGCAACTCGCTAAGAACCGTGAAGCTGGTGTCGGCATCCGGCGCGTAGGTGATCGCCGGCGCGATCAGCAGCTCGTCGTCCGACACGAACGGGTTGTCGGTGTCCGAATCGCGGGCGACACCGGTCATCCGGTAGAAGGTCGAGCCGGACCCGCCGAGCGGCCCCGAGGCGTCGAAGGTCGCCTGGTAGCGGTTGTTGGTGCCGTATTCGGCGCCGATCTCGCGGAAGCTCTCCGTGGTCGGCCGCTTCGACGTCAAGTCGATGATGCCGCCGGCATTGGCCGAGCCGTAGAGGCCCGATGAGGGACCCTTGAGAACCGACAGCGACTGCAGGCCGTAAGGCTCGACCTGGCTCAGGAGGAAGCTGTTGGAGAAGTCCCGCAGCCCGTCGCGGAAGACGCCCGTATAGGTCGCGTCGAAGCCGCGAATGTAGAAGGAATCGAAGCGGGGATCGAGGCCGAAGGCGCCCGCCCGCGCCGACGCCGAATAGGTCAGCGCCTCGGTCAGCGACTGGACGTTGCGATCGTCGAGCTGCTCTTCGGTGATCACCGCGACCATCTGCGGCACCCTGACGATCGGCAGGTCGGTCTTGGTGGCCGATGCGGTGGTGTCGGCGACGTAGCCGTCCACGGCGTAGTCGGCGCCTGCCGCCCCGGCAATGGCGCCGCCCAACATGCCGTCCGCCTCACCGCCGGCCGCCTCGATCGTCACCGTGTCCAGCACCACCGGGGCGTCCTGCGCCTGTGCCAAGCCCGGAGCGAGGGCGAGACCCGCGGCCGACAGGGACAGGAACCGCGTCAGACGGTGGGTCGCATTCGATGAAAAGCCTCGGTCGGCCGGTGAGTTACGCATGTCGCACATCCATTCTGTCGAGGACCCCTTGCCCTCGGAACGGACCGAGCGATAGATAAACATGAATTGCAGAGTCAACATTAAGCGAATGCGGCTCGAACGGGCCGAAACCGCCGTCGCAGGCACGAATGGACTGCGCAACAGGCGGTTGGACGAAGCCGGAAACAGACATGCCGAAGGGCCGGGCCGGCGAACTGTGTCGCGGCTGTGGCGAAAAAGACACTGAATTTGGAATGATTAAAATCTCTGAGGCCAATCAATACGATACACCGAAGGCCGCAGCCCGATGGTGATCGACAGACGTGCGCTTCTGGGGGGAATCGCCGCAACGGCCGCCACCGTTCGCACCGCCCGGGCGACCAGGCTGCCGGAGCCCGGGCCCCGCATCGCCTCCCTCGATTACGCGCTGACGGAGACCCTGCTGGCGCTCGGCCATCCGCCGATCGCCCAGACCGCCGCAAGCGACTGGGACGAGTGGGTCGTCGAACCGGCGCTGCCGGAAGGGGTCGCCGATCTCGGCTCCAGCCTGCAGGTGAATTTCGAGCGCCTCGCGCTGCTCGAGCCGGACCTGATCCTCACCACCGACTATGTCGCGCGCCAGGAGACCGCACTCTCTCGCATCGCGCCGGTCGAGCGCCTGACCATCTATCAGGAGGGCACCGATCCCCTGCAGCGCGCCCACGATGTGACGCGCACCCTGGCCGATCGCACCGGCCGCCAGGACGCGGCCGACGCGTTCCTTGCAGAGATCGACGCGACGGTATCGGCCTGCGCACGCCGCCTGGCCGGGCTGCCCCTGCCGCCGGTCTATCTCGTCGCCTTCATGGACACGCGCCATGCGCGGATCTTCGGCCGGCATGGCCTCTACCAGTCCGTCCTCGACCGCCTGGGCGTGACCAACGCCTATGAAGGCGAGACCAATTACTGGGGGTTTGCCACCGTCGGTGTCGAGACGCTGGCCACCGCCCGCGACGTGCGGCTCTTCGCCTTCGAGCCGCTGCCGCCAACCTTGATGCAGACGCTCGGCGCCAGCCCGCTCTGGCGACAGCTCCCCTTCGTGAAGGCCGGACAGGTCACCGTGCTGCCGCCCACGCTGATGTTCGGCGCACTGCCCTCGGCGCTGCGCTTCGCCGAGCTTCTCACCGACGCGCTCGCCGGTCCGGCGGCGCGGCCTGGGGACGGCGCCCCCGCATGATCCTGTCGCAGAGCCTGACCGGCCCGGCCCGCTTCAGCGCGGCGCTGGCCCTTGTTGCCGCCGTGCTGACGGTCGCCGTCGTCGCCGGCCCGATCGCACATCTATGGGCGGGCGCACCGACCGGCGGCTACGACCCCGCCCGCATCCTGTTCCTTCATGCCGAATTGCCGCGGCTTGCGATGGCGGTGCTGTGCGGCGCCGCCCTGTCGGCATCCGGCACGATCCTGCAGCAGGTGCTGCGCAATCCCCTCGCCGCCCCGACGACGCTCGGCATCGATGCCGGTGCCCGGCTGGCGCTGGCCCTGGCCACCCTGTTCGCGCCGGCCCTCTTCGGCTTCGGACGCGACCTGGTGGCGATCGTCGGGAGTGCCGCCTCGACGCTGATCGTCTTCTTCCTGGTGCGGCGCAATTTCTCGGCGGTCTCGCTGATCCTCGCCGGTCTGGTCGTCAGCCTGTATTGCGGCGCGCTGTCGGCGATCCTGATCATGATCAAGGACCGCTATCTGGTCAGCCTGTTCATCTGGGGCGCCGGCTCGCTGGCGCAGCAGAGCTGGCAGCCGACCATTGACCTGACGATGCGGCTCGCCGTTCTCGTCGTCCCGGCGTGGCTGCTGGTGCGGCCGCTGTCGCTCCTGGAACTCGGTGATGCCAGCGTCGCCTCGCTCGGCCTGAACGTCACCCGGATCAGGATCGGCGCGATCGGCCTCGCCGTACTCCTCGCCGGCTTCGTGACCAGCGCCGTCGGCGTCATCGGCTTCATCGGCCTCGTCGCGCCGATCCTGGCGCGGCTGGCCGGCGCCCGGCAGTTCGGCGAGCGGCTTGTCTGGTCGAGCATCATCGGCGCCCTCCTCTTGCTGGCGACCGACTGCGCGGTCACGCTGCTGTCGGGCGTCTCGGCGGAATTCCTGCCGACCGGCGCGGTGACCGCGATCTTCGGCTCGCCGCTGCTGCTCTTTCTGCTGCCGCGCCTGCGCGCCAGCGTCCGCCCTCCCTTCGAAGCCTCTGTCCCGCAGGCGGCCGCCCGCTTCTCTCCTGCCCTCAGGCTCGCCCTCTGCGTGAGCCTCGCCCTTTCTCTCGTCGCGGTTCTTTTCCTTGGACGCGATGCGACCGGTGCCTGGCAGATCCTGCCTCCGGACGCCTGGGCGGAGATCCTGCCCTGGCGCGCGCCGCGCCTCATCGCGGCGGCCGCCGCCGGTGCGATGGTCGCGGTCGCGGGCTTCATCCTGCAGCGGCTGACCGGCAACGAGATGGCGAGCCCCGAGGTTCTGGGCGTCAGCGCCGGCGCGGCCTTCGCCTTCGCGCTGTCACTGTTCATCTTCGATGATCTCGGCCTTCTCGGCGAAAGCCTGGTGACCAGCCTCGGCGGGCTCGCCGTCCTCGTCGCGATCATCTTCTATGCCCGGCGCACCGGTTTTTCGCCGGAGACGATCCTTCTCGCCGGCATCGCGCTCAATGCCCTTCTCGACGCCTTTGTCGGGGTGCTGGCGGCGGGCGGCGACCCGCGCGCCTTCATCCTCGTGGACTGGATGGGCGGCTCGACGCAGGGCCTGACCATGGCCGACGCGATTCCCGTCGCCATCGCCGCGCTCGTTCTTGTGGCAGCAAGTCTGCCGGTGCTGCGCTGGCTGGCGATTCTCCCCCTCGGCGACCGGCAGGCGGCCGCGCTCGGCGTGCCGCTGGCCTATGCGCGGCCCTGCCTTCTGGTGCTCGCCGCGCTGCTGACCGCCGCCGCCACGCCGATCATCGGACCGCTGACCTTCGTCGGCCTGATGGCCCCGCATGTCGTCCGCATGCTGGGGATTCGCCGCCCCCTGCCGACGCTGCTCGTCGCGGCGCTGGCCGGCGCGGCGATCATGGCGGTCGCCGATTTCCTCGCCCGCACCATCGCCTTTCCCTACCAATTGCCGACCGGGCTGGTCGCCGCCCTCGTCGGCGCGCCCGTCCTGCTGATCCTTCTCGGCCGAAGAGGTTCGACATCATGACCGCCGCCTTCACCCTGGATGCTGCCAGCCTCAGCGTGCCGGCGCGCACGCTGCTGGCGCCACTGTCGCTCGAACTCGGCCAGGGCACCGTGACCGGGCTCGTCGGTCACAACGGCTCCGGCAAATCGACGCTCCTGAAACTTCTCGCCCGCCAGCTTCGGCCCACGACCGGCGGCATCGGCTTCGACGGCCGCCCGCTCGACGCATGGGGTGACCGGGAACTTGCCCGCCGGATCGCCTATCTGCCCCAGCACACGCCGCTCGCGCCCGGCATGCTGGCGCGCGAGCTCGTCGCGCTCGGCCGTTACCCCTGGCACGGCGCCCTCGGTCGATTCGGCCCCGCCGACCGGGACAAGGTCGAAGAGGCGATGGCGCTGACCGACACCACGGCCTTCGCCGACCGCTTCGTGGAAAGCCTGTCGGGCGGCGAACGCCAGCGCGTCTGGCTGGCCATGCTGGTGGCCCAGGATGCGGGCTACCTGCTGCTCGACGAGCCGATCTCGGCCCTCGACGTCGCCCACCAGATCGAGGTCCTGTCGCTGGTGCGCGACCTCTGCGATCGCCGCGGCGTCGGCGTCATCGTCGTCCTGCACGAGATCAACATGGCGGCGCGCTTCTGCGACGAGATCATCGCGCTGAAACAGGGGCATCTCGTCGCCCGCGGCGACCCTGCCCAGATCATGACGCCGGCCTGCCTCGAGGCGATCTACGGCATCCCGATGGACGTCCTGCCGGAGCCTTCGGGCACGCGCAAACTGGCCTTCGCACGGTGAGTGGGAGACCCGTGGACAACCACCGGGCGCAAAGTTGACTATTACTATCAGATTATATTAAGCGCTGCGCAACGCGCCCATTTCCGTGCCCGGCAGCCGACCGCGTCCGGCCGGTCCTGGCGGGACAGTGACCGGGCAATGCCCGAAAGACGAACGGCCGATCATGACCCATCTTTCTGCCCGCAGGTCTGCCCTGCCCCGGCTTTCCATCGCAATCCTCCTGGCCCTCGCCGTCGTGGCGACGCCGCAAGTGGCGGATCGGGCCATGGCGCAGGACGCCCTCGACAAGTCGCCCGCGGCGGCCGAGCCGACGCAGCCGGCGCCGACCGCAACGCCGGACGCGGCATCCGAAGCCACCTCCGAGGCCGAAGCCCCGACCGGCGTCCCGGCGGCGGAAACCGAGGCAACGCAAACCGCACCCGCAGCCCCGGCGACACCCGCAACGCCGGCAGCCCCCGCCGAAGCGCAGCCGGCGGCGCCCGCCACGGCCGAACCGGACACCGCGGTGACCGACGAGGCCACGACGCCTGCCCCGTCCACCGCCGTCACGCCGCCAGTTCCGGCCGCTGGCACGGAGCCGGCCGTGCTGGACGAGCCGGTCGCAGACGCCACGGCGGCGGAGCCGGACCTCGCCCCCGCTTCGCCGGTCGCTCCCGACGAACGCAACGCGGCGCTGCCCCACGATCTGTCGCCCATGGGCATGTTCATGGCCGCCGACTGGGTGGTGAAGGCCGTGATGATCGGCCTCGCCTTCGCCTCGCTGGTCACCTGGACCATCGGCCTGTCCAAGGCGATGGAACTGGCACTGGCCAAGCGCCGCGCCCGGGTCGGCGTGCGCCGTCTCGCCCGCGCCGAGACGCTGACGGAGGCCCTGACCGCGAACCGCCGCCGCTGGCGCGGTCCGGTGGCAGCCCTTGCCCAGAGCGCGGAGGCCGAGCGGGCGCGGTCCGCCGACCTGTCCGACGAGGGCATCAAGGAGCGCGTCTCGGTCGCGCTGTCGCGCATCGAGGCCGGCGCCGGCCGCTCGATCTCCCGTGGCACCGGCATTCTCGCCACCATCGGCTCGACCGCCCCCTTCGTCGGCCTGTTCGGCACCGTCTGGGGCATCATGAACTCCTTCATCGGCATCAGTCAGGCCAACACCACCAATCTCGCCGTCGTCGCGCCGGGCATCGCCGAGGCCCTCCTGGCCACCGCCATCGGTCTCGTCGCCGCGATCCCGGCGGTCATCGTCTACAATGTCTTCGCCCGCTCCATCGCCGGCTATCGCGCCGTCCTGTCCGACGGCTCGGCGCTGGTCCTGCAGCACCTGTCGCGCGACCTCGACCGTCGCCACACGACCCGGGAGGCGGCGCCGTTGATGGCCGCCGCGGAGTAGGCCGATGGGGATCAACCTCAACCAGGGTGGCGGCGACGATCTGGGCGGCGCCGGCGAAGTCTCCGAGATCAACGTCACGCCCTTCATCGACGTGGTGCTGGTGCTGCTGATCATCTTCATGGTCGCCGCGCCGCTCTCCACGGTCGATGCGCCCGTCGACCTGCCGCTGTCCAACGCCGAGCCGCAGGACCGGCCGGACGAGCCGATCTATCTGACGGTCCAGGCCGACAACACGCTGCTGATCGGCGACGACGAGGTCGATCCCGCAGCGCTGGCCCAAGGGCTGGACGCCGCCACGGGTGGCAATCGCGACGAGCGCATTCTCCTGCGCGCCGACGGCGCCATTGCCTATGGCGACCTGATGGAGGTGATGAACCAGCTGCGGACCGCCGGCTATCTGAAGATCGGTCTCGTCGGCCTCGAAGATGCAGGCGCCGGCGCCGCCGGGGCGGCAGCCGCGGGACGGACCTGAGCCCATGGCCCGCCACGGCGATCGCATCCCCTTCGGCGACGGCACCCGGCCACTGCGCGCCGGCCTCGTGCGCTGGCCGCTGGCGGCGCTGCTCGTGGTCGCGGCCCATGGCGCCGTCGCCTATGCGGTGCTCGCACGGGTTCCCGACGAGCCGCCGGCCGGCAACGAGCAGGCGCCGATCCTGATCGAGCTCGCCGCGCCCGCGGCAACGCCCGACATCGCCTCCACCGAAGCCGTTGCCGAGCCGGAAGCCACCGAGCCGCCGCCCGAGGTCGAGACGCCCGAGCCGGAGCCGGAGCCCGAAATCGAGCCTGAGCCTGAGCCTGAGCCGGAACCGGTCCCCGAACCGGAGCCGGAAGAGCAGGTCGAGCCCGAGCCGACCCCCGACCCGGTTCCTCCCGAAGTCGAGGAACCGGAGCCCGAGCCTGAGCCGACGCCTGAGCCTGCGCCCGAACCGGAGCCCGTCGTCGAGGCGGCGCCCGATGTCGTGCCGGTGCCCACCTTCCGCCCGACACCGCCGCCCAAGGTCCGGCAGGCCGTGCGCGAGAAGAAGCAGGAGATCAAGCCGCGCAAGCCTCGCCAGAAGGTCGAGCGCAAGAAGCAGCGACGGCAGGTGAAGAAGGCCGCGCCGCCGCCCTCGACTGCCACCAAGGGGCGCAAGCAGCGGCAGGTCTCGCAAGGGGCGACGGTCTCGCGCTCGGCCCTGACAAGCTGGCGCAATGCCGTGCAGGCGCGGCTCAACCGCTACAAGCGCAGCCCGCGCGGCGGCGGGTCCGGCACCGTGACGGTTTCCTTCCGCATGGATGGCAACGGTCGCGTCACCTCGGTGCGGGTCGCCCGTTCGGCCGGCCGGATCCTCGACGATGCGGCGGTCTCGCTGCTGCGACGAGCCAGCCCGTTCCCCGCGCCGCCCGGTGGCAAGGGGGTTTCGCTGACGGTGCCGATCCGCTTCCGGTAAGCTCGCTTAGCCGCGCGGACCGGCGTGCCCGCCCCAATCGAAGAAACGCGCGACCGGACGGGCGCCGCGGCATAAGCCGTGTCGTCCGTCACGGCGCTCCAGAGATGAAGACGAGGCCCCGATGCTTGCGCGGTTCTTTTCCTATTATGCCCCGTGGCGCGGGCTGTTCGTTCTCGATTTCGGCTGCGCGGTGCTGGCCGGCCTCCTGGAGCTCGCCTTTCCCATCGCGGTGAAGGTCTTCATCGACACGCTGCTGCCGAGCGGCGAATGGAACCTGATCATCGCCGCGGCAATCGGGCTCCTGGCGATCTATCTGCTCAATACGGGCCTGATGGCGGTGGTCACCTATTGGGGCCACATGCTCGGCATCAATATCGAGACGGAGATGCGCCGCCGCGCCTTCGACCATCTCCAGAAGCTCTCCTTCGGCTATTTCGACAACCAGAAGACCGGACATCTCGTCGGCCGCCTGACCAAGGATCTGGAGGAGATCGGTGAAATCGCCCATCACGGGCCCGAGGATCTGTTCATCGCGGTGATGACCTTCCTGGGCGCCTTCGTCCTGATGCTGTTCGTCCATGTCGAGCTGGCGCTGATCACCGCCATCGTCGTGCCGGTCGGTACCATCCTGACCGTGCGCTACGGCGCCCGCATGACCGACACCTGGCGTGCGATCTACAGCAGCGTCGGCGCCTTCAACGCCCGCATCGAGGAGAATGTCGGCGGCATCCGCGTCGTGCAGGCCTTCGCCAACGAGGATCACGAGCGCGCGCTCTTTGCCCGCGACAACGCGCAATATCGCGGCCGCAAGCTCGACGCCTACCGCATCATGTCGGTCAGCCAGTCGCTGAACTATCTGTCGATGCGGCTGACCCAGGTGATCGTCATGGTCGCCGGCACCTATTACGTCATCGAGGGCGACCTGACGAATGGCGGCTTCGTCGGCTTCCTGCTCCTGGTCGGCGTGTTCTTCCGCCCGGTCGAGAAGATCGCCGCCGTGCTGGAGAGCTATCCGAAGGGCATTGCCGGCTTCCGCCGCTATTGCGACTTTCTCGACACCGAGCCCGACATTGTCGACCGGCCGGGCGCCCGCGCCGTCGACAGGCTCGCCGGCGACATCCGTTTCTCGAACGTCCACTTCACCTATTCGACCGGCCACCCGGTGCTGAACGGCATCGATCTGTCGGTGAAGGCCGGCGAGACGATCGCCTTCGTCGGCCCCTCCGGCGCCGGCAAGACGACGATCTGCGCGCTGGTGCCGCGCTTCTACGATCTGATCGAGGGCGCCATCACCATCGACGGCATCGACATCCGGGACATGCGGCTTGCCGCGCTGCGCAGCCATATCGGCGTCGTGCAGCAGGACGTCTTCCTGTTCGGCGGCACCATCCGCGACAACGTCGCCTATGGGCGCCTCGATGCCGGCGACGCGCAGATCTGGGAAGCGCTGCAACGCGCCCATCTCGCCGACACCGTGAAGCGCCTGCCGGACGGCCTCGACACCATCGTCGGCGAGCGCGGCCTGAAGCTGTCAGGTGGCCAGAAGCAGCGGCTGTCCATCGCCCGCATGTTCCTCAAGGATCCGGCGATCCTGATCCTCGACGAGGCGACCTCGGCGCTCGACACCGCGACCGAGCGCGCCATCCAGACGGCGCTCGCCGAACTCGCCAGGGGCCGCACCACGCTGGTCGTCGCCCATCGCCTGTCGACCATCCGCCACGCCGACCGCATCGTCGTCGTCGAGGCCGGCCGGATCGTCGAGGAGGGCGCGCATGACGCCTTGCTGCAGCAGGACGGAGCGTATCGCCGGCTGGTTCTGGCGCAGGAACAGGACGTCCTGCGTCCGGCGATCCTCGCAGCGGAATGAGCGGTCCGGGCGGGCTCCGGCCCGCCCTCTCAGGCAGTGCGGAAGATGCCTTTGCGGCTAGCGATGCACGCCGCCCGCCGCCGGTTCGGCCTCGCCGCGCCAGTAGGCGACGACCAGATGGTCGCGCGCCTTCAGCCCCCAGTGGCGGCGGCAATGGTGGCGCAGCCGCTTGAACGCCTTGAACTCGCAGCCGATCCACACCGAGGTGCCGGCCTCCGACGGCCAGTCGAGCGCCACGACCGCCTCTTCCAGGAGCGTCGTCGTCCCGGCAGCCCGGCCTTCGCGGTTCAGCCAGACCAGTTCGAAGCCCGCCGGATGGGCGAGCGACTGGATCTCGCCGGCATCCTCGACCTCGATGATCGCCGTACCGACGGCATCGGCCGGCATTTCCTCCAGCATCCGGGCGATCGCCGGCAGGGCGGTCTCGTCGCCGGCCAGCAACATCCGCCCGGCCGGGACCGCGCCGCCGCCGCCCGGACCGATCATTCCCACCGGATCGCCGGGCCGGACGGTGCGGGCCCAGTCCGAGCCCGGGCTTTCGCCGTCATGCAGCACGATATCGATGTCGACAAAGCCGGCACCGGGGTCGATGTGCCGGATCGTGTAGGTCCGCAGCACCAGCTTGTCCTCGCCTTCCGGCCAAGCCGGAATGCCCGACGGCACGGCACTCGGCCACACCGGCTTGCGCCCCTTCGGCGGAATCAGGATCTGGATGTGCAGCCCGCCGCTTTGAAACCGCGCCAGATCGTGGCCGGTCAGGCGCACCCGGCGCAGCTTCGGCGTCACCTGCCACGCATCGACCACCCGCATCTCGCGGAACTGCGGCAGCTCGGACGTGCCCTCGCCGTCGCCCGACCATGCGATCTCGACATCGGGGCCGAAGAACTCGCGCATGTTCCAGGCGATGAGATATTTCATGTTGGCAAGCGCGCCGCGGTCGCTGGCATCGGCGCAGGCGGCCAGTGCCTCGCCGCGGCCCTCGATCCGCGCCCGCGCGCCATAGAGGTCGAGCGCCAGGCCGTCGCCGGGCTTGCGGGACGGCGGCATGTGATCGGCGAGGATGCCGGCAAGATGATCGAGGAAGCCGGCGGGAGTCTGGGTGGCGATCTCCACCGCGGCGCAAAACTTCGTTTCCGCGTCGCGTGCGGGGTCGTCGTCACCGTCGGGCACGCGAGACGTCACCATGTGAGGCCTCGCAACCGGACCGCCGCACAGAACCGGACGCGGATGCTGCACGGCCGTTTCGGCCAGCCGATGCCGCTCCGATGAATGTCGGTCATGTCCGTTCCCCGTGTTTGCCCCCGTCAGGGCGGGTATAATAATATGACTTTCATAGTCAAGTTCGAGCGGCCGAGGAGGGAACGGACCGCCGGCCTTCTGCGTCTTTCCCCAAAAGCGGACGACGAACAGAAGGATAGCCAGATGACGAGTTCCATTCCCGCCCAGCACCAGGACGCGACGCCGGGCCGCGAGACCGAGATGACGCCGGCGCCGGACTACATGCCCCGCTACCCGAGCTCCGGGCGGCTCGACGGCAAGGTGGCCCTGATCACCGGCGGCGACAGCGGCATCGGGCGCGCCTCGGCGGTGCTGTTTGCCCGCGAGAAGGCCAAGGTCGCGATCCTCTATCTCGAGGAGGACAAGGACGCCGAGGAGACGAAGAACGCCATCGAGGCGGAGGGCGCCGAGTGCCTGCTGATCCGCGGCGACGTGCGCGACAAGGCGTTCTGCACCGACGCCGTGAAGCGGACGGTCGAGGCCTTCGGCGGGCTGGACGTGCTGGTCAACAACGCCGCCCACCAGATGGAGGAGAACGACCTGCAGAACCTTTCGCAGGCCGAACTCGCCAAGCATTTCGAGACCAATGTCTACGGCTATGTCTACATGATGCAGGCGGCGCTGGATCACCTGCCGGACGGCGCGGCCATCGTGAACGTGACCTCGGTGAACAGCTACAAGGGGAACGATTCCCTGATCGCCTATTCCTCCACCAAGGGTGCGATCACCGCCCTCACCCGCTCCATGGCCAGCAACCTCCTCGACCGCAATATCCGCGTGAACGGTGTTGCGCCGGGGCCGGTCTGGACGCCGTTCATTCCCATGTCGATGCCGGCCGAGAAGGTCGAGGGGTTCGGCGAGCAGGCCCCGATGAAGCGGGCGGGACAGCCCAACGAGATCGCCCCGTCGGTGCTGTTCCTCGCCTGCCAGGACTCCTCCTACATGACCGGCCAGGTCCTTCACCCGAATGGTGGCTACATCGTCGGGGCCTGACGGCGTGACGCTTCAGGACGGGACACGAGGCACGGTTCCGATGGCCGCTGCGCCGGAGACCCGGTTGCCGCGTTGTCCCGTCTGCCGCGCCCGCGACATACGGGTCACCGAGCGCGCCGCCCGCCACCAGGCGGCCTGGCGCGAATGCGGCCATTGCGGTCTTCTCGTAGACGCGGCCGCCCTCGCATCGGGGCGGCTGCCGGCCCTGATCGATGCCCGCCTGGCCAGCGGGCGTTTCACTCTGGCGCCGGAGGACCCGTTCTTCGTCGAAAGCTACAGCGCGCGGACCCTGGCACTGTCACGCGGCCTCGTCGCCAGCCCGGTGGGCGACGAACAGCGGGCGGGCCTGCGCAATCCCTATACGGACTGCCCGGCCATCACCGACCTCCATCCACTCGCCGCGTCCCCTCCGGTGCCGGTGTCGCTCGTGGTCATCTGCCGTCCCGGCGACCTGAGCAATCTTCGCGATCAGCTCGGCCCGGTCGCCAGCATCCTCGACGATCTCTGCATCGTCGTCGACGAACCGCCCACGGCCGACCTCATGCCGCCGGCCGACTGGCCCGACACGATCCGCATCCTGCAACGGCCGCTCGCCGGCGATTTCGCGGCCCAGCGCAATGCTGGACAGGAGATGGCCCGGCACGAGTGGGTGCTGCAGCTCGACGCCGACGAAACCGTTGATGGGGAAACGCTCGCCGCCCTCGGCCATGTCGCGGCCCTTGCCGACGCGGGCGGCTGCCTCTCCGTCGGGCTGGCGCGCCGCAACCGCGTGGACGGGGTCCTCTCCGATCTCTTCCCCGACATCCAGTACCGTCTGAACCGTCGCTCCCTGCGCTATGCCGGCAAGGTCCATGAACGGCCGGCCCTCGCCGGTGGCTGGCGCGACAGCTTCGTCGCCCCGAACCTCGTCATCGAGCACCATCTGTCCCGGGCCCATGTCGAACGACGCTCCGAGCGCTACGAGGCGTTGCAGCCCGGCAAGGGCCGCCTGTTCGAGCGCGACGCGCTGCTGACGCCCTACGCCGACTGACGCCGGAACGCCCTCGCCGCTTCGTATAGCGCCAGCGTCTCCTCGCCGAGCGTCTGGCGGGTAAAGCGCCCCGCCGCCGCCACCGCCCGGCGATGGAGTTTCAGGCGCAGATCGGCATCGCCCAGGGCCGGGCGCAGGACATCGGCAAGGGCCGCGCCGGAGGCGTCGGCGGCCAGGAGACCGGCCCCGCTGTCGACGACGACCCGGCGGGCGGACGGGTCTACGGACAGCCCGATCACCGGTCGCCCGAAGGCCAGCGCCTCCTGGTAGACGAGGCCGAAGGATTCGTAGCGCGATGGCGCGACGACCAGGTCGGCCTCCCGGTAGGCCGCATCGAGCTCAGCGTCGTCGAGCCGGCCGTGCAGCATGAGACAGGACCGGGCGCGATCGTCGAGCGGCGGCAGATCTTCCGCGCCGATCCCGACGAGATCGAGCCGGAAGCGCGGCAATGCTCCAGTGGCGACGTCGTCGGCAAGGATCGACAGCGCCCCCATCAGGCAATCGAAGCCCTTGCGCGCCTCGGCGCGGCCGACAAAGAGCAGGCGCAGTTCCTCCCCCGCCGGCGGATAGGGTGCCCCGGCCGCGCGCGCCAGACGCTCCGGCGGCAGCGACAGGCCGATGACCGCCTGCGGCGAGGTCTCATCGAGCCCGTAGAGGGCCCGCACCTTCTCACCATGGCTCTGCGTGTTGAAGATATGGCCGGCCGACCGCCGCGCCGTCCTCGCCTCCAGGTGGCAGGCATAGCGTCCGTCAAGCCGGTCGCGCAGGCCGCCGGAGATGGCGCCGGTCGAGATCGCCGGGGTGGAATGGCGGGTGACGAAGGGCAGGTCCGGGATCCGGCTGGCAAACGCCCCCGGCGCGTACCAGTTCGTCGCCTCCAGACAGTCGAAGGGCCTCTGCCGATGATCTGCCGCGATGCGGGCCGCGAACCAGCGCGGCGCCACCAGATGGCCGATCGCCGCCCGTCGCCGCAGCCAGGGTCCGGCCCCGCCTTCGGGCGGCTGGCAACCGATCACCCGCACGCCCCCGATCACTTCGCTCCCCTCCCGGTCCAGCGTGTAGACATAGGCCTCCGCGCCGGCCGCCGCGAGGCTTTCGGCGATCTCGCGGGCGGCGACGGCAAGGCCGCTGGCGCTCGGCGGATAGTCCCAGGCGATCAGCGCGGTGCGAAACCGGCTCATCGGGCCAGAAGCTCGCGATAGAGCCGCAGGTAATCCTCGGCCATCCGCCTGGCGGTGAACCGCGCCTCGAAGCGCGCACGGATCGCATCGCGGTCGAGAGTGCCGATTTTCCGCAGCGCCGCCGCCGCCTCGGCCTCGTCGCGCACCACGAAGCCGGTGACGCCATCCTCGACGATCTCGGGCACCGAGCCCCGGTCGAAGGCGATCACCGGTGTTCCGCAGGCCATTGCCTCGATCATCACGAGGCCGAAGGGTTCGGGCCAGTCGATGGGAAACAGCAGCGCCGTCGCCGCGCCGAGCAAGGCCTGCTTGCCCGCATCGTCCACCGGACCGACGAACCGGGCCTCCTCGCCGAGCAGCGGCGCGACCTTCTCGTCGAAATAGGTGGGATTGCCGACATCGACGGCCCCGGCCAGCCGGATCGGCATGCCCGCAGCCTGTGCGATGCGGATCGCGGCATCCGGCTGCTTCTGGTCGGTCATCCGGCCTACGAAGGCGGCATAGCCCCCGTCGCCCGGCCCTGCGCGATAGCGGCTCTCGTCGAGGCCATGATGCACCACGCCGGCGCGGTTGGCGGCCGGAATCCGGTCGAGCTGGCTTTGCGAGATGCCGGCCACAGGCAGGTCGGGGAAGGCGGCGAAGAACAGCTCCCGGTCGAGTTCGTCGACGCGCCAGTGAATGGTGGTCAGCGAATGCCGCCGCCGCTCGCCCAGGAGCGCTGCATGGAAGAACTCGCCATGGCAGTGGACGATATCGAAATCGCTTAGCCGTCTGCGCAATTCCTCCATCTGGACCGCCTCCAGAACCTGCGGGATCGAAGGTGGAACCGACCCATGGCGCTCTTCCAGCCCCTTCAGGCTCGGCAGCGTACCGATGCGCGGAATGTCGCACCTGCTGTCGGAGGGGGCGAAGAGGGTGACGGAGACCCCCAGTGAATCCAACGCCTTGGACAGATCGTGAACGATCCGTTCCGTCCCGCCGGACAGATCCGGGGGCGTCGGAAAAATGTTAGGGGCGACCTGAGCGACTCGAAGCGGTTTCATCGCCGGCCATATGGGCGGTCAGACCAATTCGTCAGTATCCAAACGGAAGAGGTAGGCGCCTTGTTCGTCGTACACGTCGCTCTTCAGGGCTGCCTCCGGGCAACCGATGTCAGCTATGGCCTGACCCCGGACACGGGCGGCCACATCAAATATCTGCTCGAGCTGGTGGCGGCCCAGGCCAGGACGCCCGGCATCGACCGTATCGTCATCGCCACGCGCGGCTTCGACAGCGAGTATGGCGACGAGTACCGGCCGGGCTGGGAGCGGATCGACGACAAGGTCGAGATCCTCCGGCTGCCGACCGACCGTCCCGAATATCTGGCGAAGGAGGAACTCTTCACCGAGACCGCCAGCTTCGCCGGGCATTTGCTGGAATGGCTCGGCGATCAGCCCGAGGCGCCAACCTGCCTGCACGCCCATTACGCCGATGCCGGGACCGTCGCCGAACTGGTGCGCGCGAAGACCGGCATTCCCTTCCTGTTCACCGGCCATTCGCTCGGCCGCGTCAAGCGCGCGGCCATGAGCACCGGCGATATCCCGGCGGAGACCGCTGCCGTCCTCGACCGGCGCATCGCCATCGAGGAACGGACCTTCGCGGCCGCCAACCTTGTCATCGCCTCGTCGCGCGACGAGGCCGAGGTCCAGTACGCCGCCTATGACAGCTACGAGCCGGGCAAGATCCGGATCATCGAGCCCGGCAGCGATCTCGAGGCCTATCGCGGCGCGACCACCACCGAAGCCGTCGATGCGATGATCGCGCCTTTCCTGCGCGAACCGGACAAACCGGTCGTCCTGGCGATCGCCCGCCCGGTCGCCAAGAAGAACCTGCCGATGCTCGTCGAAGCCTTCGGCCGCGATCCCTGGCTGCGCGAGAACGCCAATCTGGTGATCGTCGCCGGCACCCGCGGCGATCTCTGCGAGCTCGGCGAGGAAGCCGCCGGCCAGATGCGCGCGATCCTGGAGGCGATCGATCGCCACGACCTCTATGGCCGCGTCGCGGTGCCCAAGACCCATCGGCCGTCAGACATTCCGGCCCTCTACGCCCATGCCCGCGCCCGCGGCGGCATCTTCGTCAATCCGGCACTGAACGAGCCCTTCGGCCTGACGCTGCTGGAAGCGGCGGCAAGCGGGCTGCCGCTCGTGGCCACCGACAGTGGTGGGCCGAACGATATCATCGAGCGCTGCAACAACGGCCGCCTCGTCAACCCGCACGAACCCGACGCCATTGCCGGCGCCTGCCGCGCGATTCTCGAGGATCCGGCGCTTCACGCGACCTACGCCGCCAACGGTGCCATAGCCGTGGACGCCTATGACTGGACCCGGCATGCCGAGCGCTGCCGGCAACTGGTCGAACGGCTGGTCGCCGGTGCGAAGCCGGCGCAGATCATCCACCAGCCGCAGCTGCTCGTCTGCGACATCGACAACACGCTGACCGGCTCGGACGCCTGCATCCAGGCCTTCACCCGCTGGCATGCCCGCGAGACCGCGCTGGACTTCGCCGTCGCGACCGGACGCTCGCTGCACAGCGCGCTCTCGATCCTCGAACAGCAGGCCGCACCGAACCCGAAGATCATCATCTCCTCGGTCGGCACCGAGATCTATTTCCTCGAGCCGAACGGCGTCACCTACCGGCGCGACCGCGATTGGAGCCGGCGCATCGCCACCGGCTGGCAGCGCCGGCGGATCGCCGCGGCGCTGGCCGACTATCCGGGCATCGCCCCGCAGGCGCCGCTGGAACAGCGCGCCTTCAAGCTCAGCTATCTGGCCGAGGGCGACCGCAGCATCGTCGCCGGCATCCGGGCGCATCTCCAGCGCCGCGGACTGGCCGCCGCCGTCATCCACAGCCACGGCCGCTATCTCGACATCCTGCCGGTCACCGCATCGAAGGGCGCGGCGATCACCTATCTGCGCCAGCGCCTGTCCCTGCCCGACGAGGCGGTCTTTGCGGCCGGCGACAGCGGCAACGATATCGAGATGCTGCGCTCGGTGCCACAGTCGATCATCGTGGCGAACTATTCCGACAGTCTCGCCAGCCGGTCCGACCTGTCCCATTCCTATGTCGCGCGGCAGAGCCATGCCCGCGGCATCATCGAGGGCGTGACCCATTTCCGGACCCGCGCCGGACGGGCGCCGATCCAGTGACGGTCAGCCTTCTCACCCTGACCCGTAACCGGCGGCCGCATCTTCTGAACCTGATGGAGAGCCTGCGCCGGCAGACCCGCAAGCCGGACGAACTCGTCATCGCCTGCATGCAGCCGGCCATCGAGCCGGACCTGCCGGAGATCGGCATCCCGGTACGCCAGTTCACGGTGGCGGGCGACGACCTGCCTTTGGCCGCCGCGCGCAACCGCGCCGCCGAGGCGGCGACGGGCGAGACGCTGATCTTTCTCGATGTGGACTGCGTCGCCGCACCCGGCGTCGTCGCGCGCTTCACCGAGGCCTGCGCTGAGACCGACGGCTTCTTCCTCGGCGATGTCCTGTATCTGCCGGGCGGCGCCATTGACGGCGCGCTGGATTTCGACGCGCTCGACGCCGTCGGCATCGTGCACCCGTCCAAGCCCGACATGCCCCGCACCGGCCTGCGGCGCGAGGCGAATACGGGCGAGTTCTGGGGCCTGTCCTTCGCGGTGCGCAAGGCCACCTGGGAGCGGCTCGGCGGCATGGACGAGCGCTTCGTCGGCTATGGCGGCGAAGAGACAGATCTCGCCGCGCGTCTCGATCCGGCCGGCGTGCCGCTCTACTGGACGGCCGGGGCCCGTGCCTATCACCAGCATCACACGGTCCACGTGCCGCCGCTGCCGCATTTCGACGCCATTCTGGCCAATGCCCGCCGCTTCCACGCCAAGCATCGGCGCTGGTGCATGAATTACTGGCTCGGCCAGTTCGCCGAACGGGGCCTGATCGACTGGGACCCGGCCGGCGACGAGATCGTCGCGCGGCGCCGGCCGACACCCGAAGAGTTGGCAGCCGCCCGCCAGCCGGACAGCGTCCGCTTCAGCTAGGCGCGAAGCGGACACTGGTCGCGGCTTCGCGCACCCTAGCCGGTGGCGGCCAGCGGCTGCTGGCCCTCGCCCCACAATTCGTCCGTCAGGCTTTCTAGCCAGTTCGCCGCCCTCTGTGCGGCATCCTTGCGGTAGAGCGGTGCGATCCGCGCCGGGTCGAGCCGCCGCGCCTCCTCCATCAGGCCCTGCCAGCCGGCGAGATCGCCGGGCCAGCGCTGGGCGTGGACGGCGGCGCCCACTGCAGCCATCGCCTCGGCCTTGCGGGTCTGCTCGTTGAAATAGCGCCATTCCGGGGCGATCACGAGCGGCCGGCCGACCCGGGCGATCTCGGTGACCGTGTTGTCGCCCGCGGACGCCACGACGATGTCGGCCGCCGCCAGGTAGTCGGTGACGTTCGACACCCAGCCGAGTTCGCGCAGATTGGAAAAGTCGGTCTCGTGGCCCTCCTTGAGCGTCGGCCCGAGCACCAGCCAGTCGGCCTCCGGCAGGGCGCGCGCGCCGACGGTGAGCGGCGCGTAGGGCGTGCCGGCGCCGCCACCGCCGGTCAGGACGACGATGGTTTCGCGCGTCGGATCGAGGCCGAGCTTGCGCCGCGCCGCCTCGCGCGTCGGCACCGGATCGCGGGTCGTGCAGAGCCCGCCCGAATAGAAGGTCTTGGCGCGCAGATGCGCCGGATAATCGTCCTGTTCGAGGCTTTCGTCGAAAGGCGCCAGCATGCCGACGCTGGATTCGTAGCTGGCGATATGGCCGGTATCCGAGCGGTCGCCATGCATGCGGATCTGCACGGCGGGGACCGAGGCGATCCGCGACAGAAGCGCGATCTCCGACGACACGTCCACGACGAACAGCCCGACGTCACGCGCATCGAGATGGTCGATGATGGCGCGCATCGTGCCGCGCATTTCCTTCAGACCCAGCGGCACGCAATGCAGCGCCGGCGGTGTCGGCTCGGCATAGAGCCGCTCCGTCGGCACGCCGGCGCCGATCATGTTCGGCAGCGTGATCAGCTCGATGTCCCGCGAGAAACCCTCGAACAGATGCGGTCCCGCCGTCAGCACCGACACCGGCCGCGTGCGCGAAAACGCCTCGACCAGCGCCATCGTCCGGTTGGCATGCCCCCGCCCCTGGTGATGCACGAAAAACGCGATCGGCCTGGTCATGCCCGGCCCTCCCGCTGGATGAGGGACCGCGGGTCGGTGCCGCTCGCGAAATGGATGTCGAACGCTGCCATGTCGTGCTTTCGATCAATGGGAAACAGGACATGGCAGGTAGCGCGGCGGCCCGGCACGGCTGCCGATTCATGGTCGCGGCAAACGAAAATTCCGCATCGCGGGAGCAGCCAGAACACGAATATGCCGCTGCAACGGCAGGACACTTCGCGAAAGCGACGATGCGTCGCGGTCAGGAAAGCGGATGCAGCCGCGCCCGGCCCTCGTCCTGCATCCGCTCGAAAAACGCCCGTTCGCGGTTCCAGCGATGTCCGTCCCAGCCGCCGAAGCCGAAGCCGTAGACGTCGATCGGGCCGCCGAACGTCTCGAGCGCCCAGAGGAGCGCGATGAGACCCGTGGACGGGGCGCTCATGTCGCGCTGCGGCCGCGCATAGCCGATGACGGCGCATGCCCGCAGGAAAATGTCGACGTCGACCCGGGTCACCGTCCGGCCATCGGCACGCAGCATCGCTTCGGCTTCCGGCGCCCAGTTGCGGGCATCGGGGACTTTGCGTTCGGCATCGGTGAGGGGCGGCGCGATCAGGTCGTCCTTGCCCGGATGGATCGGCAGCAGGATTTCGCCGGCCTGGGCTACCGCCGGACGTGCCAGGAAATCGGGATCGTCCAGCCATTCCCGCATCTGCCCGCCGCAATTGATCAGGAAGAGATGCGTCGTGCGACTGCCGTTGACCCCGCCGAGGCCGAAGCAATTGTTGATGCGGATGATGATGTCGCTGGCGTCGATCGCGGCGGAGCGGTCCCGCTCGTGCGGGGCGTTGCCGACAAGGCTGATGCTGGGCTGGGTCATGACAGGCCGGGTTGTCCGATTGCGGGCGAAGGCGCGTGGCAACAGCGGCGCAGCGCGCGCAAGGTTCCAAGGCACGTGTGCGACCGCCGCTGTCGCCGTCCTCAGCTCTTCTTGCGGGTGGGCGCGTGGAAATCCGGCGGCTTGCCGGCGATCCAGCCGAGGAACCGCGCGATGGCGGGATGCTGCGACATCGAAATCCCGTCCGCCGTCATCCGGTCGAGTTCCGCATTGGTAAAGCTGGCGTGGATGGTGCGATGGCAGATCGGGTGGACCGGGACGACCTGTCGTCCGCCGCGGCTCTTGGGCTGCGGATGATGCATTCGATGCGACGGCCCAGCGTCCGGCCGCACAGCCAGCACTCCTCCGCCTCGTCACGCCTGCCCTTCTGCCCCGCCATGCGCGCTATCTAGGTGCGGCGTGCCATGGCGCCAATCGCCGGAAGCGGGGCGTACGGCAGGACATGATGTCACGGTTTTGCTGCAGCCAGTCCGGCGCGTTTCTGCTAGGTCGAACAAACGCCGAACCGCCACGCCCCGGTGCGCGCCGCGCGGAGCCTTTGCCCGCCAGCGTGACCGCGCAAGCGGAATGTCGGACGGATGTGGTGACGACGGCAGGCGGATGGACGAGGCGCCCCCAGACAACGCGATCGTGCGGGAGACGCACATGCCGGCGGCAGGCGACGCGCCGGATGCGCAGCCCGCCGCGCCCGCCAGGCAGCGCAAGATCATCCATATCGACATGGACGCCTTCTATGCCTCGGTCGAGCAGCGGGACGATCCGTCCCTGCGCGGGCGGCCTGTCGCAGTCGGCGGCTCGCGCGAACGCGGCGTCGTGGCGGCGGCGAGCTACGAGGCGCGGGTGTACGGCGTGCGCTCCGCCATGCCCTCGGTCACCGCGCGGCGGCGCTGCCCCGACCTGATCTTCGTCAAGCCGCGCTTCGAGGTCTACAAGGCGATCTCGGCCGAGATCCGCGCGATCTTCGCCGAGCACACACCGATCATCGAGCCGCTGTCGCTGGACGAGGCCTATCTCGACGTCACCGAGAACCTCCACGACATCCCCTCCGCGACGCAGATCGCGGAAATGATCCGCCAGCGCATCCGGGACGTGACCGGGCTGACCGCCTCGGCCGGCGTGTCCTACAACAAGTTCCTCGCCAAGCTGGCGTCCGACTACCGCAAGCCGGACGGAATCTTCGTCGTCACACCGGCCATGGGGCCGGGCTTCGTCGAGGATCTCCCGGTTGGCCGCTTCCATGGCGTCGGTCCGGCGACGGCGGCCAAGATGCAGCGCTTCGGCATTCACACAGGGCGCGACCTCCGCGACAAATCGCTTCCCTTCCTGCAGGAGCATTTCGGCAAGACCGGCCCCTATTACTATTCCATCTCCCGCGGCGTCGACGAACGCCCGGTGCGCGCCAACCGCATCCGCAAGTCGGTGGGCGCGGAAAACACCTTCGGCACCGATCTCTTCGCCTTTGACGAGATGCGCGAGGCCCTGCAGCCGGTCCTCGACAAGGTCTGGCGCTATTGCGAGACCAGCACCATTCGCGGCCGCACGGTCACGCTGAAGGTCAAGTTTGCCGATTTCCAGCAGATCACCCGGGCCCGCTCCGCGGTCCAGCCGGTTGCCTCGCGCGATGATCTCGAACGCATCGCACTCTCCCTGCTGGGCGCGGCCATGCCCTTCGACAAGGGCGTGCGGCTCCTGGGCGTCGCGCTCTCCTCGCTCATACGCGAGGGTATGCCGGATGAGATCCCAACGCAGTTCAGCCTGCCGCTCTGAACCAGAGCGCGCGAACGACAACGCCGGCCCCGTCGCCGCCAAGGGCGTGACGAGACCGGCGCGTGCCGCATCGGATAAGACGGAGTGCCGGGCGGGAATTGTCCCGCCCGGCACGTTTCAGGCTCAGATCTGCTCGGTCTGGGCGCCGGAATTCGGCTTGGCCTTGCCGAGCGTCGGCTTCTGGCCGAGCGGCTCAGGCTGCGCCTTGACGGAGAACTCGCCGCGGCCGTCCAGGGACGGACCGGAGGCCCAGCGACCCTGCGGGGCGTCCTCGTCGAGATGCGTGTTGAGGTAGTAGTAGGAGTGCTCGGTCGCCTCGTGGCTCTCCGGCGTGGAGTTCGGCACCGGCAGCGACGCCGTCAGGCCGCCCATCTCTTCCAGCACGGCCAGCCACTGCTGCTGGTGCATGGTGTCGCGGGCGATCAGGAAGGACAGCATGTCCTTCATGCCGGCATCCTCGGTCCAGTTGTAGAGCCGCGACGCCAGCACGCGGCCGCCGGCCTCGGCGGTGACATTCGCCATCATGTCGGCGGCGACGTTGCCGGTGGCATAGACATGGCTGAGATCGAAGGGCACGCCGTTCGCGTTCACCGGCATGGCCGACAGACCCGAGGACAGGAGGTGGCGCGGATTGGCGCCGCCGAGAATGGCGTGGACCACCGGATCCTTGGCCGCTTCCTCCTGTGCGCTCACCGGGGCGCCCTCAAGGTTCAGCGCGACCGCATGGCCGAGGAACTCGATATGGGACAGCTCTTCCGTCGCGGTCGACATCAGCAGGTTGCGGATGCGGTCGTCGCCCCGCGCGCCCATGGCCTGGAAGAAATACTGCATGGCGACGCGGATCTCGCCCTCGATGCCGCCGATCGCCTGCTGCAGGAGCTTGGCGAACTGCGGATCGGGCTTGTCGACGCGGACGGTGTACTGGAGCTTGGACGAATGGTGAAACATGATCTGTCCCTTCAGTTTCGGTAAGTCTGGTTCAGTGGGGCCGGCGGATGCCGGGATATCCGGAGATCAGAGGCTGGCCGCCGTGCTGTCCATCCAGGCGCGGTGACGCTCCTCATCGGCCAGCGCGCTGGCGAAGAAGGCCTTGGACTTCGGCACCGCATCGCCATGGTCGGCGGCGCGCCGATAGGCCGCGACGGTGTCGTCCTCGTTGGTCTTCATGGCCTTGAGGATCGTGGCGTCGCCCATGAGCCCGGCCAGCGCGACCTTGCCCGTGGTCAGGACCTGCTTCATGTCGCCGGAGGTCGGCGGATCGAACGAGAGTTCGCGGGCCATCTCATGCAGCACGTCGAGATGCTGCTGGTGATCCTTGCGGAAGGCGGCAACCTGCGTCGCAAGGCTCTTGTCGCTCAGATTCTCGATGCAGGTCTCATACGCCGCGATGGCATCGTGCTCGAGGATGATGAGATCGCGAACCAGCGACTTGATGTCGGTCTCTGTTCCAACTGTCGTAACCATGATCGTCTCCTTTGTCGGCGCATGCGCGGTTCACCCTGCGAACTGGCGGGTTGATGCGCGGATCGCTCAGCCGAGCGTTCCTCGTTGCCTGACCCGAGAAAGGCGGTGACCGCGCCGAACGTTTCATCCGAGTTGCTTGCGCGGCTAAAGGAAAGGTCGACTGCGGGACGGATAGGTGCCTACGGAGCTGGCGCGCATGCGCGCCTAAACTTCCAAGCCGGGAATGAGGACGAGTAGTTCTGAGGAATATATTCGCGCAGACCGCGACTATACCGGCAGCGCCGCGCGCGGGGCACCATCAAGCGCGGTCGGCGATGGACCATCGCCGGCTGCGGATCATAACATGACAAATCTGATCATGATTAATCACCCAGCGCGCTCGTGGCGCGCTGCCATGGCGATCCGTAATCCTTGCGAAACCTTACGAGCCGACAGCGTATGCGACCTGCTCCGGAAACGCGGAAATCCTCATGAAGAAGCGATCCGCCGGCTACGGGAACGACCGGATCAACCTGCGTGGGAAGCTCGACGGGCCGCGTCCGTATCCGGAAGCTGGGACCGCGTCAGTCTTGCCCGAGATAAGTCCGGAGCGTGTCGGCGGTGCCTTTCGCCGCCAGCATGCGCAGCCAGTCCGCAAAGGGCTCGGCAAAGCGCGACTCGTCCTTCAGCCCGCCATAGACCGCCTCCATCGAGAGCCAGGCCATCGGGTCGGTTTCGGCGGCCCGGGCCCGTTCGGTCAGGTGATCCCAATCCGGATCGTTGGGCGCGATCGCCGCGCCGGAATCGGTGACACCCCGGCAGTAGCGGCACCACAGCGCGCTTTCGAGCGCCAGGCCCGTGGGGCTGCGCCCCGCCTGCAGATTGTCGAGCACCGACGGCACGATGAATTTCGGCTGGCGGTTCGAGCCGTCGAGGCACAGGCGGCGGATCGTGTCGCCGATCTTCGGATTGCCGAACCGCCGCTTGATCAGGGCGTAATAGGTGCCGAGATCGGTGTCGGGCACCGGCGGCAGGATCGGCAGGATTTCCTCGGTCTCGATCTTGTCGAGAAAGCGCGCAACGAGATCGGTCTGCATCGCCTCATGCACGAAATGCACGTCCAGCAGCCCCGCCGGATAGGCGATGATCGCATGGCCGCCATTGAGGATGCGGATCTTCATATGCTCGTAGGGTGTGACGTCGGGCACGAACTGCACGCCGACCTTCTCCAGCGCCGGCCGTCCGGCGGGAAAATCGTCCTCCAGCACCCATTGCTTGAATTCCTCGCAATAGACCGGCCAGGCATCGTCGATGCCCAGTGTCTCACGGCAATGATCGATCTCGCGTTGGCTGGTCGCCGGGGTGATGCGGTCCACCATGCCGTTCGGAAAGGCGACATTCGCCGCGATCCATTCGGCCAGCGCGCCATCGACGAGACTCGCCATGCCGATGACGGCGGCCGCGCAGACCTTGCCATTATGGGGAATGTTGTCGCAGGACATCACCGTGAAGGGCGCAACGCCGCGTGCATGCCGCGTCCTCAGCCCGGCGCAGATCAGGCCGAACACCGTCGTCGGCGCCTCGGGGTTCTGCGCGTCGGCGACGATCGCCGGATGGGCCGGATCGAACTTGCCGTCCGGGTCGATGAAATAGCCGCCCTCGGTCACCGTCAGGGAGACGATCCGGATCGCCGGATCGGCGAGCTTTTCGACGATGGCCGGCGTGTCGCCCACCGGCAGCATGTCGATCATCGCGCCGGTCACCCGGGCGCTGGTGCTGGCATTGTCCTGCTCGACGACGGTGGTCAGGTAATCCTGCCCCGCCAGCCTGTCGCGCATGGCTTGGTCGGAGGGCATGACGCCCGCGCCGAGGATCGCGAAATCGTGCCCCTCCCCCATCTCGAACAGGGCGTCGAGATAGACCGCCTGATGGGAGCGATGGAAATTGCCGATGCCGAAATGCACGATGCCGGCACGCAAGCCCGAGCGGTCGTAGCTCGGCACCGCGGCCTTGCCGGCAATGTCGGGAAGATTGGCGGCGCAAAGCCGGACGCTCATGGCAGGTCTCCTCGGGCTGATCGTCGCGGCTGCCGAGCGTTCGGCGTGCGCAGGAACGGCAGGACGCTGTTCGGGCAAGAACGGTTGCGGGGCGGCGGATCCCGCCGGCCGCCCTCGTCCTAGCGGACGGCCAGACCCTGGCCGTCGAAGCGGTGCAGCTTGTCTTCCTGCGGGGTCAGATAGACCGTGTCGCCGTGATGGACAGGGAACTCGCCGCCGGCGCGAACGGTCAGCGGCTCGTGGTGAATGGGCGATTCCACATGAAGGAAGGTGTCGGAGCCCAGATGCTCGGCGACCTTCACGGTGCCTGTCCAGGCCCCTTCCGTGGTCGACAGAGTGAGGTGCTCCGGCCGGATGCCGATCGTCTCGACGCCGTAGCGCTGCGCCTCCGCGCCCGTCACGAGATTCATCTTCGGCGAGCCGATGAAGCCGGCGACGAAGGTGTTCTGCGGCGCCGTGTAGAGGTCGAGCGGCGAGCCCACCTGCTCGACCTTGCCGGCGCGCAGGACGACGATCTTGTCGGCCATGGTCATCGCCTCGACCTGGTCGTGGGTCACGTAGACCATCGTCGTCTTCAGCCGCTGGTGCAGCTCGGAAATCTCCAGCCGCATGCCGACCCGCAGCGCCGCGTCGAGATTGGAGAGCGGCTCGTCGAAGAGGAACGCCGCCGGCTCGCGCACGATTGCCCGGCCGATGGCGACGCGCTGCCGCTGGCCGCCGGACAACTGCCCCGGTCGCCGGTCGATATAGGCGTCGAGATTGAGCGTCTTGGCCGCGTAATCCACCCGCCGGTCGATCTCGGCCTTGTCCATATTGGCCATCTTCAGCGGGAAGGCGATGTTCTTGCGCACGCTCATATGCGGATAGAGCGCGTAGGACTGGAACACCATGGCGAGGCCGCGCCTGGCGGGCGGCAGCTCGGTAGCATTCTGGCCGTCGATCATGATCTGCCCGGCGGTCACATCCTCCAGCCCGGCGATCAGCCGCAGGAGGGTGGACTTGCCGCAGCCGGACGGGCCGACGAAGACCACGAACTCGCCGTCCTCGATCTTCAGGTCGAGCTCGGGAATGATGACGACGTCGCCGAAGGTCTTGCGAACCTTTTCGAGGTGGATCTGTCCCATGGCGGAAGCTCCTTACTTGACGGCGCCGAAGGTGAGGCCACGCACAAGCTGTTTTTGCGAGAACCATCCGACGATGAGGATTGGCGCGATGGCAAGCATCGAGGCCGCGGAGAGCTTGGCGTAGAAATTGCCCTGCGGGCTGGAGAACGAGGCGATGAAGGCGGTCAGCGGCGCCGCGTTCGAGGTCGTCAGGTTCAGCGTCCAGAACGCTTCGTTCCACGACAGGATGATGTTCAGGAGCACCGTCGAGGCGATGCCCGGCACTGCCATCGGCGCCAGCACCTGGGTGATCTCCTTGCGCAGATTGGCGCCGTCCATGCGCGCCGCCTCAAGGATCTCGCCGGGGATCTCCTTGAAGTAGGTGTAGAGCATCCAGACGATGATCGGCAGGTTGATCAGGAACAGGACGACGATCAGGCCGAGCCGGGAATCCAGAAGGCCGAAGCGCACGAACAGCAGGTAGATCGGGATCAGCACGCCGACGGCCGGCAGCATCTTGGTGGACAGCATCCACAGCAGGATGTCCTTGGTCCGCTTGGTCGGCGAGAAGGCCATCGCCCAGGCCGCGGGAATGGCGAAGATCAGCCCCAGCGCCGTCGAGCCGAGCGACAAATAGATCGAGTTCATCATGTAGTGGAGGTAGTTCGACTGGGTCTGGATGGTCCGGTAGTTCTCCAGCGTCCATTCGAAGCCGACGAAGACCGCCGGGGTGGAGATCGCCTGGAGCTCGGTCTTGAACGAGGTCAGGAAGGTCCACAGGATCGGGAAGAAGATCACCAGCCCGACGAACCATGCGAGTACCGTCATCGAGATCTTGCGGCTCGTGGTCATGCGACGTGACATCTGGCAGCCCTCCTCAGGCGTCGAGATTCTTGCCGATCAGGCGGACGAGGAAGATCGCGACGATATTGGCAAGGATCACCGCCACGATGCCGCCGGCCGAGGCCGCGCCGATATCGCCGTAGGAGGTCGCCTGCTGCGCCACGAGATAGGTGATGTTGGTCGATTGCGATCCCGGCCCGCCCTGCGTCGTCACCAGGATCTCGGCATAGATCGACAGGAGGAAGATCGTCTGGATGAGGATCACCACGGTGATCGCCCGGCTCATATGCGGCAGGGTGATGTAGAAGAAGATCGACAGCGCCCCCGCCCCGTCCATCTCGGCCGCCTCCTTCTGGTCGGTCGACAGGGACTGCAGGGCGGTCAGGAGGATCAGCGTGGCGAAGGGCAGCCACTGCCAGGCGACGATAATGATGATCGACAGAAGCGGCACGTCGGTCATCCAGTCGATCGGCGTGAAGCCGAGCCCGGTCAGGAACTGACCGATGACCCCGTAGACCGGGTTCATCATCATGTTCTTCCAGACCAGCGCCGCCACGGTCGGCATGACGAAGAACGGTGCGATCACCAGAAGCCGGACGAAGTTCACCCCGTAGACGTCGTGGTCGAGCAGCAGGGCGACCAGAATACCGCCGCCCACCGTGATGGCGAGAACGCCGAGCACCAGCACCAGCGTGTTGCCGAGGGCGGCGAGAAAGGTCGGGTCAGTGAGGAAGTAGCTGTAGTTCTCGAAGCCGACAAAGGGCTGGGAGAGAGGATTGTAGAGCGTGTAGTTCAGCGTGGAGAAATACAGCGTCATCGCCAGCGGCACGATCATCCAGATCAGGAGGACGATCACCGCCGGCGCCATCATCGCGCGGGCCGCGGCTTTGGTGTGCAAGGTGGCCATGACACTCCCCCCTCTGCCGCACCGGGTGGCGCGGAGCCTGAAGTTCGAACCCGGTCGCCGGCCACGCGGACGGCGTCACGGCTTTCCTGGCGGGTCACACGGGCCCGGCGATGGTGCCGGGCCGCGCGCATATTGCAGGGCGGGCCAACGGAGAAATCTGCGGACGCGGTCGAGGTGGTTTCGCGCTCGCGTCATCGTCCGCGAACCGGCGGCCCTTTCGGCAGGGCGGCTCGTTCGGCGGCCGCCCTTGCCCATGATCGTCCGCCGGGCGTCGCGCGCCCCGGGATCAGTTCTTGATGTAGCCGCCGCGGGTCATCTCGCGGACCGCGATCGCCTGCGACTGCTGCAGCGCCTGCTCGACGGTCGATGCCCCCGACAGAGCCGCGGCCATCTGCTGGCCGACCGCCGTGCCGAGCCCCTGGAATTCGGGGATCGCGGCGAATTGCAGACCGACATAGGGCTTGTCGTCCGTCATCGACGGATCGGCATTGTTGATCGCCGTCAGGGTCGCGTCGGCGAAGGGCGCAGCCTCGGTGTATTCCGAGTTCTCGTAGAGCGAGGTGCGCGTACCAGGAGGCACGTTGGCCCAGCCTTCCTTCTCGGCGACGAGGGCGAGATATTCCTTGGAGGTCGCCCAGCCGATGAAGGTCTGCGCGGCCTCGGCCTTTTCAGACGATGCCGGGACCGCAAGCGACCAGGCCCACAGCCAGTTGTAGCCGTTGTTCGGGCAGTTCTCGATGCCGCAGGGCGCCGGCGCGAAACCGACCTGATCGGGCACCTGGCTCTGCTTCGGGTCGGTCACGAAGGACGCGGCGACCGAGGCGTCCATCCACATGCCGCATTTGCCCTGGCCGAACAGCGAGAGATTCTCGTTGAAGCCGTTGGAGGCGGCGCCCGGAGGACCGTATTTGTTCATCAGGTCGACATAGAGGGTGATGGCCTTCGTCCAGCCTTCGCCCTCGAACTGCGGCTGCCAGTCGGCATCGAAGTAATTCGCGCCGAACGAGCGGGCCATGTTGCCGAGGAAGCCCATATTCTCGCCCCAGCCGGGCTTGCCGCGCAGGCAGAGGCCGTAGACGCCGGCATCCTGGTCGGTGATCTTCTCGGCCGCCTCGGCGATGAAGTCCCAGGTCGGCTGCTCGGGCATCTCCAGCCCGGCCTTCTCGAACAGATCAGTGCGATAGAGCGTCAACACGCTCTCGGCATAGAAGGGTGCCGCGTAGAGCGTGCCGTCGACCGACAGCGCGTTGCGGATCGCCGGGATCAGATCGTCCGCGTCGTAATCGTCTCCGAGACCGTCCAGCGGCTTCAGCCAGTCCTGCTTGGCCCAGATCGGAACCTCGTAGGTGCCGATGGTCATGACGTCGAACTGGCCGCCATTGGTGGCGATGTCGGTCGTCACGCGCTGGCGCAGGATGTTCTCCTCCAGCGTCACCCAGTCGAGCTTGATATCGGGATGGGCCGCCTCGAATTCCGACGACAGCCCCTGCATGCGGACCATGTCGCTGTTGTTGACGGTACCAATCGTCAGGGTTGTCTGGGCATGGGCCGGCGCCTGCCAGGCGAAGGCCGCCAAGGCAGTTGCAGCTGCAAGTACCGTCCTGATCGTCGAATAGTTCATCTCGGTCCTCCCGGTTCACTCGACTGGCCGTTGACCGGCTCTCTTCCGATTTCGAACCAGTCTGCCTTGGGAATCCCCTAACGGCAATACGTCCATCGGCGATGAGTTGGCCGCCGCGGACGGCGCGGTTTGGCGCAACCGCAAGATGGTATCATTTGAAACGGCATCGTCCGTCAGCCTTGCGGCTGGTATTGGCCTCGGTCGCAACGCCTGCGAGGCGACGGTGACATCGTGAGACGCAGCACCGGTTCGCGGTCAGCCCGCAAAGGCAAATTCCCCGGCGGCCTCCCACGGACCTCCCCGGTAATGCCACAGCAGCAGGCCGGTGGCCGTCACCTGGAACGGCACGAACACCGACGACATCGCATCATGAAGCGCCCTGGCTTCGGCAGCCCGGACCTTGTTCTGGATCGTCACATGCGGGCGAAAGCCCTGCGCATCCTGCCGCGTCAAATGCCCGGACCAGAGCCGCGCGAGATCCTGCCGGAGCGCGGCCAGGGCGGGGCTCTCGATGGCATAGGCCGTGCCCTGCCCCAGGAACCGCAGCGACGTCACCGGCATCGTAAAGCCCGGTTGCTCAGCCGCCCGCGCGGCGAGCACATCGCAGATCTCCCGGTATCGCTCGCCCGGCAGATGATGGAACAGGGTGAGATGCGCCGGGATCAGATTGCGCTCCGGCGGAAAATGCTGCCGCCGCTCCCGGTCGAAACGCGCAAAGCTCGTCGCATCGAAGCGCAGTGTCAGGATCAGCGGAGCGTCATCCATGGCGTCGATCGTCCCGGAACGCAGGGTGTCTTGCCTCGACAGCCCCGCCGTCACGCCCGCCGGGCCGTCGAAGGCACCCGGCTTCGCTACCCGTCGCCAAGGCTCTCATACCATTCGGCATAGGCGGTCCCCGCCACCATCCGCCGATTGAGGTCGGGCGCGCCATCCGTCCACCAGACGGGCCCGCGTTCGCCGAGGCTTGTCTTCGCCGCGTCCACGCGTTGCCGCGCCTCAGCCTTCAGTGCGGCATCGTCCCTGGCGTCGCGGACCGCGCGGCGGGCGGCCATCAGTTCGTTGACGAGATGCTGGCGCCGTTCGGGATCGAGCGACGGGTCGCTAGTTCGCCAGAGCCGGCCCCGCACGACGAAATAGCGTCCGTCCGGCGTCGTCGGATACGCCTTGGCTGGTGTCGTGGCGGCCTTGCCGTTCTGCGCCATTACGACACCATGGGCCGGTGCCGAAGCCCCCGCCGGGTGCCGATGGCAGCCCCGCGAGTCTCGCGATCCGGCATGGCCGGGTGCCTAGTTGCGCACGGGTGCATGGGCCGAGCCCTGCGCCGTCACCGAGCGGTCGATCCGCTCGCGATCCAGCACGCCCGAGGCGCGCAGCTCCGCCTTCAGCTTGTCGATCGGCGGGGCATAGAGAAACCCGAAGGAGACGCAATGGTCGCGCCCCTCCACCGCGTGGTGAAGCCGGTGCGCCTGCACGAGACGCTTGGCATAGCCGCGATGCGGCACGTAGCGGAACGGCCAGCGCTGGTGCACCAGCCCGTCATGGGCGACGAAATAGAGAAGCCCGTAGAGCGTGATGCCCCATGCGATCGCCAGGAGAACGGGCGAAAGCGCCTGTCCGACGAAGAACAGGGCGACCGCCATGAGGCTGAAGACGACGGCGTAGAGATCGTTCTTCTCGAAGAAGCCCTCGGTCTCCTCGTGATGGGATTTGTGCCAGCCCCATCCGCTGCGTCCGTGCATGACGAATTTGTGCATCGCCCAGGCAAACGCTTCCATCGCGGCCACGGTGGCGATCACGATCAGGGCGTAGAGGAGGATCTCGAAAAACATGGCGGCTCTGCAGGTTGCGGGCCCGCGCTCTGGCGCGCGCCCATTCTTTCAATATGGCGAGGAGGTCCCGTGCTGCCAAGCACCAGCCGGACGCGTAAAAACCGCGCAAGGAGGACGGCGCGAGCGGCTCAGACTGCGCCCAGCACTCTCAGCGTGCCAAGCACCAGACCGTCATGGATCGACACGACCAGAGCGATCTCGACCATTACGGCCGCCAGCAGCGTGGCGCGCCAGCCCAGGAGCCGGGCGATGAAGAAGCCAAGGGTCACGCAGGCCGTGTCGCTCAGCGAATTGACGATGCTGTCGCCGGCATAGGCCCCCGGCTGGCTTGTTTCGTTGAACAGGCGAACCACCGGCGGGGTGTTCTCGACGATCTCCCAGACAACGCTTCCCAGAACGACCACCACCAGCTTGGAGCGTGCCGGCCACCCGGGCTTCAGCCCGTCGACGAAGACATAGAGACCTGCCCCGAACAGGACATGCATGAAGGAATAGGGGTCGCTCAGATGCTGCGAATTCGCCACCAGCTCGAAGCTCGATGACCAGAGGCGCAAGGGCTCCTGCACCGGCACCAGCGGACGCCCGAACAGCCAGAGGGACAACGCCGCGAGGGCGTTGGCGGCAAGGCACAAGAGCACGCAGAGCGCAAGCGACGGCCGGCCCGCACCTCCGGGTCCCGTGGTGGCGAGCGCATCGAGCGAACTGTCTCTGGCATTCGGATAGGCGAGTTTCATGCCTGCGTGGATATGGGAGGTTCGGCGCAATGGTCACGCCCGATGTGACAGTGTTGCATTCAAGGACGCGTCATTCTCCGGATACTCGCTGCGAGGCCGCCTTGTACCTCCCGTGATCGGCTGGGAGGCGCACCCCGGCCCGAGTCCCGCAGCATGGGCGAAACGCCGCACTCGGCTTTTCATGGACGTCCGGATGTTTAGCTTTGCCCCAATGAACGACGTCGCCATCCCGGCCGGACAGGCCCCCTCCTCCGCGCGCACGCGCAAACCGGTGCTGCGGCCGTTCCAGGCGGCGATCGGCCTGACGCTGGCGGGCTGCGTTCTGGCGGCATGGATCGCCATCCATGTCGGTGCGGTGTTCTTTCTCGATGTCGGATGGCGCACGCTGCCCCTCGTGCCCGTCCTCATCGCCGTGCAGTGCTGGCTGACCGTCGGGCTTTTCATCGTCGCGCATGATGCCATGCACGGCTCGCTCGCTCCGGGATGGCCGCGCCTGAACGCCGGCATCGGCGCCTTCATCCTGACGATCTATGCCGGCTTTGCCTGGCGCCGGGTCCGGGGCGCGCACATGGCCCATCACGACGCACCGGGCACGGCCGACGATCCGGATTTCTTCGTCGACGAGCCCGATCGCTTCTGGCCCTGGTTCCGCGCCTTCTTCCTGCGCTATTTCGGCCGGCGCTCGATCCTGTTCGTGTGCACGGTGGTCACCGTCTATATCCTTGTGCTCGGCGCGCCGGTGCTCAACGTCGTCCTGTTCTACGGGCTTCCGTCCCTGCTTTCGTCGCTGCAGCTCTTCTATTTCGGCACGTTCCAGCCGCACCGGCACGAAGAGGAAGGCTTCGTCGACGCGCACAATGCGCGCTCCAACGAGTTCGGCTACGTCGCCTCGCTGCTCTCCTGCTTCCATTTCGGCTACCACCACGAACACCATGCCGAACCCTGGGTGCCGTGGTGGGGTCTGCCCAGCCAATGGCGGCAGCGCCAGACGTCCTGAGGCCGCCAGGCGCTCGGCAGACTTAGCCCTGCCGATGCGGCGATGGCCAGCCTCAGCCCGCGGGCCGATACCGGTCGGTGTCGAGCCGCGGCAGGAACCAGGCCAGGAGCCCCGCCAGCGGCAGGAACGAGCAGATGCGGTAGACGGTCTCGATGCCGTAGCTGTCGGCAAGGCCGCCGAGGATCGCCGCGGCAATGCCACCCAGGCCGAAGTTCAATCCGTAGAACAGGCCGCCGATGAGGCCGATCCGGTTGGGCAGCAACTCCATGGCGTAGATCAGGATCGAGGCGAAGGCGCTGGCCATGACGAGGTTGATCGCGATGGTCAGGACGCCCGTCCAGAACAGGTCGGCATAGGGCAACAGCAGGGTCAGCGGCAGCGGCCCGAGCACCGAGATCCAGATGATCCGGTAGCGGCCGATGCGGTCGCCGACGATCCCGCCGATCAGCGCGCCGGCGGCGGCCGAGATCAGGAAGATGAACAGCATCATCTGCGACTGCGGGATCGACAGGCCGAACTGCTCGATCAGGTAGAAGGTGTAGAAGGACCGGAAACTCTCCGCATAGGCGTTCTTGGAGAACATCAGCAGCGTCAGCACCGTCAGCCCGATGGCGATGGTCGCCGTGCCGTGTCGCGGCAGGTCGGCATGCTGGCCGGCCAGCGACGCGCGCAGATCGGAGAAATGCCGGCTGATCGCCGCCTGTTGCCGGCCGATCCAGGTTAGCAGCAACATGGCCGCCAGCGCCGCGGCGGTGAACCACGCAAGGCTCGGCTGGCCCAAAGGCACGATGATCAGCGCGGCGAAGACCGGGCCGAGCGCGCCGCCCGCCTGCCCGCCGACCTGGAAGATGCCCTGCGCCAGCCCCTGCCGGCCGCCGGCCGCATAGCGCGCCATGCGCGTGGCTTCGGGATGGAAGATCGAGGAGCCGATGCCGATCAGCGCCACGGCGAAGAGGATGGCTCCGTAGCTCGTCGCGAAGGCGAGTCCGAGCAGGCCCGACAGGGTGAACATCATTCCCATGACCGGCGAATAGGGCGCCGGCCGCCGGTCCGTATAGAAGCCGACCAGCGGCTGCAGCAGCGAGCCGGCGATCTGGAAGGTCAGCGTGATCATGCCGATCTGCCAGAAATCGAGCCCGTAGCTGCGCTGGATGATCGGATAAATCGCCGGGATCAGCGACTGCATGAGGTCGTTGAGGAGATGCGCGACACCCAGAACGACCAGGACGCCCGTGTAGGTCCGGGGCTTCAGGGACATGGCTGGAGCGGTGTTCATCTCGGGCAATCCGTCATTCGCCGACGCAGGCCGCAACGATTACAGCAAACGGCGGCGGCAGACAGTATCAGATCGTATGCTCCCCTGAATATCTCCGGCGGTGAGAAATCCCGGCCCGGTTTACGCTTCGTCCGATCCCTCGGCCGCCGGCATCACCGCTGCCAGGCGATCCAGCAGATCGTTCGCGTGCGCCAGCGGGTCCGTCTCGCTCTGCTCGGGTGCCGGGAAGATCAGCCGGTTCTTCGACCATTTGGCATCGTCGAGCCGGTCTTCGATCCCGGCCTCCTGCAGCGTCGCGGACATTGCCGGCGTGAAGCTCAGGGCCGTCGCCTTCGGGCCGTGATCGAGTTTCGCGACCCCGGCCGCGCGACAGCGGAGCCTGAGTTCGGCCAGCCCGAAATGGGTCAGGAGCGTTGCCGGCATTGGCCCGAACCGGTCCTCGATCTCCACCCGCAACGCGTCGAGGGTCGCGGCATCCGAGACCCGTTCGAGCAGCAGCGCCAGCTCGATCCGCATATCCGGTTCGGGAACGTAGTCGGACGGGATCGTCGCCGGCAGCCCAAGGGCGATCACCGGGCGGACATCGTCCGGCTCCGGCTGGCCCTGCGCCAGCGCGACGGCGCGTTCGAGGATCTTGCGATACAGCCCGATGCCGATCGTCTGGACATGGCCGACCTGCTCGTCGCCCAGGAGTTCGCCCGTCCCGCGCAGATCGAGATCGCGCGCGGCGATGTCGAAGCCTGCACCGAGCGTGCTGAATTCCTCCAGCGCCTCGAGCCGGCTTCGGGCGTGCTCGCCGAGCTCCCTGTCCGCTTCGGTGGTCAAAAGGACGTGGCCGCGGCGCGCGCCCCGGCCGACCCGGCCGCGCAACTGGTGCAGTTCGGCCAGACCGAAGCGGTCGGCATGGCACACGACCATGGTGTTGGCATTGGCGACATCGAGCCCGCTTTCCACGATGGCGGTCGCCAGGAGAACGTCGTGCTCGCCATGGGCGAAGGCCAGCATCGCGTCCTCCACCTCGTCGGGCTTCATCTTGCCGTGCAGCGTGACCGTGGTCTGCTCCGGCATCAGTTCCTGCAGCTTCGCCGCCATCGGCTCGAGATCCTCGATGCGCGGGCACACGACGAAGCTCTGCCCGCCGCGCGCACGTTCCGCCGCCAGGGCATCGCGAACGGCGGCGTCGTCGAACGGTCCGACCCGGGTCTTCACCGGGCTTCGCCGGTTGGGCGGGGTCGCGATGATGCTGAGATCGCTCAGCCCGACGAAACCGGACTGGAGGGTGCGCGGAATGGGCGTCGCCGTCATCGTGAGAATGTGGACGCCGTCGGCCAGCGTGCGCATCGCGGCCTTCTGCTCGCTGCCGATGCGCTGTTCCTCGTCGATGATCACCAGCGCCAGATCGTCGAAGGCCAGATCATCGGCGAGGATGGCGTGGGTCCCGACGACGATCTTCGCGGTCCCATCCTGCATGGCGGACTTGGCGGCATCCGCCTCGTCCTTGCCGACGAGGCGCGACAGCCGGACGATCTCGACACCCTGAGCGCCGAAGTGGGCGGAAAACTCCCGAAAATGCTGCTGGGCGAGAACCGTCGTCGGCGCGATTACCGCCACCTGCCTGCCGGAAAACACCGCGGCGGCGGCGGCGCGCAGCGCCACCTCGGTCTTGCCGTAGCCGACATCGCCGCAGACCAGACGGTCCATCGGACGACCGGAGGCCAGATCGTCGAGCACGTCCAGGCAGGCATTGTTCTGGTCGGCCGTCAGCTCATAGGCAAAGCGCGCACAGAACCGCTCGAAGGAGACCCGGTCGGGCACGATCTTCGGTGCCTTCGCCTGGGCCTTTTCCGTCAGCCGTTCGACCATGCGGTCGGCGGTCACCGAGATTGCGCCGAAGATCTCGTTGCGGCGCTTCTGCCATGTCCGGCCCTTCAGATCGTCGAGCGTCACGTCGGTGGAGGCACCGCCATAGCGCCAGACCGCGCCGATGTCGGACATTGGCACCAGCAGCGTCTCGTCATTGCGGTAGCGCAGGCTCAAGGCCTCGCCTTCCGGATCGCCGCCATTGCCGTTCGGATCGATCGGCACGAGGCCGTCGAGAACCGCGACCCCGTGTTCGATATGAACGACCCGGTCGCCGGTCAGGAAGGTATCGACCTGCGGCGCGAACCCGTCCGACGGGCCGGCGACCGCGGCGGCTGCCTTCTGGCCTTCGAGGTTGCGGAGGCTGATGACGGCGACACCGCTTTCGGCGGCGACGAACCCTTCCGTGATCGGTGCATCGAAGAGCAGCAGCGACGACGGCGCGGCGTTGCAGATCGCATCCCAGTCCGCGGCCGGCTCGAAGGCGCCGTCGAGCGCCGTGCCGGCCTTGCGGGCTGCCGATCGCATGACGCGGCCGTCAGGCCCTGCCAGGACGATGCGGTAGCCGTCGTCGCGCAGCGGCTCCACGAAGGAGGCCAGCGCCTTGTAGGGCTGCCGCTCCGTCGCGAAGACCGGCACGGAATAGTCGGCCTCCAAATCGTCGACGAGCGCCGTCACCCGCTCCGCGACGAGCGTGTCCCAGGTCTCGCGGTCCAGGTGATCGGCGTGAACGGCGTGACGGTGCGGATCGTCCGCATCGATCCGCTGCAGCGCATCAAAGACCTCGTCGGCGCGGATCTCGGCGCCGGTCTCCAGCACCATGTCCGCATCCTGCAGATAGTCGAAGACGGTCTCGGCCCGTTCGTATTGCCGGCAGAGGAACCGCTCGCTGTCAGGCGCGCCGGTCTGAAGCGTTTCGCCATCGATCTCCTGCCGCCCCGTGGCGCCGTCGTCGGCTCCGACGATCTCGCTGGCCGGATCGACGATGAGGCAGTCGGTTTCGGTGACGGAGCGCTGGCTGACCGGATCATAGGAGCGGATCGCGGTCACCACCCCGTCCTCATGCTCGATGCGGCAGGGCCGCGGCGCAGCGGCGGGAAAGATCTCCAGCACCTTGCCGCGAAACGCCGCCTCGCCCGGCTCGTCGACCCGGTCGTCGAGCCAGTAGCCGAGATGCTGCAGCTTCGCCTGCAGCGCCGTCTGGTCGAGCGTCTCGCCGACCCGGATTTCCAGATGCAGCCCCTCCCACACCGATTTCGGCGGCACCTTGCGGATCAGCGCCGCCGGGGTGGTGATCAGGACGGAGGGACGCTTCTCCGCGTCGAGAAGCCAGCGCAGCATCGCCATCCTGTTGCCGGCGGTCGCCACCGTCACCGGCAGGCCGTCGCCGGGAAACCCGTCCGGCGCGTCGAGCTCGCAGACCGAGCCGGGGCCCGCGAGAATGCTGGCCAGCGCGAAAATGTCGTGCCGGCGCCTGCCGGTCTCGGCGATGTAGATCAGCGGACGCCGGTTGTCCGAGACCCGCCTTGCGATCATGGCGGCGACGACCCCGATGGGATGCAGCGGGAAGACCCGTTTGTTCCCGCTCCTGCGATCCTGGCTCGTCGTCGAATGATGCATGTCCCGCCCTTTGAAAAATCCGCACCATCGAACGGGCGGGAGGGCAAAACGATCCGCGACATATTGCTCCGGATCGCGCGCCGCACGGACGGCGGGGCGATCGACGGGCAGTCGGTGCAGCAGTGGAAACTCAGGTTACGAGCGCCGATCCAGTCCTCAGAGCGGGGCGATGGCCAGATCCTGCGCGATGCGGTCGAGCTCGGCCCGTAGCGCCGGGTGCAGGGCGATCCCTCCGGCGACGCGCTGCGTGCGCGCCGCCTCGCGTCCGTCGCCGGGCACGCGGACCGCCGGATAGCCCGGCAACGGCGTCGAGGCGCGCATCTCGGCAAAGACGCGGTTCGCCGTCGCGGTGAAGTCGCCGAGATCGCCGAAGGCCGCGATGTCGATGGCGGCGACGAACTGGCCCGTATTGGTCGGGCTCTCGGTGTCCTTGGTGAAATCCACCACGTCGGCCCCGAAGGCGGCACCGTTCAGGACGCCCGCCAGAAGCCCGATGACCATGGCGAGACCGTAGCCCTTGGGCCCGCCGATCGGCAGGAGGAACCCCTCGTCCTTGCGGTTCGGGTCGGTCAGGGGCTTGCCGTCGCGGCCGACCATCCAGCCCTCGGGCATCGGCTCGCCCTTCTGGGCCAGGGTCTTGATCTTGCCCATCGCGGCGACGGTGGTCGCCATGTCCAGAACGAAGGGATCCGCCCCGCCCGGCATGGCGAAGGCGATGGGGTTGGTGCCGAGAAGCAGGTCGGTGCCGCCATAGGGCGCGACGTGATTGGCGCTGCCGACGGCGGCGCAGATGCCGATCATCCCGGCCTTGGCCTGAGGCCGTACATACAGGGCGGCGGGCCCGGCATGGTTGCCTCCGCGCACGCCTACCCAGCCGATCCCTGCCTGCCGTGCCTTGGTAATCGCCATGTCGCAGGCCTGCGCCATCGCCAGTTGGCCGAGGCCGTTGTCACCATCGACAAGCGCCGTGGCAACGGTCTCGCGCAGGACATGCGGCTTGGCCGCCGGGTTGCAGCCGCCGTCCCGCAGGCGGTTCACATATTGGCGCAGCCGGAACAGGCCATGGGTGTCGTAGCCGAGAAGGTCCGCCTCGACCATCAGCTCGGCCACCGCCCGCGCATCCCCTTCGGGAACCCGGACGCTGGTGAAGGCGCGGGCGGCGAAATCCGCCAGCGCCGCCCCCGAAACAGGTGCCCCGGTCACGCCCTAACCCTCCGTGACGGTCGAGACCCGTTCCTTGTGCCAGAACACGAAGCGGCGCTGGACCCAGCTCACGAAGGCGAAGAGGCCGAGCCCCACGAAGGACAGGTAGAAGATCAGCGAGAACACCCGCGGCGTGTTCAACTGGCTGGCCGCGATGCGGATCAGCTCGCCGAAGCCCTTGCCACCGCCGAGAAACTCGGCGGTGATCGCCCCCGCCATGACGCCGACCGAGCCGATCTTCAGGCCGGTGAAGATCTGCGGCAGCGCCATCGGCAGCTTCATCTTGGTCAGCGCCTGCCAGCGTGTGGCGCCCATCGTCTTGAACAGGTTGCGGCTGTTGGTGTCGGCGGCATGCAGCCCGGCCGCGGTTCCCACCACGATGGGGAAGGTCGCGATGAAGGCGCCCAGCGCCACCTTGCTGTCGATGTCGAAGCCGAGCCAGGCGACGAAGAGCGGCGCAAAGGCGACCTTCGGCATGGTGTCGATGGCCACGAGATAGGGCATGATCGCCCGTTCCCCGAAAGCCGTCTCGCCGACGATCACGCCGAGGCTGAAGCCGATCGCGATGGCGAGGAGGAAGCCGTAGAACACCTCCTTCAGCGTGATCCAGAGCGCCGGCAGCATGTAGCCGCCGGTCAGGATGTTCTTGCCGACGAAGATCATGTCGGCCAGCGTCTCGCCGGGCGTCGGCAGGATGATCGGGCTGACGAGGCCGAAACGGGTGATGAGGTCCCAGACCAGCACGAAGACGCCGAACACGAACAGCATCTGGATGCTGCGCGGCACGCTGTCCAGCCAGCCGACATGGACCGTCCAGACCGTATCGTCCTCCGCCGTCGGCGCCCGATCGGCAATCCGTTCGAGACCCGTCATATGAATGCCTCCTTGTCCAGACGGCTCCGGATATGTTCGACGATCTCGCCGAATTTCGGCGTCGTCATCATGTCGAGCGTGCGGGGACGGGGCAGGTCGATCTCGACCACTTCGGCAATCCGGCCGGGGCGCGGCTTCATCACATAGACCACGTCCGACAGGATCACGGCTTCCTGGATCGAGTGGGTGACCAGGAAGGCGGTCGCGTTGCGCGACATGCAGATGCGCTGCAGCTCCATGTTCATGAAGTCGCGGGTCAGTTCGTCCAGCGCACTGAACGGCTCGTCGAGCAGCAAGACGGCCGGCTCGGTGATCAGCATCCGGCAGATCGAGGCGCGCTGCGCCATGCCGCCGGACAGATCGCCGGGATAGGAATTCTCGAACCCCTTCAGGCCGACGAGTTCGAGGAGTTCGCGGGCCGGCTCCTGCGCGGCCTTGGCCGCCGCCCGTCCGTCCCGGATCTCGATCGGCAGCACGATGTTCTGCAGCGTCGTGCGCCACGGAAACAGCGTCGCCTGCTGGAACATCATGCCGATGTCGCGGCGCGGGCCGGTCACGGGGCGGTCCTGGAGAACCACCCGCCCCGTGGATGGCGGGATCAGTCCCGACATGATCTTCAGCAAGGTCGACTTGCCGCAACCACTGGACCCGATCACGGCCGAGAAGCTGCCCCGGGTCAGGGTCAGATTGACCCCTTCCAGTGCCGTGATCGCATTGCGGGCGTAGGTCTTGCCCACGTTTCGGAGCTGATAGACGAGCTCGCTATGGCTCTCCGTCGGCTCGATCAGGGTTGCGGCAGCCTGCATTACTGTGCGCTCCCGTTGACCTTCATCGTGAAGTCATTGGTGTACGCTTCGGTCAGGTCGGCCAGCGGCTCGGCCATTTCACCACCGGTGACCTGGACCTCCTGCCATTCTTCCCAGACTTCGGGCGGCTGGTAGCCGAGGCCCTTGGACTGGTCGACCGGGACGGTCTTGCTGCGCACCGCATCGAACAGGGCCGCGGCGAAGTCGCGATCCTCGCTCTCCTGCGGATTGCCGGCCGCCATGTGCTCCAGCACCTTGTCGCGATTGGCGTCGTCGAGGGCGAAGACATGACCCTTGTGGATCGCCCGCACGAACTTCTCGACCAGCTCCGGGTCGTCGCGGATCAGCTCGCCGGTCGTGGCGAAGCCGTTGCCGAAGAAGCGCGCATATTCCGGCGGGGTGATGTCGCGCACCGCCTGCCCGCGCTGGTTCAGGATCGCGGCATCTGCGGTCGAGGACGAATAGGCGGCGATGGCATCCTGCGAAAAGGCTGCGACGGCCGGTCCGCCGTCGCCGACGGTCAGGAAGGTGTAGTCGGTGCCTTCGGTCAGGCCCGAACCCGACAAGACGTTGCGGGCAAATCCGACCTCGGCCCCATCTGCCGTGCCGGTGCCGACAACCTTGCCCTTCAGCTCTTCCGGCGCCTGGATCTCGCTGGCTTCCGGCACGACGATGCCGAAATTGGAGCGGGCGGCGAAATTGTAGATGAACACCACGTCGACGCCGCGGCTGCGGGCGGCGAGGACCGGTCCCGGACCCGGCCGGCCGAACTGGGCCTGGCCCGAGGACAGGGCCTGCAGGACGGCGCCGGAGCCGTTGATCGCCTCGACCGAGACGTCGAGGCCTTCTTCCGCGAAATATCCCTCGCCGATGGCGACGAACACGTTGAACGAGTTGATGGCGGAGGGGCTGGGCTGGACGAAGGTGACCTTCGTCATGTCCTGTGCAAACGCGGGGCCCGCCATTGCCAGCGGTGTCGCCGCCATGGCCCCGGCCAAGAGCGCTGTGAAGATTCGTCTGTTCAGCATGTCATTCCTCCCAGAATGTTAGATGCGCAGTCTCCTACCTCCAGCTCTGTCGGCCGGTTGGTTCATGCAGGGCGGACCGTGTTGGTCAGACGCCCGATTCCATCGATTTCGCAGACCACCTCGTCGCCATCCGTCAGGAAGCGGGGCGGCTCCATGGCATAGCCGACTCCCGACGGCGTGCCGGTCGCCAGGACATCGCCCGGCTCCAGCGTCAGCCCTTCCGAGAGCGAGGCGATCAGCGCGGGAATGTCGAAGATCATCTGCGCGGTCGTGCTGTTCTGGCGGCGCTCGCCGTTCACGAACAGACGCAGGCCGGTGTTCTGCGGGTCGGGAAGTTCGTCCTTCGTCACCACCACGGGCCCCATCGGGCAGGACCCGTCGAGCCCCTTCCCCTTGAAGTACTGCCCGCCATGGCGGCGCTGCACGTCGCGCGCAGTGACGTCGTTGAGGATGGTGTAACCGAAGACGTGCGCGTAGGCGTCGTCCCTGGCAATGTCGCGACCCGCCTTGCCGATGATGACCGCAAGCTCGACCTCGTAGTCGATATGGGTCGAGACATGGGGAAACAGCGGGATGGTCGCGCCCTCCCCGATCACCGCCGTCCTCGGCTTGGTGAAGAAGACCGGCACCTCGGTGACGTTCACGACGGCGTTCTGCGCCCGGGCGCCCTCGGCGATATGCTCGGCGTAATTGCGCCCGACACAGAAGACGTTCTTTTCCGGACGCGGCAGCGGCGCGAGCAGGTCCGCATCGCCGGGCGCAACGATCAGGGCCGCAAGCGCCGCCTCACCGGCCTCGGCCGCGGAAACCAGCCTGGCCAAAGCCGCCAGCGCCGCATCCCCGCCCTCGATCAGCGCCTGAAGGCGCCCGTCCAATAGCGCCGGCTCGCTCGATCCCGTCGCCGCGGCGGCGGCCGCCACCGGCAGATACCCCCCGGCGGGCATCTCCACCGCGCAGGCCGGTCCCGAAGAGAGCTTGATCGTAGCAAGACGCATTGGTTCAGATGTCCATCGTTTTGAAGGCGTACAGGCAGTTGGCGATGTCACGTTGCCGGACAGGCGACCACCGGACGAAAAGGCGCCATATCACGGCGAATACACAGCAATTACAGTGTGTCGGGCCGTGCTGACCGGCCCGGCGGGCGTCTGACTTGACGAAGCGATGCTAGCAGGTTTTCTGGCGCCGGATAGTTTTCGCATTTAACCAATGCGACAATTGGTCTAGCATCGCGCCATGATCACCGTGTCCCTGGCCGAGCAGATCAAGCAGTACATCGCCGAGCGGCGCTTCCGTCACAACGAACGGCTGCCGCCGGAGCGCGAGTTGAGCCGGGAGTTCGGCGTCACGCGCGGCGAGCTGCGCAAGGCCCTGGCCGAGCTGGAGAGCGGCGGCCTGATCTGGCGGCATGTCGGCCGCGGCACCTTCATCGGCGCGCGTTCCGTCCTGAACCTCGCCGACATGGCCTATCTGGGCGAACTGGCGAGCCCGGCCCAGGTGATCGCCGCACGCCTTGCGGTCGAGCCGGAACTGGCGCGGCTTGCGGCGGTCCACGGAACGCGGTCGGATTTCGAGGAAATCGATGCCTGCCGGGTCCGCTGTCGTACAGCTTTGGACTGGCGCAGCTACGAGGCCTGGGACAACAAGCTCCACCACGCCGTCGCCAAGGCGACCCACAACAAGCTGCTCATCCACCTGTTCGACATGTTGAACGTGGTGCGGCGGTCGACGGTCTGGGGACAGCCGCGCACGACCAGCCTGCCGTCCCGCGACCACAAGAGTTTCCCGGAACACGATGCGATCTGCGCGGCCATCGAGGCCCGGGATGCCAATGGCGCCGCGCAGTGCATGCGCGCCCATCTCGATTCCGTGCGCGACCGGGTGCTGCCGGCCATTTCGGGCCGACAGCCGGTCTGAGCGATGATCAGACGACGGTGACTTTCAGGTCGCCAACGCCGGCGACATGGCATTCCATGACGTCGCCTTTGACCACGGCGCCGACGCCCGAGGGCGTGCCGGTCATGATGACGTCGCCGGCGGCGAGCTCGAAATAGTCCGACAGGTAGGAGATCATCTCGGGCACCTTCCAGATCATCTGGTTGAGATCGCCGGTCTGCTTCGCTTCGCCATTCACCTTGAGCTCGACCAGGCCGGACGCGGGATGCCCGACCTCCGACACCGGGCGCAGGGCGCTGACCGGGGCCGATGCCTCGAACGCCTTGCCGATTTCCCAGGGGCGGCCCATCTTCTTGGCCTCGCCCTGCAGGTCGCGCCGCGTCATGTCGAGGCCAACGCCATAGCCCCAGACGTGATCGAGCGCCGCATCCACCGGGATGTTCACGCCGCCAGACTTCAGTGCCACGACCATTTCGATCTCGTGGTGCACGTCCTCGGACTTGGGCGGATACGGGAAACTGTCGCCGACCGTCAGATTGTTCGGGTTCTTCTGGAAGAAGAACGGCGGCTCCCGGTCCGGATCATGCCCCATCTCGATGGCATGGGCGGCGTAGTTGCGGCCGATGCAATAGACGCGGCGAACGGGGAACTCCGCGTTCGACCCTTCGATCGGAAGGGTGACGACCGGGGGCGTATTGATCGCGTAGTTCGGCATGAAGACGGCTCTCCTTGAAGCAACGATGTCCTTGCATCCCAGATTCCACCCGGCTAATCAATCGAAATCAATCCGCGTTTAGCGAACCAATAGAGACCGTTTTGGCCATGCTCGACGATTCCAGCCCGCCGGCACAGCGTGTGGATGCCCCGGATGCGCAATTGTCGGGCCAGTCGGCACTGGCGCAATTGCGCGCCTTCATCGCCGACCGCAGGCTGCAGCCGGGCCAGCGCCTGCCGCCCGAACGCGTCCTGTGTGTCGAACTCGGACTGAAGCGCAGCGATCTGCGCCAGGCGCTGGGCGTGCTGGAGCAGGAAAACCGGCTGTGGCGGCATGTCGGCAAGGGCACCTTCCTGACCGATCAGGAGCCCGATGACGCTGCCGGCCCCTTCGACCAGCTGGCCCGCAAGGTCAGCCCCGCCGACGTGATGCGCGCCAGGGCGGCGTTGGAGCCGGCGATTGCCCGCGACGCGGCGCTGCACGCCTCGGCCTCGGCAATCGGCCGGCTGCAACTGACCACGGACCGCACGCGGCAGGCCGCGACATGGCGGGAATACGAGGCGCTGGACAACGAGTTTCACCGCCAGATCGCCGAAGCCAGTGGCTCGACCACGCTTCTGGCGCTGTTCGACCAGCTGAACACCCTGCGGCGCATGGTCTCCTGGGGCCGCGTGGTGCGCGAGGGCCCACGCCCGCCGGCCGAGCACGGCAGCTTTGCCGAACACGACCGTGTCGTCGACGCCATCGCCCAGCGCAGCCCCGACGCTGCCCAGAACGCCATGCGCACCCATCTGCGCTCCGTCGAAGACCGCCTGCTGCGCTAGCCGATCGGGGCCGGGGGCAGCACAGGCCCTCAGATCAGGAATGCCTCATGCGTGGAGGGGTGGAACAGCTCTTCCGGCGTCAGCCGGCGGCGCGACAGGCCCTGCGCATGGTGCTGCTGCAGGAAGGCATCGAGCGTCGGGCGGTTGGCAGCGATGCCGTAGGACCAGAAATCCTCGCCCATCAGGTCACGCGCCCGCGCCAGTTGCTCCTCGACGAAAGGCAACGTCACCTTGGTGGCCGAGGTGTCGGCGAGCTGCGCCAGCGCCAGCGTCTTCGCCTCGGTCATCGCCTTGAGCACCGCGCCCGGCAGCCAGGGATGCGCCTCGGCAAGTTCCTTGCGGACCCCGACAATGTGCATGATCGGGAAGATCTGCGTGCGTTCGTACCAGTCCATCGCCGCGGCGGTGGGATCCGGAAAAAGCCAGCCGACATTGTTCTCGGCCCCGTGGCATGACGGCATGCGCGGCGTGATGATCGCCTCGATCTCGCCGTCGAGCAGCAGCTGCGACAGCGACTTGTCCTCCGGCGCGGTTTCGATGCGGATCGCATCCGGCAGCTTCAGCGCGATCTTTTCCGGCCGCCCCGGCTGCTCCAGCCCGCCGCGCACCCAGGTCACGTCCTCCGGCTCGACGCCATGTTCCTGCAGAATGGCGCGCACCCAGACATTGGCGGTGAGCTGATATTCGGCGACGCCGATGCGCTTGCCCTTGAGGTCGGCGGGGGACCTGATCCGGTCGGTGCGGACATAGAGCGAAGTGTGGCGGAAGGCGCGGGAGAGGAACGCCGGCACGCCGACATAGGGGCAGTCGTCATTCGCCGTCTTCACGGTGAAGCTCGACAGCGACAATTCGCAGATGTCGAATTCGGCATGGCGGAAGGCGCGGAAGAAGATCTCTTCGGGCGACAGCACCATGCAGGTCGGCTCGACGCCGTCGATCTGGACGCGGCCGTCGACGATGGGTCGGGCGCGGTCATAATCGCCGACGGCGACGGACAGGTTCAGCTTGGACATGCGGGGGTTCCTCCTGTTGTTTCCGGATTGTGCTGGGGGATGGCGCAGGTGCGGTCGCTTGCGTTCGCGCGTCGCATCGGCTCCCCTGCCGCGCCACGGGACGGAGACGCGGGCAGATGAACAAGGCAGTGCTGATCGACGAGCTGGTTCTGGCGAACCGCATCCTGGCGCATGAGGGCGTGCTGGACGCGTTCGGCCATGTCAGCGTGCGCGACCCCGACGACGCGAACGCCTTCTACCTCTCCTGCTCGCGCAGCCCGGGCCTCGTCGCGGCCGGCGATATCATGCGTTTCGATCTGGACGGCAACGTCCTGGAGGGCGACGGCAAGCCCTATCTGGAGCGGGTGATCCACGGCGCGATCCTGAAGGCCCGGCCCGATGTCGCCTCGGTCGTCCACCATCACGCGCCGGCGGTGCTGCCCTTCGCGCTGGTGGAGACAAGGCTCAGGCCGGTCTTCCATCTCGGTGCCGTCGCCGGCGAGACGGTGCCGGTGTGGGACAGCCAGGACGCGTTCGGCGACACCAGCCTTCTGGTCTCCGACATGCCGATGGCCACCTCCCTCGCGGCCGCGCTCGGCGACCGGCCGGCCGTGCTGCTCAAGCGTCACGGCGCCGTCTGCGTCGGGCGCGATATCGCCCAGGCGGTCTTCGTGTCGATCTGCATGCGCGACAATGCTGAGCTTCTCGCCAAGGCGTTGGCGCTCGGCGAGCCGTCCTATCTGACGCCCGGCGAGATCGCGCAGGCTGCAGCCAAGCACGATGGCGGCGCGCCTGTCGCCCGCGCCTGGGAGTACTGGGCGTCGCGCATTCGGGGGTGACACCTCAGGCCGCATCATGGGGCCGCGCCTCGCTGATCTCGGCGGCGACCCCGCGCAATTCGTCGAGCAACGCCGCGGCCAGCGGGGTCGGCACATAATCGGCCCGCATGGTCAGGCCGACCTGCCGGTTCGTGCACTCGATCCTGACCGGCAGTATCGTCAGCGTGCCGGCCTCGACCTCGTGATGCACCTGATGGCGCGACAGGATCGCGACTCGCTCGCCATTCATCAACAGCGTGCGCACGGCAACGACGGAATCGGTCTCGATCACCCGTTTGGGCGCATCCAGCCCGAAGGCGCGCAGCGCCGCCTCGAACTGCAGGCGCAGTGGCACGCCCTTGAAGGGCAGCACCCACGGAAAACCCAGACAATCGGCAAGGTCCACCCTGCCGCGTCCGGCAAGCGGGTGGCGCGCACCGACGACCATCACGACGTCGTCCTCGAACAGTTCCTCCGACACGATGCCTTCGACCGGCGCCGGCCGCCGGATGGTGCCGACCAGCACGTCGATGTCGCCCTGGCGCAGCGCCATCAGCAGCGAGCCATAGGTGCCGTCGACGATCGCGATCTCGGCCTCCGGGTAGCGCGTCAGCAGGCGCTCGACCGCGACGGGCGCAAGGCGGACGCGGGTCAGCGGCAGCGCGCCGATGCGGATCTGCCCGCCGGTCGCACCTTTCAGGATCTCCACTTCCTCCAGCCCCTGTCGGATCTCGGAGAAGCACAGTTTCACCCGGCGCAGCAGCGCCTCGCCGGGCGGGGTCAGCCGCATGCCCGCGGTGGTGCGGTGAAAGAGCGGCAGGCCGGCGCGGTTCTCCAGCGCCCGGAGTGATCGGTTGAGAGCCGGCTGGGACAGGCCGGCTTGGCGCGCGCCGGCGCTGACGGTGCCATGCGCGGCGACCGCCAGCAGGGCAGCAAACTCGTGGTCGGCGGCATGCACGGTCAGCGACGGCCGGGAGCGGGCCGCCTCGCCGGACATCGCCGGCAGTTCGAGTTCGGCGATCCGCAATTGCTCCTGCGCCCGTCCGATGCGTCTGACGAGCAGGATACCGGCCTCGCTGGCGGCCAGGCGGCGCGACGAGCGATGAAACAGCGTGATGCCGAGCTCGGCTTCCAGCGACTGGAGCGCGCGCGAAACGGCCGGCTGCGACAGCCCAAGCTGCCGCGCCGCATTGGCGATGGCCCCGCCCTCTGCGATCGCGAGCGCCACCCGAAGCTTGCGCAGCTTCGCCAACCGGTCCTCCCCTCAAGCCGAAAGTGCATCCGAATGATGCCGATCCGCCATTGTTTTCAGGATGATGTAGCATCACCGAAATCGCCGGCACATCTGGCTATAACTGTTTCGCATGGATCAAATGCAGAAGGCATTATCCCTGAGCCGGCTGCGGCCGCACAGTGTCGACAGAAGACAACGACAAGCGAGCGTCGCGGGGCCCTGTGAAACCCGTTTCGACAGCGCGTGGTTCTCGGGGGGAATGCGGACTTCATGGACGACGCCGGCCGACACACGCCTGCAACCCGGCACGCGAGCGACCTCATCGAGCGGCCGGCGGGGCACGAGGATCGCCCTGCCGAATGGGGCAGCGACGTCGTCGCCGCGACGGTGCGGGCGCTCGGCCTGCCCTACGTCGCCATGGTGCCGGGCTCGAGCTTCCGCGGCCTGCAGGATTCCATCGTCAACTATCTCGGTAACAGCGACCCGCAGATCGTGCTCTGCCTGCACGAGGAGCATGCCGTGGCGATCGCCGACGGCTATGGCCGCGCAACCGACAGGCCGATGGCGGTGGCGCTGCATGCCAATGTCGGGTTGATGCATGCGGCCATGTCGGTCTTCAACGCTTGGTGCGACCGTGTGCCGATGGTGATCCTCGGGGCGACCGGCCCGGTCGATGCCCACAAGCGTCGACCGTGGATCGACTGGGTCCACACCGCCGCCGACCAGGGCGCCCTGGTGCGCTCCTACGTCAAATGGGACAACCAGCCGGGTTCCGCCGAGGCCGCCGTGGAGGCGGTGCTGCGCGCGCACCAGATCGCCACAACGGCCCCCTTCGGGCCGACCTATGTCTGCCTCGACGTGTCGATGCAGGAGGATCGGCTGGATCGCAAAGTACAGGTGCCGGCGCCGGGCCGCTTCGCGCCGCCGGACCTGCCCTCGGCTTCGCGCACCACGCTGCGTTCGGTCGTCGCGGCACTGGCCGGCGCGAAGAAGCCCCTCTTCCTGTTCGGCCGCATGTCCCGGTCGCAGGCCGACTGGGACGCCCGCATCGCGCTGGCCGAAGCGACCGGCGCGGCGGTGATGACGAGCATCCACAACCCGTCCTGCTTCCCCACCGACCACCGGCAGCATCTTCTCGCACCGTGCGGCGAGCAGCGTTCGGCGCGCGAGCGCGCCCTTGTCGCCGAAGCCGATCTGATCGTCAGCTTCGACTGGCTCGATCTCGCCGGCTATCTGCGCAGTTGCACCGACAATGCCCAGACCCAGGCGCCGATCGAAACGACCATCGTCGGCTGCTCGCTCGATGCCACGATGACCAATGGCTGGAGCATGGACCACCAGGCGCTCGCCGCGGTCGATATCTCGGTGATGGCGCATCCGGACGCCTTTGCCGCCGACCTTCTCGACATGCTGCAGGAGGCGCAGCCACCCGCCACGGACTGGAATTTCTCCGGCCCGCACTGGACGTCGCGCCTGCCCACCGCGCCGCTCGGCGACAGGGATGGCTGCATCGCGCTCGGCGACTTCGCCATGGCGATCCGCCGGCACGGGATCGACAACGATGTCACCTTCGTCCGGCTGCCGCTCGGCTGGCCGCGCGCCGCCAGCCATTTCACCCATCCCCTCTCCTATCTCGGCAAGGATGGCGGCGCGGCGGTCGGCGTCGGCCCGGGCCATGCGGTCGGCGCGGCACTCGCCCTGCGCGACACCGGCCGCATCGTCACCGCGGTGCTGGGCGACGGCGACACGCTGATGGGCATCAACGCCCTGTGGACAGCGAGCCATTTCGGCCTGCCGCTGCTGATCGTGGTCGCCAACAACGCCTCATACTTCAACGACGAACTGCATCAGGAGCGCGTCGCCAACAGCCGCGAACGGCCGGCGGAAAACCGCTGGATCGGACAGCGCCTGACCGATCCTGAGATCGACGTCCTGGCGATGGCGCGCGCGCAGGGCTTCGAGACCATTGGCCCCGTCCGCACGCGCGCCGCACTCGACGACGCGCTGCAGGCCGGCGCGAAGACGGTCGCATCCGGCGGCCGCATCATCATCGATGCCCGCATCGAGCCTGGCTATGCCGGCGACTTCGGCGAATGATCCGGGCCCGGCACCGAAGACAGAGAAATTGCTGCCGGCCTTGAGCACGCAGCGAACGTAGAAGCCGGCGAACCAGAAGACCGGCATCGACAACAATATCCAGGGGAGGTGACCATGAACGGCAGACACATCACGAAGCGGCTTGCAGCCGCGGCGCTCACGGCGACCATCGTCGCTGCGGCAAGCCCGGCATTCGCGGAATTCCCGGACAAGCCGATCACCATGTATATCGGCTTCAACCCCGGCGGCGCCGTCGATACGACCGCCCGGCTCCTGCAGAAGAACCTCGAGGCAGCGCTCGGCGTCCCGGTGATCGCGGTGCAGAAGCCCGGCGGCGGCGGCACCGTCATGGCGACCACGCTGATGCATCAGAAGGCTGACGGCTACACCATCGGCATGGGCGCAAGCGCCGCCTATGCGCTGGCCCCGCTGCTCAACACCGACATCCAGTACGACATGATCGACGACTTCGCCCATATCGCGACCGTCTCGATCCCGCAGGACGCCCTCGTCGTGAAGAAGGACGCGCCCTGGAACACCTACGAGGATCTGGTCAAGGACGCCAAGGACAACGGCAAGGCGCTGTCGCTGTCGTCCCAGGTCTCCGTCTCGCGCCTCATGGCCATCGCCATCGAGGAGAAGGAAGGCATCGAGATCGAGGTGGTCCCGGTCAAGGGCGGCTCGGCCGGCATCCAGCAGGTGCTCGGCGGCCACACCGACATGACCTGGGGCGCATCCGGCTGGCACGCACAGGTCGAGGCCGGCGAGATGAAGCCGATCCTCTCGCTCGGCTACGAGCGCAATGCCGACTTCCAGGACATCCCGACCGCCAAGGAACTCGGCATCGACTATGCCTTCGTCGACACCTTCATGCTGTCGGCGCCCAAGGGCCTGCCGGAAGATGTCGAGAAGAAGCTCGCCGATGCCGTGAAGACCGCGCTGTCGCCGGAGCTCGTCAAGGAACTGCGCGAGAAGATGTATCTGTCGGCCGACTATCGCGGGCCGCAGGAAACCGACGACTATCTCACCATGCAGCGCGACGAGGTGAAGCCCTTCGTCGACAAGATGATGGCCGAGGGCGGCGAGAAGCCGGCCGAGTGACCGGCCAGGCCTGACGAACGAAGAGACGGGAGGGGAGTCCGTGCGCAAGGCCGACATGTTCGCCGGCGTGTTCCTGGTCGTCGCCGGGCTGATCGCGATCTACGTGGTCATCCCGGCGGAGATCGGCGGCCGTTCAGCCTACGGCCTCGGGCCGGACTTCTTCCCCCGCGTCCTGATGTGGCTCTTCGTCCTGTTCGCCGTCCTCCTAGTCGGCCACAGGGCGTGGACCGCCTGGCGCGGCAGGCCCGAGACCGAGGGCCCCGCACCGATGAAGCTTGCGGACTGGATGTTCATCACCGGCATCTCGGTCTTCCTCGCCGCGACATGGCAGCTGATGGTGCATTTCGGCTTCGTTATCGCCGGCATCTTCGTTCTGGGCGTCGTCGGCGTGCTGATGGGCAGCCTGCGGTCCAACCCGGTGCGCCTCGTCCTCGTCACGCTCGCCGCACCGCCGGTCATCTTCTACGGCTTCAAGCACCTTTTCCTCGTCTATCTGCCCAGCTGATCTCGAAGGCGAACGACAATGGACACGATCCTCGCCGGCATTGGCGACGCCTTCACGCTGATGAACTTCGCCTACATCGCCTTCGGCGTGTTCATGGGCATCATGGTGGGGGCCATTCCCGGCCTGAACGGGCCGATGGCGATCGCCGTCGCCGTGCCGCTGACCTACTACATGGACCCGCTCGCCGCCGTCGCCTTCCTGATCGGCATCAACAAGGGCGGCACCTTCGGCGGCTCGATCTCCGCGATCCTCCTCAATACGCCGGGCTCGCCCGAATCCACCTCGACCGCCTTCGACGGCTACCCCCTCGTCAAGAAGGGCAAGGGCATGAAGGCGCTGAAGATGGCGCTTTATTCGTCGGTGACCGGCGACATCTTCTCCGACCTCGTGCTGTTCACCGTCGCCGCGCCGCTCGCTCTCGTCGCGCTGCGCATGGGCCCGCCCGAAATGGCGGCCGTCTTCGCCTTTTCGCTGACGATCATCGCCGGCCTGTCGGGCAAGTCGATGCTCCGCGGCCTGCTCGCGGCGATCCTCGGCGCCTTCGTCGCCTGCGTCGGCCTCGACATAGAGACCGCCCAGCCGCGCCTGACCTTCGGCATGGGCGAGCTGATCGAGGGCGTGCCGATCATCCCGCTGACGATCGGCCTCCTCGCCCTGTCCGAGATCATCATCCAGGTCGAAGCCCGCGTCCTCGGCCGCGAGAAGAATGTCGGCACCTACAACGTATTCGGCAAGGACATCCCGCCGGAGGACAAGCGCGTCAGCTGGGCCGAATATCGCAGTTGCCTGCGCACCATCATCCGCTCTGCCGTGATCGGCACCGGCGTCGGCGCCATGCCCGGCATCGGCGCGATCGTGGCGGGCTTCCTCGGCTACGGTGCGGCGCGCCGCGCCTCCAGGAACCCCGAGGAATTCGGCACCGGCAAGCTCGAGGGCGTCGCCGCGACGGAAGCCGCCAACAGCGCGGTGGTCGGCGCCAATCTGATCCCGCTGCTCGCCCTCGGCATTCCCGGCAGTCTTTCGGCGGCGATCCTGATCGGCGCCTTCCTGATGCACGGCGTCGATCCGGGACCGCTGATCTTCCGCGAGCATGGCCGCCTCGTCTACGGCATCTTCGCGGCCATGTTCATGGCGAACTGGATCAATTTCGTCATCGGCAATCTCGGGCTGCGGCTCTTCGCGCTGATCGTCAGCGTGCCGAAATCCGTCATCCATCCGGTCGTCGTTCTGCTGTGCATCGCCGGCGCCTATGCCAACGGCAACTCGATGTTCGCGGTCGCGGTGATGATGGTGGCCGCCGTCTTCGGCTATCTGATGCGCAAATTCGACTTCTCCTTCGCCACCTTCATCATCGGCTTCGCCCTCGGCGAAACCTTCGAGCAGTCGGTGCGCCAGTCGGTCATCCTGTTCAAGGACCAGCCGCTCGACCTTTTCACCCGGCCGATCGTGGTGTTCTTCGTGGCGCTCACGATCTTCTCGGTCTGGCGCATCCTGCGATCCAATCTGAGCCGGCCCCTGCGGCCTCAGGCGGCCGGCGCCCCCCAGGAAGCGACCTCATGACCGCCACAACGACCCCTTCGAAACGGACCGTGACATTGCCGGAGCATCGCGAACTCTATTACGGCGGGCGCTGGATGCCGGCGCTGTCGGGCGAGACGCGCGACACGATCAACCCCGCGACAGGCGAGAGTTTCTGCACTGTCGCCTATGGGGGAGCCGCCGACATGGACGCGGCGATCGAGGCCGCGCACGCCGCCTTCCCGGCCTGGCGCGACACCGCCCCGCTCGAACGCGCACGGTGTCTGCGGAAGATCGCCGACATCATGCGGGCGAACCGTGACGAGCTTGCCCTCATCGACGCGGCCGACAGCGGCAATCCGGTCACCGCCATGGCGAGAGACATCGATATCGCGACATCGCAGCTCGACTTCTTCGCCGGCCTCGTCACGGAGATGAAGGGCGACACGATCCCGATGGGGCCGGAAATCCTGAACCTGACCGTGCGCGAACCGGTCGGCGTGGTCGGTCGCATCGTCGCCTACAATCACCCGCTGATGTTCTGCGCGGCAAAGATGGCCGCGCCGCTGGCCGCAGGCAACACGGTCGTCATCAAGCCGGCCGAGCTCGCGCCGCTCTCCGTCCTGCGCTTCGTCGAGCTGATCGAAGGCGTGCTGCCGCCGGGTGTGTTCAACATGGTCCATGGCGGCGTCGAGGCCGGCCAGCGGCTCGCGAGCCACGGCAGGATCGCCAAGGTCGGGCTGATCGGCAGCGTCGCCACGGGCCGCGCCGTCATGCGCGCCGCCTCGGACACGCTGAAGGGCGTGATGCTCGAACTCGGCGGCAAGAACGCGCTGATCGGATGCCCCGACGCCGATGTCGAGCGCACCGCGCGCGGCGTCGTCGCCGGCATGAACTTCGCCTGGTGCGGCCAGTCCTGCGGCTCAACCAGCCGTGCCTTCCTGCACGAGGACATCCACGACGCCGTGCTCTCCCGCGTCGCGGAATTGTGCGCCGACTTCGCGCCCGGCGACCCGACCGATCCCGCCACCAATATGGGCGCCCTCGCCTCGAAGGCGGCGCAGGAAAAGACGCTGCGCTATATCGAGACCGCCAGACGCGAAGGCGCACGCCTCGTCTGCGGCGGCAAGGTACCGGACGTGCCGGGCCTTCGGAGCGGCTTCTTCGTCGAGCCCACCGTCTTCGCCGATGTCACGCCCGACATGACCATCGCCCGCGAGGAGATCTTCGGCCCGGTCCTCTCCGTCCTCAAATGGCGCGACGAGGCGGCGATGATGGAGGCGGTCAACGCCGTCGAGTTCGGCCTGAGCTGCGCGATCTTCACGAAGGATCTCGCCCGGGCGCATCGTCTGGCACGGCAGGCCGAAGCCGGCTTCGTCTGGGTCAACAAGGCCGGTCCGCATTTCCTCGGGGCGCCCTTCGGCGGCGTGAAGCAGTCGGGCATCGGGCGCGAGGAATGCATCGGCGAAATGCTCGATTTCACCCGCGAGAAGAACATCCACATTGCGCTCGACTGACAGTGTCGAAGCTCCGGACGGCTCGGTGCCGGCGGGATCCGACCTGAAGCCGGACGCCCCGAAGGGCGGCGTGAAGACGGCGCTCGCAACGCTCGCCATCGCCGCATTCGGCGGCTGGCTGGCGAGCCTTGCCGGGCTGCCGCTGCCGTGGCTGATCGGCGCGCAGCTCGCGCTCTGCATCGTCGCGCTGATGCGCATCGAGCTGTTCGGCGCGCCGCCCCACTGGCCCCGCGCCAGCCGCGACATTTTCCTGCCCGTCCTCGGCGTGATGATCGGCAGCGCCTTCACCATGGAGATCCTCGCCCAGGTGCCGGAATGGTGGCCGAGCCTGCTGGTACTGTCGGTTTTCCTGGTGGTGGCGCACGCGCTGGTTTTCGCGATGTTCCGGCACATCGGCGGCTACGATCTGCCGACGGCCTTCTTCGCCTCCTTCCCCGGCGGCTTCGTCGAGGCGACGCTGATGGGTGCGGAAGCCGGCGGCAACCAGCGCATCATCCTGGTGCAGCATTTCCTGCGCATGTCGCTGATCGTGCTGCTGGTGCCGCTGCTGTTCTGGTGGGCAAGCGGCCATGCGGTCGGCAGTGCCTCCGGCACGGCGATGGGGACGCGCGGCAGCATTGCGCCCGTCGAACTCCTGATCCTGATTGTCGCCGGCATGGCGGGAACGCTGATCGGACGCAGGCTGAGATTCCCGGCCCCCGACATATCTGGCGCGATCGCCGCCAGCGCCATAGTCCATCTCGCCGGCTGGTCGGACGGCCAGCTGCCGCAGATCCTGATTGCGCTGACGCAGCTCATGGTCGGCACGTCGCTCGGTGTCGGCTTCGTCGGCATCGGGCGCGGCGAGATTGCGCGGGCGATCGGCCTGGCGCTCGGCGCCTTCGCACTGGTCTTCGCCATGGCCTTCGCGGTCGCCGTCGCCATCCACGCTTATCCCGACCGCGACGTTCAAACGCTGATTCTCGCCTTCGCGCCGGGCGGCCTCGCCGAGATGAGCCTCATCGCCCTGTCGCTGCATCTCAGCGTGCCCTTCGTCACGCTGCACCACATCTACCGCATCTTCTTCGCCGTCGCCGTACTGCCCCGAGCCTACCGCTGGCTCAGCCGCGATGGAGCATCATGACGCGCCGCTCCGAAATGCCGTCGCGCAAGAGCAAGGCGCGCGCGCGGGACATTCCGCATCGAAGGTAAGCGGCCGCGTCGTTCGAGATTGCTGATGTCATGCCGTCGAGCCACTGCCCGGATCCCTTGAGCTTGGGGCCCAGGATCGGCCGCATGGGCATCACCTCTGGGCTACAGGTTTGGGCCCAAGGCACGCAGATGGCACCGAGAGGATTCTCAGCGGCGGAAAACAATAGCGACTTCAATGGACTGAAAAGGGTGGCTGGGGAACCTGGATTCGAACCAGGACTAACGGAGTCAGAGTCCGTGGGTCTACCGTTAACCTATTCCCCAACGGTCAGCCGAGCGTCGCCGCGGCGTGACGGCCTCCATATACTCATGTGAGGGGCGGCTGTGAACCCTCTGTCGGGGAAAATTTCGCATCCGGCGTCATGCGCGCGTTCGGCGGCCTTCCCGATGCCGGGCTCCGGGGCTTCCGGCGGCAATCGTCGCCCTGTTTTTCGCCTGCCCTTGCACCTCACCCCCGGCTTGGTACACTCGCCTTAACCAAGCAACCTGAGGCGTTGCCCGTTCGAGCGCGGCGCCGGAGAGACAGTGTGAGTGACCATGAAATCGGTGGGAGAAACCGTCCATCGTTGATTCCAGCCGGAAGGCCCAGAGCCCCGGCCTATCGTCCGCATGCCGAGACGCCCTCGCCCGACGCCGCGACGGGTCCGGAACGCCGCACGGCGGTGCATTCGTCGGCGCAGGCGCCCGGCAGCGCCGACAGCCCGGCGCGGAGCGCGGCCGATTTAGCTGCTGCACCGGACGCCGGAAGCCGGCACGGGCATGAGCGCGGGACGGCGGACACCCTGAACGACCGCCATGCCCCTGAACCCGGCAACGCCGATGGGCCGGGCGATACGGGTCCGCGGGCCCAATCCGGCTCCGGACGGCAGGATCAGCGACAGGAACGGACCCGCCCCGGACAACAGGCCGTGCCCGGGCAGCGCGCCTCTGCGCACGAGGCATCCGGGCCGAACGAGCCGTCGACGTCGCACGCCCGCAAGAATGAAGCCGCCCCTCGCGGAGCATCCGCCGACGGGCCGCCGACGGGCGCACAGGCTGATTCTGCCTCCTCGGCTACCGTCGACGGCGCGCCGCTGACCACGCGCAAGCGCCGCCGGCGGCGCAAGACTGGCAAGAACGCTGCGGCCCCACCCGCGGCGCGCGTCGACGCGCCTGAGGACACCGCCGTGAACGAGGCGCCTGCGGATGCACCGGCTCGGCCGAAGCCGGGGCGCAAGCCGCGTCGGCGCCGGTCGCGGCGCTTTGCCGGGGCCAGCGGGCCGCCCGCGCCGGCCCATGCGGATACCGGCTCGCCGGCCGCGCCGCTCAGTCAGCCTGCCCCCCGCCCCGCAGCGAACGACCACGCGGCGCCCACGGTGCCTGCCGCGCCCATGCCGCCGCCCGTGCGGCGCGCGCCGGTCTATGCCGCCCTCGATCTCGGCACCAACAATTGCCGGCTCCTGATCGCCATTCCGACCCGGCCCGGCCAGTTCCGGGTGATCGACGCCTTCTCGCGCATCGTGCGCCTCGGCGAAGGCCTCAGCCGCACCGGCAGCCTGTCGCGCGGCGCCATGGACCGGGCGATCGCGGCGCTGGCGATCTGCGCCCAGAAACTGTCGGCCCGCGACGTCGTGCGCTGCCGCCTGATCGCGACGGAAGCCTGCCGCGCTGCGGCCAACGGCGCCGAATTCATCGAGCAGGTCGCGCGCGAGACCGGGCTGGAACTGGAGATCGTCTCCCGCGAGACCGAGGCGCGGCTGGCCGTGTCGGGTTGCGGATCGCTGATCGAGCGCTCGGCCCGCGGCGCGGTGCTGTTCGACATCGGCGGCGGCTCGTCGGAGATCGCGCTGCTCGACCTGCGCGGCCGCGACACCCGCCGGCTGTCGAAGCAGATCGTCGCCTGGACCTCGCTGCCGGTCGGCGTGGTGACCCTGGCCGAGCGCCATGGCGGCCGCGACGTGACGCCCGAGATCTTCGAGGCGATGATCCAGGAAACCGTCGAGATGATCCGCGGCTTCAAGGGCCGCGACAAGCTCGGCGCGCTGGTCGGCACCGACCGCTTCCACCTCCTGGGCACCTCCGGCACGGTGACGACGCTGGCCGGCGTGCACCTGAAGCTGGAGCGCTACGACCGGCGCCAGGTCGACGGCCTCTGGCTGACGGACCTGGAAGCCGACGAGCTGGTCGCCCGAATTGCCGGCTGGAGCTTCGAGGAACGGATCGCCAACCCTTGCATCGGCAGCGATCGCGCCGATCTGGTACTGGCAGGCTGCGCGATCCTGCAGGCGATCCGCAGGGTCTGGCCGGCCCCGACCCTGCGCGTGGCTGATCGCGGCCTGCGCGAGGGCCTTCTGATGGAAATGATGGTCGCTGACGGCGTCTGGCGCCGCAGGGATCCGACAAGGAATACCGGGACATGAGCGGCGGACGCAGCGACAGTCGAGGCATGACCGTCAAGGTCAAGAAGAAGCGCGGGCTCAAGCTCTCGTCCCGGCGCTGGCTCGAGCGCCAGCTCAACGATCCCTATGTGCGGCGCGCCAAGGCCGACGGCTATCGCTCGCGTGCGGCCTACAAGCTGATCGAGATGGACGACCGCTACAAGCTGCTGAAGCCCGGCCACCGGATCGTCGATCTGGGGGCGGCGCCCGGCGGCTGGTGCCAGGTCGCCGTCGATCGCACCGGCTCGACGGCCGCGGACGTGCGCGTCGTCGGCATCGATTATCTGACGGTCGAGCCGGTTGCCGGCGCGACGATCCTGCTCATGGACTTCCTCGACGATGCGGCGCCTGACAAGCTGATGGAAACCCTCGGCGAGGCGCCGGACATCGTCCTGTCGGATCTGGCCGCGCCGACCACCGGTCATCGTCCCACCGATCATATCCGGACCATGCATCTCTGCGACGTCGCCGCCGACTTCGCCATCCGTACCCTGAAGCCAGGCGGGCACTTTCTCGCCAAGACCTTCCAGGGCGGCACCGAGCGCGAATTGCTGACGCTGCTCAAGCGCCACTTCGTCAGCGTCCATCACGTCAAGCCGCCCGCCTCTCGCGAGGGGTCGGTGGAGCTCTACATTCTCGCCAAGAGCTTCAAGGGCAAACGCGCCGAAGCCGAGGAATTGGGCGACGAGGTCGAAGATCCCCGGATCCATGACCAGGCCGACGAGGACGCCGGCCCGCTCGGCTGAAGCTTTCTGACCTGTCGGGAGCCGTGCCGCCCTACTCGGCCGGCACCCGGCGACCCGACACCTCGCTGCCGGCCTCGCGCCCCATCGGGATGAAGGCGACGGCCGCCGACATGGTGACCAGCCCGACGACGAGGAAGGCGGCGGAGAAGTCCACCGGCGCGGCCATGTCACGGCCTGACATCACCATGCCGATCTCCAGCACGGCACCGGCCAGCGCGACGCCCGTGGCGATCGCCACCTGCTGCAGTGCGCCCATCATTGCGGTGGCGTCGCCCGTCGATTCGCGCGGCACGTCGGCAAAGGCCAGCGCGTTGATCGAGGTGAAGAACAGCGAGCGGAAGAACCCGCCGACGAGCAGCAGCGGGATCAGGACGGCCAGCGATATGTCGGGCCGGTAGAGCCCGAGGGCCGCCGTCAGCGCACCGCCGACGATGGTCGTCACGACCAGCGTGGTGCGGAAGCCGAAGCGCTGCAGGATCGGCTTGGCCAGGAGCTTCATGGCCATGGCGCCGCCGATGGCGACGCAGGTCACGAGGCCCGATTCCAGCGGCGTATAGCCGAAGCCGAGCTGCAGCATCAGCGGCAGGAGGAAGGGAACCGCGCCCGAACCGATGCGGAACAGCGCCCCGCCGGTGACGGCCGCGCGCAGCGTGGTGATCCGCAAGAGCGACAGCCGCAGCACCGGCTGGTCGATGCGGCGCGCATGGCGCACGAACAGGCCCGCCGCGACCGCGCCGGCAAGCGCCATGGCGACACCGAAGGCCGGCGGCAGCGCCGGCAGCGACACCACCGACAGGCCGAAGACGATGCCGGCGCAGGCAAAGCCGGACAGGAGAAACCCCGGCCAGTCGAAATGCACGCCCGCCACCCGATCGACCCTGGGCAGGAAACGCCCGGCCAGCCAGATGCCGACAACGCCGATCGGCAGATTGATCAGGAAGATCCAGCGCCAGTCGGCGTAGGTCGCGATGGCCCCGCCCACGGGCGGTCCGATCAGCGGCCCCATCAGCGCGGGGATGGTGAACCAGGCCATGGCACCGACAAGGTCGGATTTCGGCACGGCGCGCACCAGCAGCAGCCGCCCGACCGGCGTCATCATCGCTCCGCCCATGCCCTGCAGGAAACGGGCGACGACGAAGGCGCCGAGCGAATCCGCCATGGCGCAGGCCAGCGATCCGACGACGAACACCGCGATCGTCAGCCGGAAGACGAGCTTCGGCCCCCAGTGATCGGCGATCCGCCCGGAGATCGGGATGAACACCGCCAGCGAGACGTAATAGCTGGTCAGGGCGAGCTTGAGCGCGATCGGGCTCGTGCCGATGTCTGCGGCGATGGCCGGAAGCGAGGTCGCGATGACCGTCGAGTCCATGTTCTCCATGAACAGCGCGACGGCGAGCACGACCGGAACGATGCGGTTCAACTGCGGTCCTCGGGGTATGGGTAAGGCGGGCTTAGGGACGCGGTGAAGACATAGGCCGAAGCCGGCGAAATGGCAGCCCGTTCGCCGCCTGCGTCTTCAACAAGCCGTGCGAATGGTTGCCGGCCGTCTTCGACGGGCCAGTTGGCATGCGTGCACCCATTCTCATTCCGATCTTCGACGACACGAGGTTTCCATGAGCAAGCCCACCGATGCACGATCTCTCTTCAGCCGCCGCACCGCCCTGCAACTCGCGGCCGCCGGCGGCGCGGCCATGACCGGCATCATGCAGGGCCGCGCCGCCCATGCGCAGGACCAGTCGACGGCCGCGGCGGCGGCCAGCGAACGGGCGCGCATGCCGTCGCCGGGCTGGCACCGGATCGAACTCGGCGATGCCCGCATCACCACGATCCTCGACGGACTGCGCCCCGGCGAAGGCCCCTACCCCACCTTCGGTGCCGACCAGAGCCAGGAGGCGATGGCCGAGCTGATGCGGGCGAACTACCTGCCCGAGACCCAGTTCGTGAACGGCTTCACGCCGGTGCTCGTCGATCTCGACGACAATCTCGTCCTGTTCGACACCGGCTTCGGCGAATCCGGCAAGGAGAACGGTTTCGGCAAGCTGGTCGAGCGGATGGCGGAAGCCGGCTACGGCCCCGACGACGTGACCATCGTGGTCCTGACGCATTTCCACGGCGACCACATCCAGGGCCTGATGACCGGCGGTGAGCCGACCTTCCGCAATGCCCGCTATGTCGCCGGCCAGGCCGAGTTCGACTGGTGGACGTCGGACGAGGCCAGGAATGGCGACCGCGCCGGCGGTGCCAAGCTGGTCGAACAGATGGTCGTGCCGCTGAAGGACAAGATGACCTTCGTCGCCGAGGGTGACGAGGTCGTGTCCGGGATCACCGCCATGGAGGCCTTCGGCCACACCCCCGGCCACCTGATCTTCGAGATCGCCTCGGGCGACCGCCGCCTGTGGCTGACCGCAGACACCGCCAACCATTTCGTCGCGTCGCTGCAGAAGCCGGACTGGGAGGTCAGGTTCGACCAGGACAAGGACGCGGCGGCCGCGACCCGCAAGCGCGTCTTCGACCGGATCGCCGAGGAACGCATTCCGTTCATCGGCTACCACATGCCCTTCCCGGCCATCGGCTATGCCGAAAAGCTGGACGGCGGCGGCTACCGGTTCATTCCGGAAACCTACCAGCTGGATGTCGACGCGGACGCCTGATCGGCGATCCGACGTTTTCCGATCGAGGCGGAGCCGTCGGCTCCGCCTCGATCCTTTATGCTCAGAATCAGCGCGAACAGCCGATCTCGGCCATGATCGCCACGACATCGGCACGCGACCGGCAGACATTCTCGCAAGGGATGCCGTCATTGTCCCCGTCGGCCCGCGGATGCTGGCCGGCGCACCATGCGATCACGGCCTCGCGGCAGCTCCGATAAGACTTGCACGTGGCGGCGTGTGCTTCGGCGCCGAGCGCCAGAATCATCAGGGCCGCCAGCCCCAATGCGCGCAATTGTCTGATGGTCATGTGCGGAAGATACCGTTCCTAAGCTGTCCTTACGACCATCTCCCAGAGCCGGCACATCGCGTCAAGCGGACGGGGGCGCCGAATGTCAGGCCCGCTTTCCAATGTCATGATGGCGTGCTAGCAGCCCTTGCCAATCCTTCTCCCGCCGACTCGCGCTCCTGCCGGCGGACGCATCGTTCAAGAGGACTGGCATGGCCCGCATCATCGACACCGCAACCGGCGGCACAGCACTGACTTTCGACGACGTCCTGCTGCAGCCAGGGCATTCGGAAGTCATGCCGGGCCAGGTCGACGTGCGCACCGCGATCACCCGCACGCTGAAGCTCAACATCCCGATCCTGTCGGCGGCGATGGACACGGTCACCGAGGCGCGGCTGGCCATTGCGATGGCGCAGGCCGGCGGCATCGGCGTCATCCACCGCAACCTCACCCCGGTCGAGCAGGCCGAGGAGGTCCGCCAGGTCAAGAAGTTCGAAAGCGGCATGGTGGTCAATCCGGTCACCATCGGCCCGGACGCGACGCTGGGCGATGCCCGCGCGCTGATGACCCAGCACAACATCTCCGGCATTCCGGTCGTCGAGAATGGCGGTTCGGGCGGCCAGAACCGCGGCAGGCTGGTCGGCATCCTGACCAATCGCGACGTGCGCTTCGCTTCCGACGATCGCCAGCCGATCCACGAGCTGATGACCAAGGAAAAGCTGATCACGGTCCGCGACAATGTCGATCAGGACGAGGCCAAGCGGCTTCTGCATCATCACCGCATCGAGAAGCTGCTGGTCGTCGACGACCAGCACCATTGCATCGGGCTGATCACCGTCAAGGACATCGAGAAGTCGCAGCTCAATCCGAGCGCCTCGAAGGACGCCCATGGCCGGCTGCTGGCAGCCGCCGCCACCAGCGTCGGCGACGACGGCTTCGAGCGCGCCGAGCGGCTGATCGACGCCGGCATCGACCTTTTGGTCATCGACACCGCCCATGGGCATTCCCAGAAGGTGCTGGACGCCGTCGCGCGGGTGAAGCGCATGTCCAACGAGGTCCAGATCCTCGCCGGCAACGTGGCGACCCCGGACGGCACCAAGGCGCTGATCGACGCGGGCGCCGACGGCGTCAAGGTCGGCATCGGCCCCGGCTCGATCTGCACCACCCGCATCGTCGCCGGTGTCGGCATGCCGCAGCTCTCGGCCATCATGGGCGCCGCCGAAGAAGCCAACAAGGCCGGCATCCCGGTCATCGCCGATGGCGGCATCAAGTTCTCGGGCGATCTGGCCAAGGCGCTGGCCGCCGGCGCGTCGGCCGCGATGATCGGCTCGCTGCTGGCCGGCACCGACGAGAGCCCTGGCGAGATCTACCTGCACCAGGGCCGTTCCTACAAAGCCTATCGCGGCATGGGCTCGGTCGGTGCGATGGCGCGCGGCTCGGCCGATCGCTACTTCCAGGCGGAAGTGCGCGACACGCTGAAGCTGGTGCCCGAGGGCATCGAGGGACAGGTCGCCTACAAGGGACAGGTCGCGGCGGTGCTGCATCAGCTGACCGGTGGCCTGCGGGCGGCGATGGGCTATGTCGGGGCGGCGACGCTGGAGGACTTCCGGCGCGATGCGCGCTTCGTGCGCATCTCCAATGCGGGCCTGCGCGAGAGCCACGCCCATGACGTGACCATCACCCGCGAGAGCCCGAACTATCCGGGCCAGCTGGTTTGAGAAGAGAAGTCGGCGCTTCCTGCTTATGGCGGGAAGCGCTGCAATGTTCCGAGTGTCAGACCCGGGCGACCCGCTCGGGCTGCTGCACCGGCGGCACCAGGTTCGAATTGGCGATCGGCTTCGGCCAGGTCCGCGCATGGGAAAGATGGCCGTCAGCATAGGCGATCAGGACGTCGCCCGGTCGCGGGATCGAGCGCATGAAGAAGCTTTCGCGCACCGGAACGATCCGCGGGCCTTCGGCATCGCGAACCGTGATCTCCCGCCTGGCGATATCGACCTGCAGGATTTCGGTCACATCGACGAGATTGTCGAGGTGCCGCGTCCGCCCGGTTCCGTTTCTCAGCTTCTGAACAGGCATCATCAACTCTCCATCCCGGATATAGCCAAGGACGGAACGAGAGAATATTCCTGTCGGTTCCCTTGCTAATGCCGCCGAAATCACTGTCCGGCTAACGACGCTGGCAGTCGAGACAACTCCTCCGTTCGCCATCCGCTCAGGCGGCGACGGCCCCGCTCCCCGCCGCGCGGATCGCCGCGATATTGGCACGGTAATGCTCGGGCGTGCCGCCCTTGAACACAGCCGATCCGGCGACCAGGACGTTCGCGCCGGCCTCGACCACCAGCGGGGCGGTCTCGGGCGTCACGCCGCCGTCGATCTCGATATGTATGTCGCGATCGCCGATCATCGCCTTCACCCGCCGCACCTTCTCGACGACTGAAGGAATGAAGGCCTGGCCGCCGAAGCCCGGATTGACGGTCATCAAGAGCACCAGGTCGAGCCGGTCGAGCACATAGGCGATGACGTCCTCGGGGGTCGACGGGTTGAGCGAGACGCCGGCCTTCTTGCCGAGATTGCGGATTGCCTGGAGCGACCGGTCGAGATGCTTCGTCGCCTCGGCATGGACGGTGATGTAGTCGCAGCCGGCTTCGGCGAAGGCTTCCAGATACGGATCGCACGGCTCGATCATCAGATGGCAGTCGAAGATCTTTTGCGAGGCGCCGCGCACCGCCTTGATGACCGGCGGGCCGAAGGTGATGTTCGGCACGAAATGCCCGTCCATGACGTCGAGATGGATCCAGTCCGCCCCGGCCTTGTCGACGGCCGTCACCTCTTCGCCAAGCCGCGCGAAATCGGCCGAGAGGATCGAGGGGGCGATGATGACGGGCTTGGCCATTTCAGTCTCCTGCCTGTTCTGTCAGCCCGGCGCCGAGGCCGGTTCCGGGTCCGCGCCGGCGAAGACGCGGCTGGCGGCGATATCGGCTGCTTCGATGCGCGAAAGCGCCTCCGCGTTCAAGGGCCCTCCATCCAGTTCGAACAAACGGTTGGCCTGGCGCAGCCGCGCCCGGTCGAGGGCGTTGCGGATCGAGCGGGCATTGGCGAAATGCGGCTGCGTCCGGCGCCGCGCGATATAGCGGGCGAGAACCGCCTTCGCGTCCCCGGTCAGATGGTAGTTCTGGCGCTCCAGCATGCCGACCGAGATCTCCAGCAATTCGTCGTCGGAATAGTCCGGAAAGTCGATGTGGTGGGCGATGCGCGACCGGAAGCCGGGATTGCTCGCGAAGAAGGTGTCCATCCGGTCGGCATAGCCGGCGAGGATCACCACGAGGTCGTCGCGCTGGTTCTCCATCACCTGCAGCAGCATCTCGATCGCCTCCTGGCCGTAATCGCGCTCGTTCTCCGGCCGGTAGAGATAATAGGCCTCGTCGATGAACAGGACGCCGCCCATCGCCTTCTTCAGGATGTCGCGGGTCTTCGGAGCCGTATGGCCGATATACTGGCCGACCAGATCGTCGCGGGTCACCGACACCAGATGGCCCTTGCGGATATAGCCGAGGCGGTGGAGGAGGTTCGCCATCTTCATCGCCACCGTGGTCTTGCCGGTGCCGGGATTGCCGGTGAAGCTCATGTGCAGCGTAGGTGTGTCGTGGGCCAGTCCCAGCCGCTTGCGGGCCCGCTCGACGAGCAGCAGCGCCGCCGTCTCGCGAATGCGCTTCTTGACCGGCGCCAGGCCGATCAGCTCGCGGTCGAGCTCGTCCAGAACATCGGCCACGCCGGCATCGCGATATTCCTGCCGAAGATCGATGGCCGTGGGGGTGTCCTCGCCCGGCGCGTCCTGGGTCTCGGATTCTGCATCCATCGTCCTGCTCCTCAATCCGTCACGCTGCGATCACAGGCTGGAATGGCGGGCGAAGCCGCCCTCCCCATCTGCCTGCCCTGGCCGCGTCCTCCCTCTCCCGCCGGGAGAGGGAGCGGCTCAACCGACGGCTACTCGGCGTAGCGGGCGCCTTCCGGCCTGTCGGCAGCGTAGGATTCCGTCGTGTAGCGGATGGTGCGGCCTTCCATTTCCGAGCGGCGAAGCCGGAAGCCCGGCTCGTTGGCCGGCCGGTTGACGATGAAGGACAGCTTCACCGACTCCCAGCCCGCGGTGGAGTCGAAGGCCGACATGCGGATGTAGCGGTCGCCATGGACCTTGCGGCACTCGGTGAACTCCATCATGACGCCGGCCGCATCGGCGATGTCGAACATCGGGTGGCCCCACATGTCCCAGTAGGTGTTGCGGGGATGCGGGTCGTCGGTGTGCTCCAGATTCACCGCCCAGCCATTGTCGAGGCAGTACTGAATCTGCGCGGTGATCTGCGTGTCGGTGAGGTCGGGCAGGAACGAGAAGGCCCCTTGGGTGATGCGCATGGTCGATATCCTCTTCGGGTTTCGGCGCCGAGCTTCGCAAGCCGCGCCGGCCGGGTTCGAACGATGGGGAGGACGGGGCGTTGGGAGGCTCGCCCCGTCCTGACGCGGGATGGATCAGGCCGAGGCCGTCGCCGTCACCGCGTAGTCGGGGGAATCGGTCGAGGTGTAGTCGAAGGTCACGTCCTTCCACGTCTCGAGCGCCTGCTGCAGCGGCGTGCAGCTCCTGGCCGCCTCCTGCAGGATCTCCGGTCCCTCATTGACGATGTCCCGCCCCTCGTTGCGGGCAAGAACCATGCATTCCAGCGCCACCCGGTTGGCGGTCGCGCCGGCGGCGATGCCCATGGGATGGCCTATCGTGCCGCCGCCGAACTGCAGCACGGTGTCCTCGCCGAGAAGATCGAGGAGCTGGTGCATCTGGCCGGCATGGATGCCGCCCGAGGCCACCGGCATCATCTTGTTGAGCGAGGCCCAGGGCTGGTCGAAGAAGATGCCGTTCTCGAGCTTCTGGTGGGTGAACTCGTCCCGGCAGATGCCGTAATAGCCCTTGGTCGTCGCCGGATCGCCCTCCAGCTTGCCGACGACCGTGCCGGCATGGATGTGGTCGACACCGGCCAGCCGCGCCCATTTGGCGATCACGCGGAACGACACGCCATGGGTCTTCTGGCGGGTATAGGTCGAGTGGCCCGCCCGGTGCAGATGCAGGATCATGTTGTTGCGCCGCGCCCATTTGGCCATGGACTGCATGGCGGTCCAGCCGATGACGAGGTCGATCATGATGATGTTGGAGCCCAGGTCCCTGGCGAACTCGGCGCGCTCGTACATGTCCTCCATGGTGGCGGCGGTGACGTTGAGATAGGTGCCCTTGATTTCGCCGGTAGCGGCCTGGGCCTTGTTCACCGCTTCCATGCAGTAGAGAAACCGCTCGCGCCAATCCATGAAGGGCTGCGAGTTGATGTTCTCGTCGTCCTTGGTGAAGTCGAGCCCGCCCTTCAGCGCCTCGTAGACGACGCGGCCGTAATTGCGGCCCGACAGGCCGAGCTTGGGCTTCACCGTGGCGCCGAGCAGCGGCCGGCCGAACTTGTCGAGGCGTTCGCGCTCGACGACGATGCCGGTCGCCGGCCCCTGGAAGGTCTTCACATAGGCCGTTGGCAGGCGCATGTCCTCGAGGCGCAGGCCCTTCAGCGGCTTGAAGCCGAAGACATTGCCGATGATCGAGGCCGTCAGATTGGCGATCGAGCCGTTCTCGAACAGGTCGAGATCGTAGGCGATATAGGCGAAATACTGGTCGTCGGCGTTCGGCACCTGGTCGACCCGGTAGGCCTTGGCCCGGTACTTCTCGGCCGCCGTCAGCCGGTCGGTCCACACGACGGTCCATGTCGCGGTGGAGGATTCGCCGGCCACCGCCGCCGCCGCCTCGATCGGATCGACGCCGTCCTGGGGTGTGATCCGGAAACAGGCGATGACGTCCGTTTCCTTGGGTTCGTAGTCGGGCTCCCAATAGCCCATCTTGCGGTATTCCATGACACCGGACTTGTAGCGGTCCTTGCCCTTGATGGTCTGCGAGCCCTGATCCATGACGGTCCTCCTTCGTTGATCCCGGTTGCGTCCGCAGCGCCGTTTCCGGCGGATTTCGGACAAGCGTCTCCCTTCGGCGCGAAAGGGGTTCGCGCCGTCCATTCAGGCAATGCTGTCAGTTTCGGTGTCGCAGGGCCCGGCCGGTCAGGCGACCGGCCGGGGGCGTTGTCGCCGCAGGCGGCGGCGGCGTGCGCGTCGATGCGCGGGTCGAGTTCGCCACCGGCATAGCGGGCGGCCATCGCGTCGAGCGACAATACGCGGATCTTCGAGGCCTGGCCGGCACAGCCGAAGCGCTCGTAACGGTCGAGGCAGAGGGTCTTGAGCGCGTCCATGGCGGGGATCATGAACTTGCGCGGATCGAACTCCTCCGGCTTCTCCATGGCCACCTTGCGGAACTGCCCGGTCATGGCCATCCGGCAGTCGGTGTCGATGTTGACCTTGCGCACGCCGTGCTTGATGCCGCGCACGATCTCGTCCACCGGCACGCCGTAGGTCTCGCGCATGCGGCCGCCATACTGGTTGATGATGGCCTGCAGCTCTTCCGGCACCGAGGAGGAGCCGTGCATGACGAGATGCGTGTTCGGCAGCTTGGCGTGGATCTCCTCGATGATGTTCATCGCGAGGATGTCGCCGTCCGGCTTGCGGGTGAACTTGTAGGCGCCATGCGAGGTGCCCATGGCAATCGCCAGGGCGTCCACATGGGTCTGCCGCACGAAGTCCACCGCCTGGTCCGGATCGGTGAGCAGCTGGTCTTCCGACAGCTTGCCCTCGAAGCCGTGGCCGTCCTCCTTCTCGCCCTCGCCGCTTTCCAGCGAACCGAGGACGCCGAGCTCGCCCTCGACCGAGGCGCCGACCCAGTGCGCCATGCGCGTCACCCGCTCGGTGATCGCGACATTGTACTCGTAGGAGGCGGGCGTCTTCATGTCGGCCTCGAGCGAACCGTCCATCATCACCGAGGTGAAGCCGTGGCGGATCGCCGTCAGGCAGGTCTGCTCGTCATTGCCATGGTCCTGATGGATGCAGACCGGGATCTGGGGGAACATCTCCACCAGGGCCTCCATCATCTTTTCCAGCATGATGTCCTTGGCGTAGGACCGGGCGCCGCGCGACGCCTGCATGATGACGGGGGCGTCGCTTTTCGCGGCCGCCTCCATGATCGCGAGACCCTGCTCCATGTTGTTGATGTTGAAGGCAGGCACGCCGTAGCCGTTCTCGGCGGCATGATCGAGAAGCTGGCGAAGTGTGATCTTTGCCATGTCTAGATGTCCCTCCTGAACCGGTCCGGTGCCATCACGCGATCTCCAGCGCCGCGTCGACCACGGCCTGCGGCGTGATGCCGAACTTCTCGTAGAGCTGCGGCGCGGGTGCCGAGGCGCCGAAGCCGGTCATGCCGATGAAGCGGCCATTCTCGCCGATCCAGCGATCCCAGCCGAGCCGGGCGGCCGCCTCGATGGCAATGCGTGGCGCCGTGCCGAGGACCGACTTGCGGTAGGCCTCGTCCTGCTCCTCGAAGAGATCGAGGCAGGGCATCGACAGCACCGCCGCCTGCTTGCCGGATTCGGCCAGCGTCTTGGCCGCGGCGAGCGCGATCTCGACTTCCGAACCGGTGGCCATGATGGTCACGTCGCGCGGGCCGTCGGCCTCCTTCAGCACGTAGCCGCCGCGGGCCGAGCGGTTTTCGCCGACATCGCCGGCGCGCACCGTCGGCAGGCCCTGTCGGGTCAGCGCGAGCACCGACGGACGATGGCGCTCGGTCAGCGCGATTTCCCAGCACTCGGCGGTCTCGATCGCGTCGGCCGGACGGAAGACCAGAAGGTTCGGCGTCGCCCGCAGCATCGCCAGATGCTCGATCGGCTGATGGGTCGGGCCATCCTCGCCAAGGCCGATGGAATCGTGGGTCAGCACGTAGACGACACGCAGCCCCATCAGCGCCGACAGGCGGATCGCCCCGCGGGCATAATCGGCGAAGACCAGGAACGTGCCGCCATAGGGCACGAAGCCGCCATGCAGGGCGAGGCCGTTCATCGCCGCGGCCATGCCGTGCTCGCGCACGCCGTAATGGATGTAGCGGCCGGAGAAGTCGTCCGGGGTGATCGACTGCATGCCCTTGGTCAGGGTGTTGTTGGAGCCGGTCAGATCGGCCGAACCGCCGATGGTCATGTCGGTGACGCGGTTGATGACCTCCAGCGCCATCTCGGACGCCTTGCGGGTGGCGACCTTCGGCGCGTCGACCGACAGGGCCTGCCGGAAGGAGGCGAGCTCACCGGCCAGGCCCGACGGCAGGGTCGTGGCGACGGCGGACTGGAAGCGCTCGCGATCGGCGCTCGACGCCAGCCGCTTCTCCCAGGTCTCGCGGACCTCGCGGCCGCGGGTGCCGACCTCGCGCCAGCCCTTGACGACCGCCTCGGGCAGCTCGAACGGCTCGGACTTCCAGACCAGCTGCTCACGCGCCAGCGCGATCTCCTCGTCGCCCAGTGCCTCGCCATGGGCCTTAGCGGTGCCGCCGCGATTGGGCGCGCCGTAGCCGATGATCGTCTTGCAGGCGATGAAGGCCGGCTTGTCGCTCTTGCGCGCCTCGGCGATCGCCGTCTCGACGGCGTCCGCGTCGTGGCCATCGACGGCCCAGGTGTTCCAGCCGGCCGCCTTGAAGCGGGCGATCTGGTCGGTGGCGGTGGCGATGTCGACCTTGCCGTCGATGGAGATGCCGTTGTCGTCCCACAGGACCACGAGCTTGGACAGTCTCAGCGTGCCGGCCAGATCGATGGCCTCGTGGCTGATGCCCTCCATCAGGCAGCCGTCGCCGACGATGGTGTAGGTGTAGTGGTCGACGAGGTCACCGCCGAAGCGGGCATGCATCATGCGCTCGGCGAGCGCCATGCCGACGGCGGTGGACAGGCCCTGGCCGAGCGGCCCGGTGGTCGTCTCGATGCCCAGCGCGTGGCCGTATTCGGGATGGCCGGCGGTGCGGCTGCCGAGCTGGCGGAAATTCTTCAGCTGCTCGATGTCCATGTCGGCATAGCCGACCAGATGGTGCAGTGCGTAGAGCAGCATCGAGCCGTGGCCGGCCGACAGGACGAAGCGGTCGCGGTCCGGCCAGTCGGGGCGCGACGGGTCGATGTTGATGAACTTCTGGAACAGGACGGTGGCGACGTCGGCCATGCCCATCGGCATGCCGGGATGACCGGACTTCGCCCGCTGCACGGCGTCCATGGCGAGGGCGCGGATGGCGTTGGCCATGTCGCGGGGATTGCGGTCGGTGGTTTCGGGCGATGGTTTCGCGGTCGAAGACATGGTTTGCATTCCTTTCGTCGAAGGCCTCAGGAGGCCCGTCGGCGTCTTTCCATCAGCTGCAAGATCAGCGGCGTCAGGATCAGTTGCATGGCGATGTCGAGCTTGTTGCCAGGCGCGACGATGGAGTTGGCGCGGGACATGAAACTGCCGTGGATCATCGAGAGCAGATACGGAAAGTCTATCCCGCGCGGGTTGGCGAAGCGAATGACGATCATCGACTCGTCGGCCGTCGGAATCCAGCGAGCGATGAACGGATCGGATGTATCGACGATGGGCACCCGTTGAAAGTTGATATCGGTCCGCGCGAATTGCGGGCAGATATATTTCACATAGTCGGGCATCCGACGCAGGATGACGTCCATCACCGCATCCGTCGAATAGCCCCGGCTGGCCTTGTCCCGGTGGATCTTCTGGATCCACTCCAGATTGATGACGGGCACCACGCCGATCTTCAGGTCGGCCAGCGGCGCGAGATCGACTGTATCGGTCTTCACGCAGCCATGCAGGCCCTCGTAGAAAAGTAGGTCGGACTCCTCGCCGAGCGAACTCCACTGCGAGAAGGTGCCCGGCGCGCTGCCGTAGATCTTCGCTTCCGCCTCGTCGTGGATGTAGTGCCGGGTCTCGCCGCGCCCCTTGCGGCCGAACTCCGAGAACACCTCCTGCAGCCTGTCGAGAATGTTCGCCTCGGGGCTGAAATGGGAGAAGTTGCGGTTTCCGTTCCTCTCTTCCTCGGCCATCTTCTCCTTCATCGCCTGGCGGTCGTAGCGATGGAACGCGTCCCCCTCGATATAGGCCGCCTTGACGTGTTCGCGGCGGAAGATCTGGTCGAAGATGTTCTTGACCGACGTCGTGCCCGCTCCGGACGAACCGGTGATCGCGATGATCGGATGCTTGGTCGACATGCGATGTCCTCCCCCCGGCCCGACACGCTCCCTCGCGCCGGGCCATTCCTCCTGCCTAGGTCCTGAACAGGCTGCGTTTGCCGAATAGCGGCGAGCGATCGGTCAGCGCCGACGGATCGGCCACGTAGCGGGCGACGCGGTCCACCTCGTGCTTCGAGCCGAAGACCAGCGGCGTGCGGGCATGCAAGTCACGCGGCACGATGTCGAGAATGCGCGACGAGCCGTCGGTGGCGGCGCCGCCGGCCTGCTCGACGCAGAAGGCGACCGGATTGGCCTCGTAGACGAGGCGCAGGCGCCCCTCGGTGTAGCCCTTCCGGCCGTCGCCCAGATACAGGAAGATGCCGCCGCGCACGAAGATGCGGTAGCAGTCGGCCACCATCGAGGCGATCCAGCGCATGTTGAAATTGCGCTCGCGCGGGCCTTCCTCGCCGGCCAGGCAGTCGTCGATATAGCTGCGGATCTGCGGGTCCCAGTGGCGGTAGTTCGCGGCATTGGTGGCGAATTCGCTGGTCTCCTCGGGGATCGCCACCGAGCCGATATGCTCGACGAAGCCGCCGAAGCTCGGCGAGAACAGGAACACCCGCGTTCCCTTGCCGACCGACAGCACCAGCAGGAGCTGCGGCCCGTAGATGAAGAAGCCGGCGGCAAGCTGCCGGTTGCCCGGCTGCAGCAGCGCGCTGGTCGGATCGGAGCGATGCTCCTCGCCCACCGGCAAGAGCGAGAAGATCGTGCCGATCGAGACATTGGTGTCGATGTTGGACGAGCCGTCCAGCGGGTCGATGGCCAAGGCGAGCGGCGCGGCCGGGTCGATCACCACCGCGGCGTCCTGCTCCTCCGAGCCGTAGACGGCGATCGCCGAGGCCTTGGCGGCATCGAGGAACATCTGGTCGGCGACGATGTCGAGGGGCTTCTGCACGTCGCCGCCGGCATTGGTGTCGCCGCCGCCGGACCGGGCTTCGACGCCCCCCGCGATGATCGTGTTGCGAAGCTTGATCGAGGCGGCGCACAGCTGGCGAATGGTATCGGCGACCTGCCGGCCGATCGGGTCGGACCCGCATTCGGATCCCAGATGTGCGTCGAGAGACGATGACATGCATTCCTCCTGAGTGGCGTCGAGCGCTTCGGCTCCGTCCACTCGTCTATGGGTGGATGGTGGATTCTGCGAGCGCATAAGTAAAATTCATTCTCTTTACGGCATCAGTAAGTTCTTTTAGAAGAGGCCATGCGAACCCTCACACTGCGCCAGTTGCGATCGATCCAGGCGATCAACGAGCACCGTACCATCGCCGCGGCTGCGCGCCAGTTGGGCCTGACCCCGCCGGCCGTGACCCTGCAGGTCAAGCAGCTGGAGGACGATTTCGGCCTGGCACTGTTCGACCGCACGAATGACGGCATGCGCCTCACCGCCGCCGGCGCCGCGGTTCTGGGCGCGGCCAACGCCATCGAGACGACCCTGCGCGCGCTCGCCGACGAGATCCAGGCGATCAAGGGCGTGCGGTCAGGGACCATCCGGCTCGGCGTGGTCTCCACCGCGAAATATTTCGCGCCCCGGCTGATCGCCGCCTTCCGGCGCGACTATCCCGACATCGAGATCCGGCTGATCGTCGGCAACCGGCTGGAGATCATCGAGCAATTGCGCGCCTACCGGCTGGACATCGCCCTGATGGGGCGCCCGCCGGTGGAGTTTCCGGTCGAGGCGACGGTGTTCGGCGATCATCCGCTGGTGATGATCGCGCCGCCCGACCATCCGCTGGCCGCAACCCGCGAGATCACCCGCGAGCGCCTGCTCGAGGAGACCATCATCATCCGCGAGCCCGGCTCGGGCACGCGCGCGGCGCTGGCAATCTTCTTCGGCGACCATCCCGACGCCCTGGAGACGCGCACGGCCGAGATGGGCTCCAACGAGACCATCAAGCAGGCGGTGATGGCCGGGCTCGGCATCGCCTTCATCTCGGCCCACACCATCGCCTTCGAGGTGGAAACCGGACGGCTGGCGATTTTGGACGTCTCGCACATGCCGATCCGCCGGCAATGGTTCGCCGTCAGCCGCAAGGAGCGCATTCCGGCGCCCGCCGACATCGCCTTCAAGAATTTTCTGATGCAGCGCGGTGCCAGCTATCTGCCGCTGCTCGACCGGCTCTATCCGGCCGACGCCGGTGAGGCGGCTTCACCGCCAGCAACAGGCGAGACCGCAGAAGCGCCCTCCCCAGCGTAAGACCCGCAGGTCAGAACGAGCCCGGGCTCGCGGGCGCCAGCAGCGGTGCGCGCCGCAGCGCCGCCAGATCGGCCGATCCGGTGCAGAAGCAGGCGATCCGCAATTGCGCGATCACCTGCTGGAAATGCGCCACGGCCGCTTCCGGCGAGGCGTCGGCGCTGCCGAGCGAAGCGGCGGCCTGGCCGGCGAGATCGGCGCCGAGGCGGATCGCCTTGGCGGCGTCGAGCCCGTCGCGGATGCCGCCCGAGCCGATGACGACGGTCTGCGGACAGGCGGCCCGCACGTCGACGATCGCCCTCGCGGTCGAGATGCCCCAGTCGGAAAAGGCCAGCGCGGTGGCGCGCTGCGCGGGGTCCGGCGAACGCTCGGCCTCGACGGCCGCCCAGCTCGTGCCGCCGGCGCCGGCGACGTCGATGGCGTGGATGCCCGCATCGACCAGCCGCCGGGCGACCGTCGCCGAAATGCCCGCCCCGACTTCCTTGACTACGATCGGCACCGGCAGCGTGCGCGCCAACTCGCCGATGGCCGCGAGGACCCCGCGCCAGTTCGTGTCGCCGCCCGACTGCACCGCTTCCTGCAGCGGGTTGAGATGCACGATCAGCGCGTCGGCATCGATCATGTCCACGGCCCGCCGCACCTCCGTCAGGCCGTAGCCGAGCACCAGTTGCGCCGCGCCGACATTGGCGAGGATCGACACGTCCGGCGCCGCATCGCGCAACTGCCGGTCGAGCCCGCCCGAGGCGCGGCCCTCGATGGCGATGCGCTGCGAGCCGACCGCAAGGGCGATGCCGAGTGCCTGTGCCGCCTCGGCGAGATTGCGGTTGATGCGTGCCGCCCGTTCCGGCCCGCCGGTCATCGACGAGATCAGCAGCGGCGCTGCGAGCCGGCGGCCGAGAAACTGCGTCGACAGGTCGATCTCGGCCAGCGAGATCTCCGGCAGCGCGACATGTTCGAAGACGATCTGCGACAGGCCGCTGTCGGCCCGCCGCGCCGCCAGCGAGGGATGCAGCACGATGTCGAGATGATCGCTCTTGCGCGCGGCGATGTCGCCGGCGGCCGGTGTGTCTCCTGAGACGCTCACGTAACCCTATGTCCTATCGTCGCAGATTGCGAAACCGGACGCTCCCCGGTCGTCGCGTTTGCCAATGATCGTGTTAGCATCAGTTGCAACGTCACGTGTAGCGAATGACCCGTGACAAAATGCCAGAACCGAAGGCGACCCTCCCGGCATGACGTGCAATGAAACCGACGGCTTCAGGACCGAGGCTGCCGCCCTGATCGCCAGGATCGACGCGCGGCTGGCGGTGCTGGTGCCCCGCGCCCTGCCCGGCCAGACCGGGCTCGACCTGGCGATCCGCGAGAGCGTGCTGGCGCCCGGCAAGCGCCTGCGGCCGATGATGGCGGCGCTGACGGCAGGCGATCTCGGCGGCGACGAGGGCGTGGCGGTCGATGCCGGCTGCGCCGTGGAGATGGTGCATGCCTCTTCGCTGATTCTCGACGACCTGCCCTGCATGGACGACGCCACGATGCGTCGTGGCAGACCGGCCGCCCATGTCACCCACGGCGAGGATGTCGCCGTCCTGTCGGCGATCGCCATCCTGTCCGGTGCCTATGAGATGCTCGCCAGGGTAGAGGGCCTGTCGCCCGCCGCGCGGCTCGAGGCGGTAACGGTGCTGACCCGCGCCGTGGGCGTCGAAGGCCTCGTCGGTGGCCAGTTCGCCGACCTGCGCGGCGGCCGCGCCGAACGGCCGCTCCATGAGATCGCGGCGACCAACGGCCGCAAGACCGGCGCGCTGTTCCTGGCCGCCGTCGAGATCGGCGCGATCGCGGCGGGTGCGGGCGAGACGACCCGCGCGCATCTGCGCGGCTTTGCCACAGAGCTCGGCCACGCCTTCCAGCTTCTCGACGATCTGCTCGATGGCGGCCCGAGCGCCGCGACGATCGGCAAGGACGTCAACAAGGACGCCGGCAAGTCGACCATCGTCTCGATGCTGGGCCGTGCCTCGGTGGAGCATCGAATCGAACGGCATGTGGAAGCTGCCCATGGCGAGCTGACCTCGGTGTTCGGGGCGTCGAGCCGGCTGCATCGCCTGACCGACGCGATCGTCGCCCTGCCCGGTAGAACCGTCGCCGACACGGCGTGCGACGAGACGCGATTTCGCGAACCCGAAGCCGGCGCACGCTGACGATCTGCTTCCAGGGGGCGAGGCCCGGCGGCCTGAGGGGGCCTAGCGCGCGGGGCCCGTCAGCCGGGGCCGGGTCCACAACGCCTCGGAGCGGCCCGCCGGTCCGCCACGCCGCGCCAGCGCCGCCTTGGCTGCGCCGCGGGCGACATGGCCGAGCTTCTGCCGCCGCCCGGTGGAGACGCGCGCGTCCCAGGCATGGGCGCCCAGCCCCTTCACCTGCATGCCGATCTCACGATAGACGCCATGCGCCGTCGCGACCGCCCAGGCCGAACGCGGCGGAAGTTCCCGCAGGCCGTGGAAGGCCGAGGCGTAATAGGGTTCGGCGAGATCGATCAGCCGGTTGGCGACCAGCGACACCACCGGCCGCTGGCGCGGATCGGCGAGATCGCCGGGTTTCAGATCGGCGTCGGCCAGCCATTCCGCCGGCAGATAGACCCGGCCGACCCGGGCATCCTCGACGATGTCGCGGGCGATGTTGGTGAGCTGAAAGGCGATGCCCAGATCGCTGGCGCGGTCGAGCGTCGTCTCGTCCTTCGCCCCCATCACCATGCTCATCATCACGCCGACGACGCCGGCGACATGGTAGCAATAGGTCAGCGTGTCGGTGACGGTCGCGTAATGCCGCTCCTCGACATCCATTCGGTAGCCTTCAAGATGCTGCAGCAGCAGCTCCTGCGGCAGGCCGTGCCGGGCCACGACATCGGCCACGGCGCGAAAGCTGGGATGCGAGGTCGGCTCGCCGCGCAGGGCAGCCAGCGTCTCCGTTTCCAGCAGCGCCAGCCGTTCCGCGCCCGAGCCGAGCGTGCCGAGCGGCCGCCGGGCAAAGCCCAGCACCTGGTCGTCGATGGTGTCGTCGCAATGCCGGCACCAGGCATAGAGCATCATGGCGCTGCGCCGGGTCTCGGCATCGAACAGCCTGGCCGCCGCCGCGAAGCTCCTGGAGCCCTTGGCGATCGTATCCTCGGCCATGGCCGCCAGATCGGCCCGCGCCGCCGGATCGAGCGGCACGGCGATGGGTTGGGAGGCGAGCATCTCAGGCTCTCGAATCGGCGATCATCAGCCCGGCCGTCGCCTTGGCGGACCCGACGACGCCCGGCACGCCGGCGCCCGGATGGGTGCCCGCGCCGACGAAATAGAGATTGGGAATGTCGGCATCGCGATTGTGCGGCCGGAACCAGGCGCTCTGGGTCAGCACCGGATCGAGCGAGAAGGCCGAGCCGACATGGGCGTTCAGCTCGTCGCGGAAATCGAATGGCGTGAAGATGCGGCTGGTCACGAGGTCGGCCCTGAGATCGGGAATGTAGCGTTCTTCGAGATAGTCGAGGATGCGGTCCCGATATTTCGGACCCTCGATCTCCCAGTCGATGTCGGTATTGCCGAGATGCGGAACCGGGGCGAGGACATAATAGCTGCCCGCGCCCTCCGGGGCCAGCGAGGGATCGGTGGCGCAGGGGCTGTGCAGATAGAGCGAGAAATCGCCCGGCAGTTCCCCGCCCTTGAAGATCTCGTCGATCAGCGGCCGGTAGCGCGGTCCGAAGCAGACCGTGTGATGCTGCAGTTCCGGCCGGTGACGCTTCAGGCCGAAATAGATCACGAAGAGCGACATGGAGAAGCGCCGCGCCTTGAGGCGCTTGGCCTCCTTCTCGCCGCGCCGGGTGCCCGCCATCAGCGTTCCGTAGGTGTGGACGACGTCGGCATTGGAGGCGATGCGGTCGGCCTCGAAGCGGCGACCGTCCTTGAGCACCACGGCCTTCGCCCTGTCGCCCTCCACCTCGATCTGTGCCGCCTCGGCCGACAATTCGACCCGGCCGCCCATATCCTCGAACAGCCTGACGAGGCCGCGGACCAGCGCGCCGGTGCCGCCGCGCGGGAACCAGACGCCCCATTCGCGCTCCAGCGCATGGATCAGCGCGTAGATCGAGGAGGTGGCGAAGGGATTGCCGCCGACCAGCAGCGAGTGGAAGGAGAAGGCCTGCCGGAGCTGCTCGTCCTCGATATATTGCGCCACCTTGGAATAGACGCTGCGCCACGCCTGCAGCTTCGCCAGTTGCGGTCCGGCCTTGACCATGTCGCGGAAGTTCAGGAACGGCACCGTGCCGAGCTTCTCGTAGCCCTCGCGGAACACCTCCCGCGAATAGGCCAGGAACTTGCGGTAGCCCTCGATGTCGGCCGGGTTCTTCGCATGGATCTGGCGATCCAGCTCGTCCTGGTCGTTGGCATAGTCGAAGCTGTAGCCGTCTTCCCAGCACAGGCGGTAGAAGGGCTTTACCGGCAGGAGCTCGACATAGTCCGCCATCTTCCGGCCGGCGGCCGTGAACAGCTCTTCCAGCGCCGAGGGATCGGTGATCACCGTCGGACCGGCATCGAAGATGAAGCCCTGATCCTCGTAGACATAGGCGCGGCCGCCCGGCTTGTCGCGCTTCTCCAGAAGCGTCGTCTGGATGCCATTCGCCTGCAGGCGAATGGCCAGCGCCAGGCCGCCGAAGCCGGAGCCGATGACGATGGCCGTGCGCTCGCCCGCTCCCGCGCCGTTCATCGTAGCGCTCATGCCAGTTCCCCTGTGAGGCGGTGCCGTGCCAGCACCTTCAATGCGTTGCCGACGGGCACGGGCGGCCGCCCCGTCATGATGCGGACCATGTCCAGCCGTGAGAGCTGCGCCGCGTAGAACCGGCCGATCAGCGTGTCGGGCAGCCGGTGGAAGTGCTGCAGGATCTCGTAGCGCTTCGACGGGACACCGGCGAAGAACAGGAGACGGTTGAGCAGGCGAAAGAAGCCCCGCCCCCGCCACGCCGCCACCGAATGCGCCCGCGTCGCGGCAAAGACCGCGCCGGCCGACAGGTCGGTGAGGCCCGCGATCCGGTCGGCAAGGCGCACAGCGTCGGGCAGCGAATAGCCGGTGGTCGGGTGAAACAGCGCCGCCGCAAGGCCCATCGCGGGAACGCCCTGCCTGTCCGCCCAGAAGGCGTCGATGTCGCCGTCCAGCGCGATCGGCAGAACGCCGCGTTCCTCGCGCAGCACCGCCTTCGCCGTCCAGCCATGGGTTGCGAGATAATCCGCGATGGTCGTGCGCAGGCGGTCCTTGGACAGGGCCGGCCCGTCGGCGTAATAGGTGTCCTCGACGAGCAGCGTCGTCGCGGTCAGCGGCAGCACATAGACGAAGCGATAGCCGTCCTCCTGCGCGACCGTCGCGTCCATGATGATCGGCCGCGACAGGCCATGCGGCGCGGCGAGTTCGATCTCCTGGCCGAGGAATTTCTGGAAGCCGAGGGTCAGATGCGGGCTCGGCGCATGGCCGCGGCCGTCGATGACGCAGCCTGCGGCGATCTCGCGTCCGTTCTCCAGGCTGAGCGTCGTCGGCGTGACCGCCCGCACCGGCGCGTGCGTCTCGATCCGGCCGCCGAGCTCGGCCTCGATCACCGCCCGGAACTGCTCGGAGGACACGCTGCGATAGCCCGTTGCGATCTGGCGTCGGCGCTGGGGAAAGCGCACGTCATAGGCATCCCAGCGATATCTCACGAAGGGCGCCAGCCAGTCATGTTCGGCGGCGCTGAGGTCGCCGGCATGAAACGACCATGTGTGGTTGCCGCCGACTTTCTCGCCGGCCTCGAAAACGCGGATCGACAGCTCCGGTCGTGCGCGCGCCAGCCGGTATGCGGCAAGGCCATTGGCCAGGCCGCCGCCCACGAACGCCACGTCGATCGGTCTGTCGTGGCGCTCGACGCCGCTCATGCCTTGCCTTCCTACCCGGTGCCGGCGGGTTTGCCGGTCACCGCATCCTCGATGATGTCCGCCGCGCGTCGCGTGCCGCCGGACATGCGGATGTCCTGGCCGATCCGCTGCGCCGCGTTGCGGAACCTAGGCTCCGCCAGCAGCCGCTCAAGCGAATTGCGCAGTTTCGCGCGGGACAGAAGGACGCGGGGCAGCCGCTCGCCGACACCGTGATGGACGATCCGCGCGCCGATCCCCGGCTGGTCGAAGGCGATCGGCAGGGCCAGCATCGGAACGCCGGCTTCCAGCGAATCCAGCACCGTGTTCATGCCGGCATGGGTCACGCAGACCGCGGCGCGCAACAGCATCGCCCGCTGCGGCACGAAGTCGGTGACGATATCGGCATCGATGCGCGCAGCGGACCGCGCATCCAGCCGGCCGCAATGGGCGACGACGCATTGCGCGCCGAGGTCGCGGCAGGCGCCAGCCACGGCGCGAAAGATGCCGGCGCGGTGGCCCTGCAGCGTGCCGAGCGAGGCGAAGACCAGCGGCCGTTCCGGGTCGAGCCGCGCCTGAAGCTCGGCCGGAAGGTCCGGTGCACTTTCCGATGGCGGGCGGATCGGTCCGACGGCGTGGCGGTGCGGGGCGGCGGGACGCGGGAAGTCGAAGTCCGGCACGAGCTGCGAGATCTGCGCCAGCGAGGACAGGCAATCGGCATGCCCGGCGTGGGGTCCAAGACCAAACCGCTCCGCCCAGCCAGCGATCATTCGGCGCTGCGCGGTCATCAGGAGGTCGGCGACGCGTTCGCCGCCGCGATTGCGCTTCAGGCCCTTGTCGCTCGGATCGTACGGCCAGGGCAGGAAGGGCAGCGGCACGGCAGGATCGGCATGCACCGGCAGGGCGGCGGCGACCGAAACGAAGGGCAGGCCGAGATGCCGGGCGAGAAGCCCGGCCGCCGGCTCCATCTGGTCGCCGAGGATGGCCGTCGCGCCGATGCCGCGCAGAATGTCCGGGGCAAAGCGGCAGAGCTGGTCGGTCAGGCCGGCCGCGTCGGAAACCGTGCGCAGGATGCCGAGGGGACCGCTCGGCCGCGCCGCCCGGGCAATGATCCGCTCGAGGCGTTCCGGGCCGCCCGCCCCGGCCTCGTGGATCGCGATGCCCGCCGGAGCCTTTGCCGCGAGCAACTCGCCCGCCCCGCCATTGACGACGAAGCTCGCCCGGTGGCCGCGCCGCACGAGTTCCGCGCCGAGCACGGCGAAGACCTGCAGATGGCTGTAATAGGGCGGACAGATCAGCGCGAAATGAGCCATGGCGGCGATGTTGCGTCCGGTTCAGCGTGAATGGCGAAAGACATGCGGCGACGCTCTGCAGCCCGGCCGAGCACCGACGCCCGCAGGATCGGCTGCCCCGCCTGCTACCACGTTTCCGCCCGAAGCCGTCCCTGCGACGTCCGGTCCCGGCGTAACGAACGCAGGGGCGCGGCTCGGCGTTTCAAGCTGGCCGGCCGTCCTTTCCAGCGTCAGCCGCGTGCCAGCCGTGCCGCCCGCCGGGCCCGCGCCTCGTCGGCCGCGTCCAGCTTGACCTGCGGCAGTTTCGTCCGCCAGTCGGTGCCGGTGATGCCGACGACGCGGTTGCCGCGGAAATCGGCTTCGGCGGTGATCAGCCCGCGCTCGGCCATGAAGGACAACAGGAACCGGCCGCGCGACGGCGAATGGCTGCCATAGGCGCGGGCCAGCGCCGCGTCCTCGGGGCATTCCGCCTCGTCGCGGGCCGCGCGGGCCAGCATCATGAAGACGCCCTGCATCTCCTCGGGCAGATCGGCGGCCCGGTCGACGACGCCCTGCCATTCCTCGTCGTCGGTCTCGCAGGACACGCCGGCCCGTGCCAGCGACAGGCGCCGGCGGAAGGCCGCCATGTCGGTCTCGGCGCCGCGCAGACGCTTCAGCCGGCAATGGGTGAGGAAGTCCTGATAGAGTACCGGCACCGGCCGGAAGGCCGCGTCCGGGTCCTGCAGCATCTCGGCGAAGATCGCATCGACGGCGGCGGCGCGCTCTTCCGGCGAGCGCGGATCGTCGTCGATCGGCTCGTGCCGCTCCGACACGGACGGGGCAGCGGCCACCCGCTCCAGAAGCTCGCGCGTGGCGATCGCCGCAGCGGCGCCCTCGATGCGCAGGGCGGCGTTAGATTGCGGGCGCTCGATGGCCCGCCGCTCGGCCGCCTTGTCCTCTTCCGTCGCGGTGAAGATCAGGTCTTCCATCGCCTCGCGCGGCGTCTCCGGCAGCGGCATCAGCGACGGCCGCCCACTGCGACCCGCCGTCTCGACGGGACCGATGCGGATCGGCATGGGCCGCCGCGACAATGCCGGTCCAAGCGCGACGAAATTGCCGGTCTCCAGGTCGCGGAAGCGTTCGGCGGCGCGCCGGTCCATGCCGAGCAGGTCGGCGGCGCGCTGCATGTCGATGTCGAGGAAGGTCCGGCCCATCAGGAAGTTCGACGCCTCGGCAGCGACGTTCTTGGCGAGCTTGGCCAGGCGCTGGGTGGCGATGACCCCGGCAAGGCCGCGCTTGCGACCGCGGCACATCAGGTTGGTCATCGCGCCCAGCGAGGCCCGGCGGGCTTCTTCCGAATGCTCGCCGGACATCGCCGGCGCGAACAGATGCGCCTCGTCGACGGCGATCAACATCGGGAACCAGTGCGCCCGGTCGGCATCGAACAAGCCGTTCAGGAAGGCCGCCGAGCACATCATCTGCACCTCGGCGTCGAGCCCTTCCAGATCGAGCACCACCGAGGCGCGATGCTCGCGGATGCGCCGTGCGATGCGGGTCAGCTCGGCCGGCGTGCGATTGGCATCGACGACCACATGGCCGTAGCGCTCGGCCAGCGACACGAAGTCGCCTTCCGGATCGATCACCGCCTGCTGCACCCAGTCCGCGCTGCGCTCCAGAAGCCGGCGCAGGAGATGCGACTTGCCCGAGCCCGAATTGCCCTGGACGAGCAGGCGCGTCGACAGCAGCTCCTCCAGATCGAGCTCCGCCGGTTCGCCGGTTTGGGTCGTGCCGAGATCGACGGCAACGGTCATTGCAGGCCTTTCGGTGCTGGCGATGTCGTGAACGACCGCCCGCCTTGGCGGCGCGGTCCGGTCGTCGAGGGGACGTGGCCGGAACCTATCACGCCCGCCCCGGCGAGAGTCGAGACGGCGACGACCTGTCCACAGGAAGGCGCGACCGCGGGCCGGAGTCCGGCGCCGAAGCAGGCTTCAGCGTTGCTCCGACCGGATCAGAGCCACTTGTCGTAGTCGGAGACGAGCAGCAGCATCGGGTCCTCGTCCTCCTCGATCTCGGAAAACCGGCCAAGCGGCTCGCGGAAGACATTGTCGGTCAGGTCGTCGTTGACGGTGGAGACCTCGCCGATCAGGACGTCGCCGCCCTCGCCCCAGAAGGCGTGCCAGTTGCCGGGCAGCAGCGTCACACTTTCGCCGGGCTCCAGCATCAGGACGCCGCCGGCCGGCAGCCGCCGGGTGATCCCGTCGGTGACGACGGTGACCTCGGCGCTCTCGTCGACGGAGCCGTCGGGCGCGCTTTCATGCATCTGGATCGCCAGCTTGGCACCGCCGCGATTGATGATGTCCTCGGCTTTGACGATGTGCCGGTGCATCGGCGAATACTGGTCGTGGCGGGAGATCATGATCTTCTCGGCATAGAGCATCCCGCCGCCGGCCTTCAGATCCGCCGCGTCGCCGTTGCGCGTGGTGAAGAGGAACAGCCCCATCCGGTCGAAATCGCCCTTGCCGTAATCGGTCACGTCCCAGCCGAGCCGGCGCTCCACGATGGTCGACAGATCGGCCCGCCGCGCCTTCATCTCGTTCGGGGAAAGATAGGCGAAGGGCGGCATGACGTAGCCGAAGGAGCGGATGTAGGAATCCGCTTCCCTGAGGATCTCGTTGACGCGGGAACGCTTCATGCCGGCCTCCCTTCGGAGCTCGCCGCCGGATCGACGAGGATGATCCGGCAATCGTTGACATTGGTGTGGGTCGGACCCGGCACGAACAGGCCGTCGATGGCCTCGAAGAAGCCGGTCGAATCGTTCGCCGCCAGTGCCGCCTCGGCGTCGAGCCCGGCAGCCGCCGCCTTGGCCAGCGTGTCCGGCAGGACGAAGGCGCCGGCCGGATCGCTGGCAAGGCCGGTCCCGCCATCGGTGCCGTCCGTGTCGCCGGACAGCACCGCGATGCCGGGATGGGCGCCCAGCGCCAGCGCCAGGGCCAGCGCATATTCCTGGTTCGGCCCGCCGCGCCCCTCGCCGCGGATCGTCACCGTCAGTTCGCCGCCCGACAGGATCGCGACCCGGTCGCCGGCCTCGATGGCCTCCAGCGCGATGCGGGCATGTTCGGCCGCCACGTCCCGCGCCTCGCCCTCCACGTCGGCGCCGAAGCTGACCACCCTGTAGCCGAGCCGCTCGGCCGTCTTCGCGGCGGCGTCGAGCGAGGCGGCAGGGGTGGCCACGATCTTGTATTCAGCCTGCTCGAAGACCGGATTGCCCGGCTTCGGCGTCTCGTTGGCCGGATCGTCCAGCGCTGCGCGGCAGGAAGCCGGCAGATCGATGCCACGCTTCTCGATGATTGCCCGCGCATCGGCGAGGGTCGTTGCGTCCGGCACGGTGGGGCCGGAGGCGATGACGCTCGGATCGTCGCCCGGCACGTCGGAGATCGCCAGGGTGATCAGCCGCGCCGCGCCGCAGGCATGGGCGAGGCGTCCACCCTTGATCCGCGACAGATGCTTGCGCACGCAGTTGATCTCGCCGATGCCGGCGCCGCTGCGCAGCATCGCCTTCGTCACCGCCTGCTTGTCGGCGAGCGAAATGCCCTCGGCGGGCAGCAGCCAGTTGGCCGAGCCGCCACCGGAGATCAGCGCCAGCACGAGGTCGTCCGGCCCAGCCGCTTCGGCGAGCGCGACCACCTTCGCCGTCGCCGCCAGCCCGTGTTCGTTGGGCAGCGGGTGCCCGGCCTCGACCACCGGGATCGGCCCGGCGTCGAGCGCATAGCCATCGCGGGTGACCGCGATGCCGGTGAGCCGGTTGGCCGGCACGCCGTGCGTCTGCGTGTAATGGGCGACCGCGGCGGCGGCCATCGAGGCGGCGGCCTTGCCGGCAGCGAGGACGACGATGCGCCCCGGCGGCGGCGGCGGCAGATGCGCGGCGAGAATGCTCGCCGGATGGGCCGCCGCAACGGCCGCCTCAAAGATCGTCGTCAGGTCCCCCGACCATGCCGTCGTGTTCATGCAAATCCCTCCCCGCATCGTCCCGGGGCATCCATACCAGAAGAACGGCACGGGGAAACCGCACAAGTGGCGATCGAGATCGGGTCACGGCGCGCGGAAAAAGCCGCGCGGCCTTGCGCCCATACGCTGGCAAAATGGTCGCAGAGGCCTACTCTGACCTTGTCGCAGCGTCCATCTTGGGTGCATTCACGCGCCAGATAATGTTGAAGGCAAAACCATGTTCGAAGGTTTCGACCCGGTCACCCTCGCCCGCTTCCAGTTCGCCTTCACCATCTCGTTCCACATCATATTTCCGGCGTTCACCATCGGCCTCGCCTCGTTCCTCGCGGTTCTCGAGGGCCTGTGGCTGGCGACCGGGCGGTCGGTCTACATCGACACCTTCAACTACTGGATCAAGATCTTCGCCCTGAGCTTCGGCATGGGCGTCGTCTCCGGCATCGTGATGAGCTACCAGTTCGGCACCAACTGGTCGGTCTTCTCCGACAAGACCGGGCCGATCCTCGGCCCCATGATGGGCTATGAGGTGCTGTCCGCCTTCTTCCTGGAGGCCGGTTTCCTCGGCATCATGCTGTTCGGCCGCAAGCGCGTCGGCGACAAGCTGCACTTCGCCGCCACGGTCGTCGTCGCCCTCGGCACGCTGTTCTCGGCCTTCTGGATCCTCTCCGTGAACTCCTGGATGCAGACGCCGGCGGGCTTCAGCTACAATGCCGCCGGCCAGTTCGTGCCGGAGGACTGGTGGGCGATCGTCTTCAACCCGTCCTTCCCCTACCGGCTGGTGCACATGGTGCTGGCCGCCTATCTCACCACGGCCTTCATCGTCGGCGCGGTCGGGGCGTTCCATCTGCTGCGCGACCGCAGCAACCAGATGGCCCGCACCATGTTCTCCATGGCGCTGTGGATGGCGACCATCGTCGCGCCGATCCAGATCGTTGCCGGCGACCTGCACGGCACCAACACGCTGGAACACCAGCCCGCCAAGATCGCTGCGATCGAAGGGCATTTCGAGACGAATTCCGACGGTGCGATGCCGCTCACCCTGTTCGGCATCCCGAACATGGAGGAAGGCCGGACCGACTATGCCGTCAACGTGCCCTATCTCGGCTCGCTGATCCTCACCCATTCGCTCGACGGCGAGGTGCAGGGCCTCGACGCCTTCCCGCGCGAGGACTGGCCGAACTCGACGGTGATCTTCTGGACCTTCCGGGTGATGGTCGGCATCGGCTTCGCCATGCTCGGCATCGGCCTGTGGTCGCTGTTCAAGCGCTTCCGCGGTTCGCTCTACGATTCGCCCTGGCTGCAGCGCGCCATGATCGCCATGGGGCCGATGGGCTTCGTCGCGGTGATCTGCGGCTGGGTTACCACCGAGATGGGGCGCCAGCCCTTCACGGTCTTCGGCCTGCTGCGGACCGCCGAGAGCCATTCGCCGATCGCCGCCGAAGCGGTGGGCACCTCACTGGTGGCGTTCATCGTGGTGTATTTCGTGCTGTTCGGCGCCGGGACATTCTACATCATGCGCCTGATGTCGAAGCTGCCCAGCCCGGCAGAGGACGACACGCCGGATCATCATCCGACGCGCTCGGCCGGCATCACGCCCGCCTTCTCGCTGGAAGGCCGCAACAAACCCGAACCGGCGGAATAGGAGGCCGACGCAGATGGATCTCGCTGTACTCTGGGCCTTCATCATCGCCTTCGCGGTCATTGCCTATGTCATTCTCGACGGCTTCGACCTGGGCACCGGCATCCTGTTCCCGCTGCTCGGCCGGCACGAGAACCGCGACACCGCCATGAACACGGTGGCGCCGATCTGGGACGGCAACGAAACCTGGCTGGTGCTGGGCGGCGGCGGCCTGTTCGCGGTCTTCCCGCTGGCCTACGCGATCATCATGCCGGCCATCTACGCGCCGGTCATCGCCATGCTCCTGGCGCTGATCTTCCGCGGGGTGGCCTTCGAGTTCCGCTTCAAGACGGTACGCGGGCGCTGGATGTGGGACGTGTCGTTCTTCGTCGGCTCGATCGTCGCCGCCTTCAGCCAGGGCGTTGCCCTCGGCACGCTGGTCCAGGGCATCGACATCGACGGCCGCGCCTATGCCGGCGGCTGGTTCGACTGGCTGACGCCCTTCTCGTTGATGACCGGCGTTGCCGTCGTGGTCGGCTACGCGCTGCTGGGCGCCACCTGGCTGGTCATGAAGACCGAGGGCGAACTGCACGACATCGCCCGCCGCTACGCGTGGATCTCGGCGGTCGGCACCATGGTCCTGATCGGCGTGGTCAGCCTGTGGATGCCGTTCATGGAAGACCAGTTCTATCTGCGCTGGTTCACCTTCCCGCAGATCTTCTACGTGGCGCCGGTGCCGATCCTCGTCGCGCTCGCCACCTTCAGCCTGTTCCAGTCGCTGGCGACCGGCAAGGAGATCCGGCCGTTCCTGTCGGCGCTGGCGATCTTCGTCCTGTCCTTCGCCGGGCTCGGGATCACCTTCTATCCGGACATCATCCCGCCCCATGTCACCATCTGGGAGGCGGCCGCACCGGAATCCTCGCTGATGTTCCTCCTGGTCGGGGCGACGGTGCTGATCCCGCTGATCCTCGCCTATACCGGCTATTCCTACTGGGTCTTCCGCGGCAAGGTCCGCGAGGGCGAAGGATACCACCATTGACGGCGCGGCACGGCGACCGCCCGGAGACCGGGGACAAGGCGCCGGGTAGCCTGAAAAGCCGGCTCGGCTGGTTCGCGCTCCTGTGGCTCGGCGGCGTCGCCGCCGTCGCCACGGTCGGCTACGGCATCCGTCTCGTCCTGATCGGCTAGAGCGCCAGTTCCGGCACCGTCTCGCGCACCAGCGCCATGTCCGCGTGAAAAGCTTCGCGCTCGCGCTCCTGCGTGGCCTTGTCGGGCAGCCGCAGGATGTAGGACGGATGCACGGTGACCAGCGCCCGCGTCCCCTCGTCGAGGTCGATCAGCTTCGACCGCGTGTCGCGGATCGTCACGGTCTTGCCGAGGACGGCGGAGGCAGCGGTCGCGCCCAGCGCCACGATCAGCTTCGGCCGGATCAGGTCGCGTTCGAGGTCCAGCCACCAACGGCAGGCCCGCACCTCGCCACCATTCGGCTTGGCGTGGATGCGCCGCTTGCCGCGCGGCGCGAACTTGAAGTGCTTCACGGCATTGGTGACATAGGCGCGGCTGCGGTCGATCCCGGCCTCGCCCAGCGCCGTGTCGAACACCTTGCCCGCCGGCCCGATGAAGGGCTCGCCGGCAATGTCCTCCTGATCGCCCGGCTGCTCGCCGACGAAGATGACCGGTGCATCCTCCGGCCCTCGCCCGAACACCGTCTGGGTCGCCGGCTCCCAGAGCGGGCAAGCGCGGCAGTGACTGGCCGCCTCGCGCGCCGCGGCGATCGATGTCGGGCGCTCGTCCGCCGGCTGCGCCGCCAGCTCGGGTTGTCGTGCCATGTCGCGCTCCTTCTGGCGTTCGTGCCGCAGGCTGGGCAAGGTCGGCGCGGTCTCGATCATCCGCCGCGACGCCGCCTCTGCCCCGGCGATCAGCGGCTTGATCAGCACCGTCTCGGGCATGTTTGCCCAGTATTTCTTCGGCATCTCGGCGCGCATGGCGTTCACCTTGAGCCGCGCCGGGTTGAAGATCGACGCGTAATAGGTGAGCCACAGGGCTTCCATGTCGTCGCCCTCCGGTCGCATGTCCTTCGTCGCGCCGGGCAGAAAGGTCAGTTCGCTGCCGTCCCAATGGGCGCTGCGCTCCGGCGTCAGGATGGTCCAGACCATCCCGGCGAAGCGCCGGGCGAAGAAGGGCGCGGTGTGTTCGACGATGTGGTGGAACGGTTCGAACCAAGCGACGTAGTGGCGGCGGCCTTCGTCGTCCTCGATCTCGCGAAAGCGCACGAAGGCCTTCATCTTGTGGCTGTCGCGGCGGACCGCCTTTTCCATCTCGGAGGCGCGCAGGATGTCCCGGTCCGACGCGATCTCCAGGAGCTTCTTCTCCCGTTGCAGTCGCCACAGCAGACGATAAGCGAAGACGAAGCGGTCGGCATCGGCATGGCAGACCAGCTTGGCCGCCAGTTCGGGAAACGCCTTCGGCACGGTCGGCTGCGGCGCGCCGGCGGGTGCCGGCGGCAGCGGCCCGGCGAAGAGGCCCGCGGTTTCGTCACCGACTGTGAAGCTCATCTCCTCCGGCGGCACGCCAAGCGCCAGCGCCGTGCGCGCCGCCTGGCGCCACGCGTCGAAATCGGCGGAGAAGGAAAGACGCGCAACATACATGGGATCGGGCTCGCCTGCGGGACGGAATGAAACCTGCGTGGCGGTGCCGCGGTTCCGCCAATGCTCCGCGGCCCGGCTGCCGCGGCCCGTGTGAGGCCCGACGCTCAGAACAGTTCGAGCTGCGCCGTCCGCTGCACCTTCGGCACGAAGCGCTCGCGCAGGCCGGCGCTGTCCGTCGCCGCGCCCGGCGACCAGTCGAGCGCCTCGATGAACGGCCGCACCTTGTCCACCGACTGGCAGAGCCGCGCCACGTCGTCGAGGCGCAGGCTGCGATGCCGCCGCGTCGACAGGATGCGGTTCACCGCCCGCGTGCCAAGGCCCGGCACCCGCAAGAGCATCTCGCGGTCGGCGCGGTTGACGTTGACGGGAAACCGCTCGCGATGCTTCAGCGCCCAGGCGAGCTTCGGGTCGATCGCCAGATCCAGCATGCCGTCATCGCCGCCCGCGACGATCTCGCCACGGTCGAAGCCGTAGAAGCGCATCAGCCAGTCGGCCTGGTAGAGCCGGTGCTCGCGCATCAGCGGCGGCTTGGAGAGCGGCAGCCGGCTCGAGGCGTCGGGGATCGGCGAGAAGGCCGAGTAATAGACCCGCTTCAGGTGATAATTGCCGTAGAGATTTTCCGAGCGGCCGAGGATCGCGTCGTCGTTTGATCCGTCGGCGCCGATGATCATCTGGGTCGACTGGCCGCCGGGCGCAAAGCGCTTCGGCTTCGCCCGGTCCCGCTTCTCGCCCTTGTGCTCCTCGATCTTGGCGCGCAGATGCCCCATCGACCGGCGGATGTCGCGCGGGTTCTTTTCCGGCGCGAAGGCTTCCAGCGTCACGTCGGTCGGCAGCTCGATGTTGATCGACAGGCGGTCGGCGAACAGCCCCGCCTCCTCGATCAGCGCCGGCGCGGCATCGGGGATCGTCTTCAGATGGATGTAGCCGCGGAAATTTTCCTCCAGCCGCAGCTTTCGGGCGATCCGCACCATCTCCTCCATCGTGTAGTCGGAGCTGCGGATGATGCCGGAGGAGAGAAACAGCCCCTCGATGTAGTTGCGTCGGTAGAAGGACATCGTCAGGTCGACAACCTCCTGCACTGAAAAGCGCGCCCGCGGCACGTTCGACGACGAGCGATTGACGCAATAGACGCAGTCATAGACGCAGAAATTCGTCATCAGGATCTTGAGCAGCGAGATGCAGCGCCCGTCCGGGGCATAGGCATGGCAGATGCCCGAGCCTTCGGTCGAGCCGATGCCGCCGGACTTCGCCGAGTCGCGGCGGGTCGAGCCGCTGGACGCGCAGGAGGCGTCGTATTTGGCGGCGTCCGAGAGGATCGCCAGCTTGTCGATGAGCGTGGTCTTGGCCATCCCGCCTGTATAGGGTTCTCGGAATGTTCCTGCGAGCGGTCACCGCCGGATTGCCCTGCTACAGGCTGTCGCAGGTGGTCACTCCGGAGCCGCTTTGGGAGCTTAGGCCTGCACCAGAGGCGGGGTGCCGTCCTGCGCGACGCCACAAACGAAAACGGCCGGGCTGAAGCCCGGCCGTCGCATCATGAAAGCTTTGCCGGAGCCTAGTGCGACTGCGCCTTGGCGACCGCGCGCTTGGTGACGACCTTGACGAGGTTGGCGCGGTAATCCGACGAGCCGTGCAGATCGGCCAGCATGTCGCTCGGATCGACCGACAGCCCCTCGATGGCGGAGCCGTCGAAATTCGCCGACAGCGCCTGCTCGGCGGCTTCCCAGCGGAAGGTGCCGTTCGAGCCCGCGCCGGTGACGCCGACCTTCACGCCATCGCCGCGCTTGGCGACGAAGACGCCGCACATGGCGTAGCGCGAGGCCGGATTGCGGAATTTCTCGTAGCCGCACTGATCCGGCGCCTCGAAGGACACCGCGGTGACGATCTCGTCCTCTTCCAGCGCCGTCTCGAACAGGCTGACGAAGAATTCGTCCGCCGGCATTTCGCGCTTGGAGGTGTGGATCGTCGCGCCCATCGCCTTCAGGGCGGCCGGATAATCGGCGGCCGGGTCGTAATTGGCGACCGAGCCACCGATCGTGCCCATGTGGCGCACGGCGATGTCGCCGATCAGCCCGGCCAGCGAGGCGAAGCCCGGACAGGTCGACTTGATGCCCTCATGGGCGGCGATCTCGGCATGGGTCGTGCCGCCGCCGATGCGGATCGAGCGGCCCTCGACGCTGATGCCCTTGAGCTCGCCGACATGGCGCAGATCGACCAGCGCCGTCGGCGCGGCAAGCCGTTGCTTCATGGTCGGGATCAGCGTCATGCCGCCGGAGAGGAACTTGCCCTCCCCGCCGCTGTCGCCGACCAGCCGGACGGCCTCGTCGAGGGTCGAGGGGCGATGATAGGTGGTCTCGTACATCTCAGGTCTCCCTTGGCGCCGGGTCGCGCCTGTCCTGTTCAGGCGCGGGCCGCGCGGCGCGGCTGTCTCGATGGGACCAGGGGTCCCGGAACGCTGCCGGCGGCCGGTCTGCGGCCGCCGGACGATCAGGCCGCCGTCAGGTGACGGCGTGGATGGCGCGCCACACCTTCTGCGGCGTCGCCGGCATGGTCAGGTCGTTGTTGCCGATGGCGTCGGTGATGGCGTTGATGACGGCCGGCGGCGAACCGATCGCGCCGGCCTCGCCGCAGCCCTTCATGCCGAGCGGATTGCCGGGGCACAGCGTCTCGTTGGTCGACACGTCGAACATCGGCAGGTCCCAGGCCCGCGGCATGGCGTAGTCCATGTAGGACGCCGTCACGAGCTGGCCGGTCTCGTCGTAATGGGCGCCTTCCAGAAGTGCCTGGCCGATGCCCTGGGCGAGACCGCCATGCACCTGTCCCTCGACGATCATCGGGTTGATCACCCGGCCGAAATCGTCGGCGGCGACGAACTGCACGATCTCGGTGGTGCCGGTCTCCGGATCCACTTCGACCTCGCAGATGTAGCAGCCGGCCGGGAAGGTGAAGTTGGTCGGATCGTAGAACGCGCCTTCCTTCAGGCCGGGCTCCATGCCGTCCGGCAGATTGTGGCCGGTATAGGCGCCGAGACAGACCTCGTGCCAGCCGAGCGACTTGTCAGTGCCCGCGACCTTCACCTCGCCATTCTCGATGACGATGTCGCCCTCGTCGGCTTCCAGCAGATGCGCGGCGATCTTCTTGGCCTTGGCCTCGACCTTGTCGAGCGCCTTGTGGATCGCCGACATGCCGACCGCGCCGGAGCGCGAGCCGTAGGTGCCCATGCCGAACTGCACCTTGTCGGTGTCGCCATGGATCACCTGGACGTTGTCGACCGGCAGGCCGAAACGCTCGGCGACGAGCTGGGCGAAGGTCGTCTCGTGGCCCTGGCCGTGGCTGTGCGAGCCGGTGAGGATCTCGATCGTGCCGACGGGATTGACCCGGACCTCGGCCGATTCCCACAGCCCGACGCCGGCGCCGAGCGAGCCCACGGCCTTCGACGGCGCAATGCCGCAGGCCTCAATGTAGCAGCTCATGCCGAGACCGCGCAGCTTGCCGCGCGACTGTGCCTCGGCCCGGCGGGCCTCGAAGCCCGCGACGTCCGCCGCCTGCATGCCGGCATCCAGCGTCGCGTCGAAATCGCCGGCGTCATAGGCCATGATGACCGGCGTCTGGTGCGGGAAGGAGCGGATGAAGTTCTTGCGGCGCAGTTCCGCCGGCGAGACGCCGAGCTCGCGCGCCGCCGTCTCCATGGTCCGCTCGATGACGTAGGTGGCCTCGGGCCGGCCGGCGCCGCGATAGGCGTCGACCGGCACGGTGTTGGTGTAGACGGCCCTGACATTGGCGTGGATCGCCGGGATGTCGTACTGGCCCGACAGGAGCGTCGCGTAGAGATAGGTCGGGGTCGCCGACGAGAACAGCGACATGTAGGCGCCCAGATTGGCCACCGTGTCGACCTTGAGACCGAGGATCTTGTTGTCGGCGTCCAGCGCCATCTCGACTTCGGTCACGTGGTCGCGGCCATGGGCGTCGGTCAGGAACGCCTCGGTACGATCGGACGTCCACTTCACCGGCACGCCGGTGCGCTTGGATGCCCACAGGCAGACGATCTCTTCGGGATAGATGTAGATCTTGGAGCCGAAGCCGCCGCCCACATCCGGCGCGATCACCCGCAGCTTGTGCTCCGGCGCGACATTGTAGAAAGCGCTCATCACCAGCCGGGCGACATGCGGGTTCTGCGAGGTGGTCCAGCAGGTGTAGTGGTCGTCGGCGGCGTCGTAATGGCCGAGTGCCGCGCGCGGCTCCATCGGGTTCGGCACCAGCCGGTTGTTGACGATGTGCAGCTTAGTGACGTGCGCGGCATTGGTGAAAGCCGCGTCCGTCGCGCCCTTGTCGCCCAGTTCCCAGTCGAAGATCAGGTTGTTCTCGGCTTCCGGATGGAGCTGCGGCGCGCCCTCCTTCAGCGCCTCGACGGCGCTGACCACGGCCGGCAGCTCGTCATAGTCGACCATCACCGCTTCGGCCGCGTCGCGCGCCTGCATCTGGGTTTCGGCCACGACCACCGCGACGGCCTGGCCCACATGGCGGACCTTCTCCACCGCCAGCGCCGGCCAGGCGCCCATCTTCATCGGCGTGCCGTCCTTGGAGGACACCGCCCAGCCGCAGATCAGATTGCCGATGCCGTCGCCCTGCAGCTGCTCGCCGGTCAGGATGCCGATGACGCCCGGCATTCCCTTGGCTTCGTCCATGTCGATGCCGGAGATCGTGGCATGGGCATGGGGCGAGCGCACGAACGCCGCGTATTTCATGCCCGGCACGACCATGTCGTCGACATAGCGGCCACGCCCGGTGATGAACCGGCGATCCTCCTTGCGCAGAACCTTTGCGCCGATGCCTTCGATACCCATAGAAAACCTCCCAATTTTCGCTGGGGGCCGGGATCACCGTCGGGATCGCTGCGGCCGCCCTGATCCGTGGCGACCCGAAGGCCGCCCTGCCTCCCTATTCGGCCGCGACCTGCTGCGGCTGCGATGCGCCGGCGGCAGCCAGGATCGCCTTGACGATGTTGTGGTAGCCGGTGCAGCGGCAGATATTGCCCTCGAGGCCGTCGCGCACCGCCTTCTCGTCGAGCGCGCTGCCGTGCTGGCGGATCAGGTCCACCGCCGTCATGATCATGCCCGGGGTGCAGAAGCCGCACTGCAGGCCGTGATGCTCGCGGAAGGCCGTCTGCACCGGATGCAGCTCGGCGCCGTCGGCCAGTCCCTCGATCGTCGTCACCGAGGCGCCCGAGGCCTGGACGGCCAGCATGGTGCAGGACTTCACGGCCTTGCCGTCCACATGGACCACGCAGGCCCCGCACTGCGAGGTGTCGCAGCCGACATGGGTGCCGGTCAGGCCGAGATTTTCGCGCAGGAAGGTGACGAGCAGCGTGCGGTCTTCGACCGCGCCCTTCATCTCCCGACCGTTCACCGTGATCGTCACGTCACTCATCGATATCCTCCCCGGGGGTCTGATCGCATCGTCCCGCATCGCTGCCGGACGGGCGAATATCTGCGCGGCGTCGACTACCCACGCCACGGCTCCGGCGCGAGCTTGCCCTTTGCCGGGGATCGCTTCAAGCGCTTTTCAGAATCGTTCCATGGTACGAGGTCGCCGGCGCGGGTCTGGTTGCAGCCGAAACCACCGGCGCGGAGAGGCCGCCGCGTGCCCTCCAAATCGTCCGCCGCCCGACCTCGCGGCCAAGCGTCGCAATGACGTTCCGACAGGTGTGACCCCGGCGGCACGGGACGGGCGAAAATCAGCTACACGTTAACGTCACCGAGCGAAATATCCCCGCCAGTAGGTTGTTATTTCATCAAATCCCAGCATGCTGACCGCCAGCCCGAGGAGGGGGCGCGGCGGCCTTTCGCGCGCCGTCACCGGACATCGTGAAGCCGGCTTCGGGTGCCGCTCCAACGGTCAATGCGGTCAACGGGAAACTGGCGTCTTTGCGGTATCGGTTCCACACCAGCCACATGCTTGCACGTGCTGCCCTCGGGGCGGTGCTCGTCATGGCGGCTCCGCAGCGCGCCGCGGCCTTCGAGATCTTCGGATTCAAGTTCTTCGAGGACGAGACCGACGACGCCACCGACGTCATCAACCCGATCTCCTACACGGCATCCTTGTCGCTGGCGCCGGGAGTCACCGCCGACGGCGACATCGAAACAGCCCTGAACGATGCCTCGGTCCTCGTCTCCGACGCCAGCGATCCGGTCTCCGGGTCGCTCGGCCTGATCGCCAAGGCGAAGACCGACCGCAAGCGCCTCGTCGCGACGCTCTACGAGAACGCCCGATACGACGGCCTCGTCGACATCTTCATCGAGGGCCGCAACCTCGCCGACCTGCCGCCGGACACGAAATTCGACACCTCGCGCCCCGTGCCGGTGACGATCCGTGTGACGCCCGGTCCGGTCTACGAGCTCGGCCGCGTGGCGATCACCACCGGCGGCCTGCCCGTCGATCCGGCCGAATACGGCCTGGTGCGCGGCGGCTCGGCGAACTCCGTCGATGTCCTGGAAGGCGAGGCGAAGCTCCTGCGCGACCTGCGCAACCAGGGCCGCCCCTTCGTCGCCGTGACCGGCCGCGAGACCGTGGCGGACGCCGCCACCGACGAGCTGGACTATTCCCTCGACGTGTCGCCCGGCGACATCGTCCCCTTCGGCGAGACCTGGGTGGACGGCACCACCGACGTCGATCCTGGCTTCGTCGCCTACATGGCCGGCGTGAAGGCCGGCGAGGTGTTCTCGCCCGACGAGCTGGCCGCGGCCCGCAAGCGCCTCGTCGAGCTCGGCGTGTTCTCCAGCGTGACGGTGAAGCCCGGCGCGGCCCAGGCCGCCGACGGCACCCTGCCGGTGCAGGTCGAAGTGGCCGAGCGCAAATTCGGCTTCTACGGCCTCGGCGCCACCTATTCCAACACCGAGGGCGCCGGCGCCTCCGGCTATGTCGGCTATCGCAACCTGTTCGGCCGGGCGGAATCGATCCGCCTCGACGCCTCGATCTCGCGCATCGGCGCCACCGCCATCAGCGACGAGGCCCGCGAGATCAGCGGCCCGGACTACGCCACCTCGCTGGTGTTCAAGAAGCCCGGCGTGCTCGGTCCCGATTCGGTCTATATCGGCTCGATCGAGGCCGGCCGGCAGCAGCCGCTGGCCTATGACCGCGAATTCGTCGCCGTCACCAGCGGCGTCGAATACAAGATCGACGAGCAGCAGAAGCTGAGCGCCACGGTGCGCGGCGAATACGAGACCATCGGCGACTTCCTCGGGGAGCGGGACTATCTGCTCGCCTCGGTGCCGGTGACCTACACCTTCGACAGCCGCGACAACGAGCTGAACCCGACCGAGGGCATCTTCGCCAAGGCCTTCGCCGAGCCGACCTACAATGTCGACGACGGCGCCGCCTTCGTGAAGACGCGTGTCGATGCGTCGAGCTACCTGTCGCTGACCGAGAACGACAGGCTCGTCCTCGCCGGCCGCGTCGGCTACGGCACCATCTTCGGCGCCGATCTCGGCGAAGTGCCCAACGACCGGCGCTTCTTCGCCGGCGGTGGCGGCTCGGTCCGCGGCTACGAATTCCAGTCGATCGGCCCCTATTATCCGTCCAGCGTGCCGGCCGGCAGCGGCTTCAATCCCGACTTCACCGACACGCCCACCGGCGGCCTGTCGCTGTTCGAAGCCTCGCTCGAAGCCCGCGTCGCGGTGACCGACAAGATCCAGATCGTACCCTTTGTCGACGGCGGCACGGTGTCGGACGACCTCGTGCCCGACTTCAACGCGTTCAAGCTCGGCGCCGGCGTCGGCCTGCGCTACCTGACCAGCTTCGGGCCGATCCGCGTCGACGTCGCGGTGCCGCTCGATCCGGGCCCGCGCGACGCCAGCTTCCAGTTCTATGCCGGAATCGGACAGGCCTTCTGATGATACGTGCCGGACGCCTCCTGCAGATCGCGGCGACCCTCGTCCTGGGTGGCTTCGTGGCCCTCGCCCCGAGCCGCCCGGCGCAGGCCCAGCAGTTCCTCGCGACCCAGATCGAGAACCTCGTCTCCACCGACACCATGCAGGTGAAGATCGAGGGCCTGTCCGGCGCGCTGAGCGGCGACATCCGCATCGAGAACGTCACCGTCTCCGATCCGCAGGGCGTCTTCCTGACCGCCAGCGACCTCGCCATGGACTGGTCGCCGCTCTCTCTCGTTCGCTCCAACGTCTCGATCGACGCGCTGACTGCCGGCAGCATCGTCCTGGAACGCCTGCCGACCGGCCAGCCGGAAACCCTGCCCGACGAGGAATCCGGCGGTTTCTCGCTGCCCTCGATCACCGCCGACATCCGCCGCCTGGCGATCGAGGAATTCGTGCTCGGCGAGGCGATCGCCGGAACCCGCGCCCGCCTGCGCGCCAATGCCAGCCTGCAGCTTGCCGCCGATCCGACCGATCTGAACGTGAAGGCCGACATCGAGCGCCTCGACCAGCCCGGCCAGATCGCGCTGGAGATCGGCTATGCGCCCGCCGAGAACCAGCTGAAGATCGACGTCAAGGCCAGCGAGCCGGCCGGCGGTCTCGTCGCGACGCTGCTCGACATTCCGGATCGCCCGGCCGTCGACCTGACCATCAACGGTTCCGGGCCGCTGTCGGCCTTCATGGCCAACGGCTCGCTGGAGGTCGGCGCAGAGACCGCGGCCACCCTCACTGCCCGCGCCGACGACGTCGATGCTGGCCTGCGCGTCTCGGCCTCGCTCAACGTCGCCGCCGAGCGCTTCGTGCCCGAACAGTTCCAGCGCTACGTCGCCGGCGGCACGGCGCTCGACCTGCAGATGGTGATCCGCGACGACGGCACCTACGCCATCGAGCAGGCGGTCCTCTCCTCCGACGCACTGTCGGCAACGGCCGGCGGCACGCTGGACCTGTCGGGCACTGCCAACGACCTGAATCTGTCGGTCGCCTCGCGCGACGGTGATCCGATCCCCTTCGTATTCGGCGAGGCGCCGGGCGAGACGAGGATCCAGCTTGCCGGCATCGACGGCACGCTGAAGGGCGCACTGTCTGCCGCAGCGCTCGATCTGACGCTGCGCCTGCCGCGCGCCGGTTCCGGCGAATATCAGGCCCAGGGGATCAGCGCGAAGATCGCCAGCGCCGGCTTCGACCTGACCGACTTCCGGGGCGCTTTCGATGCCGATCTGGAAGCCCAGTCCGTCGCCGCGCCCGACGGTATCCAGCAGCGCTTCCTCAACGGCCCGGTGAAGATCGCGCTTGCCGGCAACCTGACCGACACGGGCCTGACCTTCCGGCCGAGCGAGGCGGTGACCGACGTCGCCAATCTGCAGCTCGAGGGCGAGGCCGCGCTGAACTTCTCGACCTTCGCCCTCGACGTGCAGTCGCGCTTCCAGACCAGCGCCCTCTCGGCCGCCGTAGTGCCGCTGGCCGGCGAGGAACTTGCCGTCGGCGGCCGCTTCGCCCGCACCCCGGACGGCGCGCTGAGCGCCGAGGCGCTGACCGTGCGTGGCGACGGCCTGACGATCGATGGCACCGCCGCGCTGACAAACGACACGGTCTCTGCCGACATTTCCGGTTCCCTCAACGAGGCCGGCTCCGTCAGCGGTGCCCTGGCCGGTGCGGCGACATTCAGCCTGACCGCCTCCGGCCCGGTCGAAAAGCCCGACCTCGATCTGCAGATCTCCGGCAACGGCCTGTCGATCAACGGCCGCGAACTCGCCGATCTCAAGGTCGAGGCCCGCGGCACGCTCAACCCGGCATCGCCCTCGGGCAGCGTCGCCATCACCGGCACGCTCGACGGCCAGCCCCTGTCGGGCAACGCCACCGTCGAGACGCTGGACAATGGCGACCGCCGGATCACCGACCTCGCCATCCGCCAGGGTCCCAACAGCATCACCGGCGATCTGCGCCTGACCGACGCCTTCGCGCCCGTCGGCACCCTCGCCATCGACGTCAGCGACATCGGCCCGCTGGCCGCGCTCGGCAGCCTCGACGCCTCCGGCGACGTGGTCGGGCAGGTGGACCTCACCGTCGAGAACGACGGCATGCCCGTCGCCGCCATCGACCTGACCGGCGAGCGCCTTTCCGTTGCCGGCAACACGCTCGACGGCGCCCGCATCGACCTGTCGGTAAAGGACTATCTCGGCATTCCGCGCCCGACCGGCACCGTCACCGCCCGCGCCATCGCCGCGCCCGGCATCGCCGTCAGCGACCTCGACGTGGCGCTGCGCGAGGACGAACAGGGCACCGATCTCGTCGCCGAGGCGAAGGTCAACGCCGTGCCCTTCGCCCTGGCCGGCAATGTGCTGTTCGAGCCCGACACGACGCTGGTCCGCCTGACCCGCTTGACCGCCGACATCGAGGACGCCGCGATCCGTCTCGCCGAAGAGGCCATCGTGCGGATCGAGGACGGCGTGACGACCCTGTCCGGCATCCGTGTCGACGTCGGGGACGGGGACCTTTCCCTCGACGGCACCGCCGGCGAAACCCTCGACCTCGCGCTGCGCCTGACGGATGTGCCGGCCGCCGCCGCCAATCCCTTCGTGCCGGGCCTTGCCGCCGCCGGCACCATCGGCGGCACCGCCGCCGTCTCCGGCGCGGCAAACGATCCCGCCGCGACCTTCGCCATTGTCGGCACCGACCTCGCCGTCGCCAGTTCGCGCGCCGCCAGCGTACCGGCGATCCAGGCGAACCTCACCGGCAGCTATGCCGGCGGAACGCTGACCCTGCAGACCGCAAGGCTCGATCTCGGCGACGGCTCGCTCGACGCCTCCGGCACGATCGGTGACCAGCTCGATCTCGAGGTCGCGATGGATTCCGTCCCGGTGGCGCTGGCCAACGGCTTCGTCGACGGGCTCGACGCCGAAGGCACGCTGACCGGCACGGCGACCGCCACCGGTCCGCGCAGCGATCCGCAGGCGACCTTCGCCCTGTCCGGCACCGGCATCACCGCCGAAGAGATCGCCGCGGCCGGCATCGATCCGCTGACACTCGACGTCGCCGGCGCCTATGCCGACGGCACCGCGACCCTCGACCGCGCCGAACTGATCGTCGGCGACGGCTCGCTCAGCGCCTCCGGCACGGTCGGCGAAGAGCTCGACATCGAGCTGGCCATGCGCCGCCTGCCGGTTGGCCTGGTCAACGGCTTCGTCCCCGGCCTCGACGCCAGCGGCACCCTGTCCGGCACCGCTTCGGCGTCGGGTTCCACCATCGACCCTGAAGCCGTCTTCGACGTCTCGGGCACCGGCATCACCACCCGGCAGATCGCCCGCTCCGGCGTCGCGCCGCTGGCCCTGCGCCTGACCGGCACCTATGCCGACGCCACCGCCGCGCTGGAAACCGCCGTCATCAATGTCGGCGACGGCTCGTTGGTTGCCACCGGCCGCGTCGGCCAGAATCTCGACCTCGACGTGACTATGACCAATCTGCCGGTCGGTCTCGCCAACGGCTTCGTCGATGGCCTCGCCGCCCGCGGCACGGTCTCCGGCAAGGGCACAGCCACCGGCACGCTCGACAATCCGACCGCCAGCTTCGACCTGACCGGCACGGGCATCACCGCCGACGCCATCGCCGAGAGCGGCATCGACCCGCTGACGGTGGACGCCGCGGGCCGCTATGCCGATGGCACGCTGACCCTCTCCGAAGCCGAGATCGCCGTCGGTGACGGCTCGCTGACCGCCGAGGGCACAATCGGCGAGACCCTCGACCTGCGCGTTGCCGTCAACGCCATCCCGGTCGGCCTTGCCAATGGCATCGCCCCCGATCTCGGCGCCGAGGGCACGATCTCCGGCACCGCGACCGCCACCGGTTCGCTCGCCGACCCGCAGGCCCGCTTCGACCTTTCCGGCACCGGCATCACGACACGCCAGATCGCCCAGTCCGGCGTCGCGCCCTTCGCCCTCGACGCCGCCGGCGCCTATGCTGATGGGACAGCCACCATCGAGCGCGCCGACCTGACCGTCGGCGACGGCTCGCTCAGGGCCACCGGCACCGTCGGCGAACAGCTCGACCTCCGCCTTGCCATCGACGCCCTACCCGTCGGCCTCGCCAACGGTTTCGTCGACGGTCTCGGCGCAGAGGGCACGATCACCGGTTCGGCCACGGCCACCGGCTCCCTGTCCGATCCGCAGGCCCGTTTCGATCTCGCCGGCAGCGGCATCACCACCCGCCAGATCGCCCAGTCCGGCGTCGCGCCCCTCGTCCTCGACGCCGCCGGCTCCTATGCCGATGGGACGGCCACCATCGAGCGCGCCGACGTCACCGTCGGCGACGGCTCGCTCCGGGCCACCGGCACGGTCGGTGAGCGGCTCGCCATCGATGTTGCCATCGACGCCTTGCCCGTCGGGCTTGCCAACGGCTTCGTCGACGGCCTCGGCGCCCGCGGCACCGTCTCCGGCTCGGCCTCGGCCACGGGCTCGCTCACCGATCCCGACGCCAGCTTCGACATCACCGCCTCCGACGTCTCCGTCGCCCAGAGCCGCGCCGCAGGCGCGCCGGCGCTGCAGGCGGTCGCGGAAGGCCGCTATGCCGGCGGCACGCTGAACCTCGGCAATGCCCGCATCGACGTTGGCGGCGGCGCCATCACCGTCACCGGTTCGGCCGGCGCCAATGCCCTCGACATCACCGCCGAGATCAGCGTCCTGCCCGCCTCGATCGCCAGCGCCGCGGCGGCGGGCATCGCCCCGCAGGGCACCATCAACGGCACGGTCCGCGCCACCGGCGCCCCGTCCAACCCGTCGGTCACCTACGACATCAATGCCAGCGGCGTGTCGATCCAGCAGACCCGCGCCGCCGGCGTCGGCGCCCTGGCGGTCACCACCAGCGGCCGCTTCGCCGACCAGGTGGTCACCACCGACACCAGCCTGACCGGCGACGGTCTCGACTTCAGCGCCACCGGTTCGGTGAACCTTGCCGGCGGCCCGCAGCTCGACCTCTCCCTGAACGGCTCGGCGCCGCTGTCGCTCGCCAACCGGATCCTCGCCGAAGGCGGCCGCTCCGTGCAGGGCACCGTCCTCGTCGATGCCCGCGTGACCGGTCCCGTGTCCCAGCCCGCGATCGTCGGCACGGTCTCGACCACCGGCGCGCGCTTCATCGACACCGGCGCCAATCTCGCCCTCAACGACATCTCGACAACCATCTCGCTCGACGGGCGCACCGCCACAATTCGCGCCTTCGACGCGAACCTGTCCGCCGGCGGCACGCTCGACGTATCCGGCACGGTCGGCCTCGACGGCGGCTTTCCGGCCGACATCACGATCCGGCTCGACGATGGCCGCTACAACAAGGGCGAACTCGTCACTGCCAGGCTCGACGCCGAACTGACCATCACCGGGCCGCTGACCGGCACGCCGCGTCTGGCCGGCACCATCAATGCCGAAGAGATCAACGTTCTCGTACCGGAAAACCTGCCGAGCTCGCTTGCCCGCATCGACGTGACCCATCGCAACGCGGCGCCCGCCGTCTACGAGCAGCAGCGCGAGATCTCGCCCGAGCGCGCCGATGGCGGCAATGGCGGCGGCGGCATCGATCTCGACCTGACCTTCAACGCGCCCAACCGGGTGTTCGTGCGCGGCCGCGGCCTCGACGTCGAACTCGGCGGCCGGATCACCATCACCGGCTCGGCCGCCTTCCCGAATGTCGTCGGCGGCTTCGACCTGCAGCGCGGCCGCTTCTCCATCCTCGGCAAGCGTCTCGACTTCGATCGCGGCCGGCTGAGCTTCACCGGCGGCCTCACGCCCTATCTCGACCTCGTGGCCCGCTCCACCGCCGGCGACGCCACCGTGTTCATCACCGTCACCGGTCCGGCCGACGATCCGAGCTTCAACTTCTCCTCGGAGCCGACCCTGCCCCAGGACGAGGTGCTGGCGCGGCTGATCTTCGGCCAAGGCACCTCCGACCTGTCGCCGCTGCAGATCGCCCAGCTCGCCGAGGCCGCGGCCTCGCTGGCCGGCGTCGGCGGCAGCAGCGGCCTTCTGGAGAATCTGCGCTCGCAGCTCGGCGTCGACGATCTCGACATCCGCACCGCCGCCGACGGCACCACCGCGGTCGGTGTCGGCAAGTATCTGAACGAGAACACCTATGTCGGCGTTGACACCAGCGGCCGGGTGACCATCGACCTCGATCTCGGCTCGGGCCTCAGCGCCCGCGGCGCGGTGACCTCCTCCGGTGGCGGCGAGGTCGGCGTCTTCTACGAAGGCGAGTTCTAGACGTCCGACCCGGAGAGCGGTGACGCAGTGTCGCCACCGTCAGGGCTTTGCCACGACATTCTCGGATGAACCTTTCTCGCCGTCGGCCCGTTGGGGACCCAGAAGGCACGAGCGCGCCGGCATGTCCGGCCCGCCGCGCCCGCCCCGAAACGACAGGCAGGAGACCGACAATGATGTCGTCGAAATTCGATCACCCGACCCATGGCTCGTACGATAAGCCCGAGGACGTCCTGAAGGACGACCGGCTATCCGACGGCGAGAAGGAAACCATCCTGTCGGAATGGCGCTCGTCGCTGCAGCAGATCCTGAAGAACGACCCGAACGTGCCCGAGGTGAAGGCCACCAGCGAGTCCCTCGATGCCGCGATCGAGAAGCTGTCGGCCGCACGTACCTGATCCGTCGCCGTCGGCCCCGCCCGACGGTCCGATCCGCGCCTCTGTCCGCGCGCCGGCTTCGTGCTAACTAGCGAAGCGGCCCGGCCGGACGGCGCGGACCGGTGCATGAAACGACGCGTGACCATCAGGAGAGACCATGCCCACGAGCATCAATCCGGCGACGGGCGAGACCATCGAGGAATTCGCCGCGCACACCGACGCCGATATCGAGCGCACCCTCGCCAATGCCGATCTGGCCTTCCGCGACTGGCGCAAGACCTCCTTCGCCCGGCGCGCCGAGGTTCTGATGCGGGCCGCCGACCAGATGGACACCCGCAAGACCGAGCTCGCCCGCATCGCCACCATGGAGATGGGCAAGCGGCTGAAGGAAGCCGAGGCCGAGGTCGGCAAATGCGCCAACGCCCTGCGCTTCTACGCCGAGAACGCCGAGAAGTTCGTCGCCGACGACGTGCGGGACGGCCCCGCCGGCCGCAATTTCGTGACCTATCTGCCGATCGGCCCGGTTCTGGCGGTCATGCCGTGGAACTTCCCCTACTGGCAGTGCATGCGCTTCGCCGCCCCGGCGATCATGGCCGGCAATGTCGGCATCCTGAAGCACGCCTCCAATGTCAGCCAATGCGCGCTGGAGATCGAGCGCATCTTCCTCGACGCCGACGCGCCGCAGGGCGTCTTCCAGACCCTTCTGATCTCCTCCTCCAAGGTCGAGGGGATCCTCAAAGACAGCCGCGTGCGCGCCGCCACCCTGACCGGCAGCGAGGGCGCCGGCTCGGCCGTCGCATCGACCGCCGGCTCCGAGATCAAGAAGACCGTGCTGGAGCTCGGCGGCTCCGACCCCTTCATCGTCATGCCCTCCGCCGACATCGCCAAGGCGGTCGAGGTGGGCGTCACCGCCCGCATGCAGAACAACGGCCAGAGCTGCATCGCCGCCAAGCGCTTCATCGTCCATGAGGACGTCTACGAGGATTATCTCGGCCGCTACACCGAGGCCGTCGAAGCCATCAAGCTCGGCGACCCGATGGCCGACGACACCGGCATGGGCCCGCTGGCCATGAAGGCCGGCGTCGACGACCTGAAGGACCAGATCGACAGATCGGTCAGTGCCGGGGCCAAGCTCGTGACCGGCGGCAAGGCGCCGGAGGGTCCGGGCTATTTCTTCCAGCCGTCGATCCTCGCCGACGTGCCGGAAAGCGCGCCGGCCTATCGCGAAGAGCTGTTCGGCCCCTGCGCGATCATGTTCAAGGTCAAGTCGATCGACGAGGCCATCGACCTCGCCAATGATTCCGAATTCGGTCTCGGCGGTTCGGCCTGGACCACCGAGCCGGCCGAGCAGGAACGCTTCATCCGCGAGCTCGATCAGGGCGGCACCCACATCAACCGCATGACCGCCTCCGACCAGCGTCTGCCCTTCGGCGGCGTCAAGCGGTCCGGCTACGGCCGCGAACTGGCGCACGAAGGCATGCTGGAATTCATGAATGTGAAGACCGTCACGATCGACTGAGACGACAGCTGAAGGGGCCGGCAGGTTTCGCACCTGCCGGCTCTCTTTAACGAAATCGAGCGCCGCGAATTGCAGCATCGCCGATATGTGCACTATAATAGGGCACATCAGGCCATGCGCGGCGCCGACCCGGCGTTTGCCTCCTATCCACAACCGGCATAAAAGGCCGCAGGCAGGCGCTTTCTTGCGACGACCGCATCACACATCATGGCAGGGCAATTCATGAGCCAGACGTCCGATTCCGGCGCTTCTCCTGCGGCTGCGGAACTGACCGGCATGGCCCGGCAGGCCGCCGATCGCGGCATCCGTTCGCTGTTTTCCGACGATCCGAGCCGCTATTCGGAATTTTCCGCCGCGCTGGGCGATCTCGTCCTCGACTATTCCAAGACGGCCATTGACGACGACGCCCGTGACGCCCTGATCGCATTGGCCCGCAGCCGCGGTGTCGAGGCCCGGCGCGACGCCATGTTCGCCGGCGAGCCGATCAACTTCACCGAGGACCGCTCGGTGCTGCACATGGCGCTGCGCGCCGAGCCGATGGACGGCTTCCGCGCCGCCGGCAACCCGGTCAGCGGCGCCGTGGCGGACGTTCTGAAGGCGATGAGCGCCTTCGCCGAGGGCGTGCGCAACGGCACCATCACCGGCGCCCGCGACACGCAGATCACCGACGTGGTCAATATCGGCATCGGCGGCTCAGATCTCGGCCCGGCCATGGCGACCCTGGCGCTGGCGCCCTATCACGACGGGCCACGCACGCATTTCGTCTCCAATGTCGACGGCGCGCATATCGCCGACACGCTGAAGACCCTGGACCCGGCGTCGACGCTCTTCATCATCGCGTCGAAGACCTTCACCACCATCGAGACCATGACCAACGCCGCCGCCGCGCGCCGCTGGATCAGCGACGCGCTGGGCGAGGACGCGGTCGGCGAGCATTTCGTCGCCGTCTCCACCGCGCTCGACAAGGTCGCCGATTTCGGCATCGCCTCGGAGCGCATCTTCGGCTTCTGGGACTGGGTCGGCGGTCGCTACTCGATCTGGTCGGCGATCGGCCTGCCGCTGATGATCGCCATCGGCGCATCTGGCTTCCGCGACTTCCTCGCCGGTGCCCGCGAGATGGACACCCATTTCCGCACCGCTCCGCTGGACCAGAACCTGCCGGTCCTGCTCGGGCTCGTCGGCTATTGGCACCGGGCGCTCTGCGACTATCCGACCCGCGCTGTCATCCCCTACGACCAGCGGCTCTCGCGCTTCCCCGCCTATCTCCAGCAGCTCGACATGGAATCGAACGGCAAGCGGGTCGGCCTCGACGGCAAAACCGTTCCCGTGAGCGGTCCGGTGGTCTGGGGCGAGCCCGGCACCAACGGCCAGCACGCCTTCTTCCAGCTCATACACCAGGGCACCGACATCATCCCGGTCGAGTTCCTGGTCGGCGCCAATGCCCACGAGCCGGCCGAGATGCGGGTCCATCAGGATCTGCTGCTGGCCAATTGCCTGGCCCAGAGCGAGGCGCTGATGCGCGGCCGCACGCTCGACGAGGCCCGCCAGCAGCTTCTCGACGGCGGCATGGAGCCCGAACAAGCCGAGCGGATCGCGCCGCATCGCGTGTTCCCCGGCGACCGGCCGTCGATCACCCTTCTCTACCGCCAGCTCGACCCGGCCACGCTCGGCCGCCTGATCGCGCTCTACGAGCACCGCGTCTTCGTCGAAGCCCAGCTCTACGGCATCAACGCCTTCGATCAATGGGGCGTCGAACTCGGCAAGGAACTGGCCAACCGGCTGGTTCCCGTCATCACCGGCGAGACCTCGGCAGAGGGGCGCGACAGCTCCACCGCCGGTCTCGTTGCAGCAATCCACAAACTGAGGGGGTCATGATGGCCGACATGACGAACGAGGTCGATTCCGCCCTGGACGGAACCGGTGCCCCGACACCTGCACCCCGCAAGAACGACCCGGAGACGCTGGCCCGGCAGATCGTCGAGAAGCTGACCTACGCCGTCGGCAAGACACCGGCCGAGGCGCGGCGCTACGACTGGCTCGAAGCGACGACACTGGTCATCCGCGACCGGATCATCGACCAGTGGATGGAATCCTCCCAGCGCGCCAAGACCAGCGGCGAGAAGCGCGTCTGCTACCTGTCGATGGAATTCCTGATCGGCCGCCTGCTGCGCGATGCGATCAACAATCTCAACCTGACCGAGCCGATCCGCGAGGCGCTGTCGCGCTACGGCGTCGATCTCGATCTCGTCGAACTGCTGGAGCCCGACGCCGCGCTCGGCAATGGTGGCCTCGGCCGCCTCGCCGCCTGCTTCATGGAGTCGATGGCCTCCACCGACATTCCCGGCTTCGGCTACGGCATCCGCTACGTCCACGGCTTCTTCCGCCAGGAAATCGCCGACGGCGCGCAGGTGGAGCTGCCCGAAACCTGGCTCGCCCATGGCAATCCCTGGGAGTTCGAGCGCCGCGAGCTCGCCTACGAGATCGGCTTCGGCGGCAAGGTCACCACCATCCAGGAGCCCGGTCGCCCGGCCCGGCAGGTCTGGCGCCCGGCCGAGCGCGTTCTCGCCGTCGCCTACGACACGCCGATCGTCGGCTGGCGCGGACGCCGCGTGAACACGCTGCGCCTGTGGAGCGCCCAGCCGCTCGACCCGATCCTGCTCGACGCCTTCAATTCCGGCGATCACATCGGCGCCCTGGTCGAGTCCAACAAGGCCGAGGCGATCACCCGTATCCTCTATCCGGCCGACTCGCACCAGGCCGGCCAGGAACTGCGCCTGCGGCAGGAATACTTCTTCTCCTCCGCCTCGCTGCAGGACATCATCCGGCGCCATCTCCACGCCAACGAGAATCTGTCGAACCTCGCCGACAAGTTCTCGATCCAGCTCAACGACACCCATCCGGCGGTCTCGGTCGCCGAGCTGATGCGGCTCCTGATCGACGTGCATGGCCACGAATGGGCCGAGGCCTGGGAGATCACCCGCAACACCTTCTCCTATACCAACCACACGCTGCTGCCCGAGGCGCTGGAGCACTGGCCGATCCATCTGTTCGAGCGGCTCCTGCCGCGCCAGATGCAGATCATCTACGCCATCAATGCCGGCGTCATCCGCGAGGCGGCGCAGGAGAAGGGCTTCGACGATTCCCGGATCGCCGCGATCTCGCTGATCGACGAGGGCAATGGCCGGCGCGTGCGCATGGGCCAGCTCGCCTTCGTCGGCAGCCATGCCGTCAACGGCGTCTCGGCCCTGCACACCGAACTGATGAAGGAGACGGTGTTCCACCATCTCCACCTGCTCTATCCCGACCGCATCGAGAACAAGACCAATGGCGTCACCCCGCGCCGCTGGATCATGCAGGCCAATCCCGGCCTCACCGAACTCGTGACCGATGCGATCGGCCCGGCCTTCCTCGACGATATCGAGAAGATCGCCGATCTCGATCCGCTGGCCGACGACGCCGCCTTCCGCGAGCGCTTCGCGGCGGTCAAGCGCCGCAACAAGGAGCAGCTCTCCAACCTCATCGGCGAGCGCATGGCGACGCAGGTCGATCCGGGCGCGATCTTCGACATCCAGGTCAAGCGCATCCACGAATACAAGCGCCAGTTCCTGAACATCATCGAGGCGATCGCCCTCTACGACCAGATCCGCTCGCATCCCGAGCGCGACTGGTCGCCGCGGGTCAAGATCTTCGCCGGCAAGGCGGCGCCGAGCTACGCCCAGGCCAAGGAGATCATCCACCTCGCCAATGACGTCGCCCGCACGATCAACAGCGATCCGGCGGTCCGCGACCTCCTGAAGGTGGTGTTCATCCCGAACTACAATGTCAGCCTCGCCGAGATCATCATGCCGGCGGCCGACCTGTCGGAGCAGATCTCGACGGCCGGCCTCGAGGCGTCCGGTACCGGCAACATGAAGTTCGCCATGAACGGCGCGCTGACCATCGGCACCCTCGACGGCGCCAATGTCGAGATGCTGGAGCATGTCGGCGAGGACAACATCTTCATCTTCGGCCTGACCGCCGAGGAGGTCGCCCAGCGGCGGCGCGAGGCCCATAGCGGCCGCTCGATCATCGCCGAGCTGCCGCTGCTGCGCGAGGCGCTGGACGCCATCTCCTCGGGCGTCTTCTCGCCGGAGGACCCGGCGCGCTACCACGACCTGGTCTCGAACCTCTACAACAACGACTGGTGGATGACCTGCGCCGACTTCCAAGCCTATTGGGACACCCAGCGCCGTCTGGACGTGCTCTGGCAGGACCAGGACGAGTGGCAGGCCAAGGCCGTGCGCAACACCGCGCGGATGGGCTGGTTCTCCTCCGACCGTTCGATCCGCGAATATGCCCGCGACATCTGGAAGGCCGGTCCGGACGCCTGATACCCGTCGCCAGAGGCGATTGATCGCGATCCGGCATGGCGTCGGGCCGCGTCTGCGCTATGTTCGTCACGTGTGGGGGAGGAACGATCGGGTGCCGGGCCAGTCAGCCGGCCATCCGGAGAGCCGTCTGCCCCATGGATGATCCAGGGAGGAGTTCATGGCAGAGAACAGACGCGCCGGACCGCTGGCCCGCGAGACGATGGCCTACGTATTGGCCGGCGGACGCGGCAGTCGGCTGATGGAGATGACCGACAGCCGCGCCAAGCCGGCCGTCTTCTTCGGCGGCAAGACGCGGATCATCGACTTCGCGCTCTCCAACGCCATCAATTCCGGTATCCGCCGCATCGGCGTCGCCACCCAGTACAAGGCCCACAGCCTGATCCGGCACCTGCAGAACGGCTGGAACTTCCTGCGGCCGGGCCGCAACGAGAGCTTCGACATCCTGCCGGCAAGCCAGCGCGTGTCCGAGGACCAGTGGTACGCCGGCACCGCCGACGCCGTGTACCAGAACATCGACATCATCGAATCCTACGCGCCGCGCTACATCGTCATCCTGGCCGGCGACCACGTCTACAAGATGGACTACGAGATCATGCTCCAGCAGCATGTGGATTCGGGTGCGGACGTGACGGTCGGCTGCCTCGAAGTGCCGCGCATGGAGGCTGTCGCCTTCGGCGTCATGCATGTCGACGAGAACTACAACATTACCGATTTCGTCGAAAAGCCGGCCGATCCCCCCGCCATTCCGGGCCGTCCCGACACGGCGCTGGCCTCGATGGGCATCTATGTCTTCGAGACCAACTTCCTGATGGACCAGCTGCGCCGCGACGCCGCCGATCCGGGCTCGAGCCGCGACTTCGGCAAGAACATCATCCCGCATATCGTCAAGCACGGCCGCGCCGTCGCCCATCGCTTCAACCTGTCGGTGGTGCGCTCGGAGAACGAGCCGGACGACGAGGCCTACTGGCGCGACGTCGGCACGGTCGACGCCTACTGGCAGGCCAATATCGACCTGACCGACATCATCCCGCCGCTCGACATCTACGACCGCGACTGGCCGATCTGGACCTATGCCGACGTGGTGCCGCCGGCCAAGTTCGTCCATGACGAAGACGGCCGCCGGGGTTCGGCGATCTCCTCGCTGGTCTCGGGCGACTGCATCATCTCCGGCGGTCAGCTGCACCGCTCGCTGCTGTTCACCGGGGTGCGCCAGCGCTCCTATTCCATGCTCGACCACGCGGTCGTGTTGCCCCAGTGCCGTATCGGCCGCCACGCCCGCATCACCAGGGCGGTGCTCGACCGCGGCGTGGAAATCCCCGACGGCCTGGTGATCGGTGAGGATCCCGAGCTCGACGCCAAGCGGTTCCGCCGCACGGCGAACGGCATATGCCTCGTCACCAAGCCGATGATCGACAGGCTCACCTACTGATGACCACCGGCGTGCTCTCCGTCGCCTCGGAAGTCTTCCCGCTGATCAAGACCGGCGGGCTGGCGGACGTGGCGGGGGCGCTTCCCGCCTCGCTGGCGGCCCACGATTTTGCCGTGCGCACGCTGATGCCGGGCTATCCCGATGTCATGCGGCAGATCGACAACGCCGACATCGCCTGTCGTTTCGACGATCTCTTCGGCGGGCCGGCGCGCGTTCTCGCGGCGACCGCCGGCGGGCTCGACCTTCTCGTCCTCGACGCGCCGCATCTCTTCGATCGGACCGGCGGTCCCTATGTGTCGAGCGCCGGCCACGACCACGCCGACAACTGGGCCCGCTTCGCGGCGCTGTCGAAGGCCGGCGCCGAGATCGGCCAGGGGGCGATCCCGGGCTTCGCACCGGCAATCGTCCATGCCCATGACTGGCAGGCGGCGCTGACGCCGGTCTATCTCGCGGTGTCCGGCAAGCCGCGGCCGCGCACCGTGGTGACCATTCACAACCTCGCCTTCCAGGGCAATTTCCCCTACCAGATCTTCCCGCGCCTCGGCCTGCCGCCATCCGCCTGGTCGATCGAGGGCGTCGAATATTACGGCAATGTCGGCTATCTGAAGGGCGGCCTGCACGCCGCCGACGCGGTCACCACGGTCAGCCCGACCTATGCCGAGGAAATCCTGACGCCGGGCGGCGGCATGGGGCTCGACGGACTGTTGCGCGGGCGCGGCGAACGGCTGGTTGGCATCGTCAACGGCATCGACACCGACGTCTGGAACCCGAAGACCGATCCCGACATCCCGCATCATTACAGCGCCCGTTCCCCCAAGGCGCGCCAGCGCAACAAGCGCGCGCTGGAGACCGAGTTCGGCCTCGCCCATGAGGACGGCCCGATCGTCGCCGTGGTCAGCCGCCTGACCTGGCAGAAGGGTCTCGACCTCGTGGCCGACGCCTGCGACGACCTTGTCGAACGCGGCGTGCGCATGGTCGTGGTCGGCTCCGGCGAGCCGATGATCGAGGGCAGTTTCCAGGCCGCCCATACCCGGCATCCGAACAAGATCGGCGTGCGCATCGGCTATGACGAGGCGCTGTCCCACAGGGTCCAGGCCGGCGCCGACGCGATCCTCGTGCCGTCGCGCTTCGAGCCCTGCGGCCTCACCCAGCTCTACGGCCTGCGCTATGGCTGCATTCCGGTGGTCGCCAAGGTCGGCGGCCTCGCCGACACGGTGATCGACGCCAACCACGCCGCCATCACCGCCGGCGTCGCCACCGGCTTCATCTTCGCGCCGCCCACGCGCGACGATCTCATCGACGCCGTCGACCGGATGCAGCGGCTCTATGCCGACCCGGCCGCCTGGCGCCAGCTACAGCTCAGCGCGATGCAATCCGACGTATCCTGGCGCAGCAGCGCCGGGCACTACGCCCAACTCTTCCGCGATCTTATCGGAGACCAGCGGCCATGATCGAGACGATCGCCACCAAGCCCTTCAACGACCAGAAGCCCGGCACCTCGGGCCTGCGCAAGAGCGTTCCGCACTTCCGCCAGGCCAATTACGCCGAGAATTTCATCCAGGCGATCTTCGACGCCGCCGACAGCCATGACGGCGAGACGCTCGTGATCGGCGGCGATGGCCGCTTCTACAATCGTGAGGTGATCCAGACCGCGATCCGCATGGCGGCTGGCAACGGCTATGGCCGCGTTGTGGTCGGCCGCGGCGGCATCCTGTCGACGCCGGCCGCCTCGAACCTCATTCGCATCCGCAAGGCGGCCGGCGGCATCATCCTGTCGGCCAGCCACAATCCCGGCGGCCCGAAGGGCGATTTCGGCATCAAGTACAATGTCGCCAATGGCGGCCCCGCCCCGGAAAAGATCACCACCGCGATCTTCGAGCGCACGCGGACGATGTCGCAGTACCGCATCTGGTCCGGCGACGCCCCGAGCCTTGCCGAACTCGGCGAGACGAAGCTCGGCGACATGGTGGTCGAGGTCATCGACCCGGTCGCCGACTATGCCGCGCTGATGGAAAAACTGTTCGATTTCGGCCAGATCCGCGACCTGATCGCCTCGGGCTTCACCCTGCGCTTCGACGCCATGCACGCCGTGACCGGCCCCTATGCCACTGAAATATTGGAGAACCGGCTCGGCGCACCGCTCGGCACGGTGATCAATGGCGAGCCGCTGGAGGATTTCGGCGGTGGTCATCCCGACCCCAACGCCGTCCACGCCGCGACGCTGATCAACCAGCTGATGGCACCCAACGGACCGGATTTCGGTGCGGCTTCCGACGGCGACGGCGACCGCAACCTGATCGTCGGCAAGGGCATCGTCGTTTCGCCCTCGGATTCGCTGGCGGTCTTGGCCGCCAACGCTCATCTGGCGCCGGCCTACAAGGACGGCATCGCCGGCATTGCCCGCTCCATGCCGACCAGCCAGGCCGCCGACCGGGTCGCCGCCAAGCGCGGCATCGGCATGTACGAGACGCCCACCGGCTGGAAGTTCTTCGGCACGCTGCTCGATGCCGGCAAGGTGACCATCTGCGGCGAGGAGAGCGCCGGCACCGGCTCCGATCATGTCCGCGAGAAGGATGGCCTGTGGGCGGTGCTCCTGTGGCTCAACATCCTGGCTGTGCGCCGCGAGAGCGTGCAGGCGATCCTGGAGAGCCACTGGGCCGAGTTCGGGCGCAATTACTACCAGCGCCACGACTACGAGGAGGTCGACGCCAAGGCGGCAGAGGGGCTGATGGGCTCGCTCCACGACCGCCTCGCCTCGATGGCCGGCCAGCGCTTCGGCACGCTGGTCGTCTCCGAGGCCGACGATTTTTCCTACAAGGACCCGGTCGACGGCTCGGTCGCCACCGGCCAGGGCGTGCGGATCGTCTTCTCCGGCGGCTCGCGCATCGTCTACCGCCTGTCGGGCACCGGCACCAAGGGCGCCACCCTGCGCGTCTATATCGAGCGCTTCGAGCCCGACCGCACCCGCCACGACATTGCCCCCGAACAGGCGCTGGCCGAGCTCATCGACACGGCCTCGGCGATCGGCGAGATCGGCAAGCGCACCGGCCGCACCGCGCCGGACGTCATCACCTGACCGCAGGGACGGCATGACCTACGCAATCACGGCCGAGCGCGGCAAGCCCGCCGCGCTCGGCGCGACGCTCGACGGCGACGGCGTCCATTTCGCCGTCCATTCCGAGAATGCCGACGCCATCCAGCTCTGCCTCTTCGACGCGACCGGCACGCGGGAAACCGCGCGGCTCGTCCTGCCCGGCGACAAGGACGGTCGCCATTACGGCTTCGTGCCGGGGCTGGCGGCCGGCGCCCGCTACGGCCTTCGTGCGCTTGGCCCCTACCGACCGAAGGACGGCCATCGCTTCGACCCGTCCAAGCTCCTCGCCGATCCCTATGCGGTGCAGCTCGACCGCCCCTTCCTTTATCATCCGGTGCTGGCAGCGCCCCCCGAGCGCCAGCTCGACAGCGCGCCCTACATGCCGCGGGCGCTCGTCACCGCGCTTGATCGCAGCGCCGCGCCCCTGCCCTTCGCCGCCCCCGGCCTGACCTACGAGGTGCTGGTCCGCGCCTATTCCCAGCGCCATCCCGATGTCCCCGCCGAAATCCGCGGCACGGTTGCCGCCCTCGCCGAACCGGTCTTCCTCGACCACATGGAAAAGCTCGGCGTCGAGACTGTCGAGCTGATGCCCCTCGCCGCCTGGATCGACGAGGGCCACCTTTCGGCGCACGGCCTGACCAATGCCTGGGGCTACAACCCCATCACCCACATGGCGCCCGATGCGCGGCTTGCGCCGGGCGGCTTTCCCGAGATCCGCCGGGTGGTCGACGCCCTCCATGCGCGCGGCATCAAGGTGCTGCTCGACGTGGTGCTGAACCATTCCGGCGAGGGCGACGAGGACGGGCCGACCGTCTGCTATCGCGGCCTCGACAATCTCCTCTACTACCGCCACGCCGAGGACGAGCCGGGCCTGCTCGTCAACGACACCGGCACCGGCAATACCCTCGCCACCCACCGCGAACCGGTGGCGCGGCTGTGCATCGACGCATTGCGGACCTGGGTCGAGGCGACCGGCCTCGACGGCTTCCGCTACGATCTCGCCCCGGTGATGGGACGGCTCGACGACGGCTTCTCCACCGACGCGCCCTTCTTCCGCATGCTCGCCGCCGATCCCGTCCTGAAGCACCGCATCCATGTCGCCGAACCCTGGGACATCGGCCCCGGCGGCTACCAGGTCGGCCGGTTTCCCAAGCCCTGGTTCGAGTGGCAGGACAAGTTCCGCGACGATGTCCGCCGCTTCTGGCGCGGCGATGCCGGCATGGTCGGGGCGCTGGCGACGCGCCTCGCCGGCTCGGCCGACCTCTACGACCGCGACGGCCGCCGCCCGTCGAGCGGCGTCAATTTCATCGCCGCCCATGACGGCTTCTCGCTGGCCGACATCGCCGCCTATGCCGGGAAGCACAACGCGGCCAATTGCGAGGGCAATCGCGACGGCCACAACGACAACCACTCCTGGAACAACGGCGTCGAGGGCGACACCCACGATCCGGCCATTCTCGACGCGCGCGGCAAGGGCATCCGCGCCATGCTGGCGACGCTGATGGTCGCGCGTGGCACGCCGATGATCGTCGCCGGCGACGAATTCGGCCGCAGCCAGGGCGGCAACAACAATGGCTATGCCCAGGACAACGAGATCACCTGGCTCGACTGGGCGCGGGCCGACACCGATCTCGCCGCCTTCGTCGCCCGGCTGTCGCAACTGCGCCGCGCCCATCCGGCGCTGAATGCCGACCGCTTCCTCACCGGCCGCCCGGTCGAGGGCGGCGACGTCGAGGACGTCGTCTGGCTGCGCGAGGATGGCGCCCCCATGGAGCCCGGCGACTGGTCCGACCTGGAAAGGCGCTTCCTCGGCATGTCGGTCTATGCGCCGCGCGGCGAAGACGACATCGAGAGCGAGCGGGCGGTGATCTATCTCAATGCCGGCGACGCCGACATCGCGGTCACGCTGCCGCCGCCGCGCGCCGACCACGCCTATTGCCTGCATCTCCAGTCGGACTGGCCGCATCTCGAACCCCGGCGGATCGACGCGGCGGACGGGCTCATCGTCCAGTCCCGTTCGGTGTTCGTCATCCTTGAGGAGAGGCTCTGATCGCCGCGCCGTCCACAGGCATGGCACCGGACCGGTTTGCTGCCGCCCCGGCGAGCCGGTAAGAACGGCAGGCGCGCGGCGATGCTCCGCGCCCCCTTGACCGCGAACCGGGCCCGTGTCCCATGCCCATCCAGCAGCTCTCCGATGCCCTGATCGACCAGATCGCCGCCGGCGAAGTCGTCGAGCGGCCGGCCAGTGTCGTCAAGGAACTGGTCGAGAACGCCCTCGACGCCGGCGCAAGGCGCATCGAGATCGCCACGGCCGGCGGCGGCAAGAACCTCATCCGCATCAGCGACGACGGCTGCGGCATTCCGGCCGCCGAGATGCCGCTGGCGGTCCGCCGTCACTGCACCTCCAAGCTCGCCGGCGGCCTCGACGCCATCGGCACGCTCGGCTTTCGCGGCGAGGCCCTGCCCTCGATCGGCTCGGTCGGCCGGCTCAGCCTGAAGTCGCGGGCCGCCGGCAGCGACGAAGCCTACGAGATCTGCGTCGAGGCGGGTCGCCCCTCCGAGTTGCGCCCCACCGCCCTGTCCCGGGGCACGGTGATCGAGGTCCGTGATCTCTTCCACGCCGTGCCCGCCCGGCTGAAATTCCTGAAGAGCGACCGGGCCGAATCCAGCGCCATCACCGAGATCGTCCGGCGCATCGCCATCGCCTTTCCGGGTGTCCGCTTCGAGCTGTCCGGCCCCGATCGCACGACGACGGTGTTCGAGGCGGTGCCCGGCGACGCACCGATGCCGCGCATCGCCGACGTCCTGACCCCGGACTTCGCCGACAATGCCATCCCGGTGGACGCCATGCGCGAGGACGTGCGGCTGCGCGGCTTTGCCGGCATCCCGACCTACAATCGCGGCAACGGCCAGCAGCAATTCTTCTACGTCAACGGCCGCCCGGTGCGCGACAAGACGCTGCATTCGGCCCTGCGCGGCGCCTATGCCGACGTTCTGGCCCGCGACCGCCATCCCGTCGCGGTCCTGTTTCTCGACCTCGACCCGGCCCTTGTCGACGTCAATGTCCATCCGGCCAAGGCCGATGTGCGGTTCCGCGATCCGGGGCTGGTGCGCGGCCTGATCGTCGGCTCGCTGCGCCAGGCCTTCAACGAGGCCGGCCTGCGTTCGGCGACCACCAATGCCTCCGGTCTGATGGCCCGCTTCCGGGGCGCCGCCCCGGCCGAGCCGGCACCGGTGACGCCGGCCCCGCGCCGTTTCGACGGCTTCGCGCCCGGCGGCTTCGCCGCGCCGCGCCAGGCCGCCTATGCCGCCGAGGCCTCGCCCTACCGGCCGCTCGATATGGGCGCCGATGCCGCGACCCTCGACTGCGCAGCTGACGCCGGCTCCGCCGCCACGCCGGCGCCCGTCGCCTTCGCTGCCGCAGACACCGAGCCCACCGAGAACGCGGCGAACGGAGCAGCAGACCATCCGCTGGGCGCGGCCAAGGCGCAGTTCCACCGCAACTTCATCGTGTCCGAGACCGAGGACGGCATCGTCATCGTCGACCAGCACGCCGCCCATGAGCGTCTCGTCTACGAGGCGCTGAAGACTGCCCTGCACGGCCGTCCCCTCGCCTCGCAGCTGCTGCTGATCCCTGAGATCGTTGATCTGCCCGAGGACGACGTCGATCGCCTCGCCGAGCAGGCGGAGACCTTCGCCCGCCTCGGCCTTGGCATCGAGCGCTTCGGTCCCGGCGCGGTGGCCGTGCGCGAGACGCCGGCGATCCTCGGCAGCGTCGATTGCCAGCGCCTGGTGCGCGATCTTGCCGACGAACTCGCCGAGGCCGGCACCGCCGACGCCGTGCGCGGCCGCATCGACCATGTCGCCGCGACCATCGCCTGCCACGGCTCGGTGCGCTCGGGACGGCTGATGAAGCCGGAAGAGATGAACGCGCTCCTGCGCGACATGGAGGCGACGCCCGGCTCGGGCCAGTGCAATCACGGCCGGCCGACCTTCATCGAGCTGAAGCTCGCCGACATCGAGAAGATGTTCGGCCGCCGCTGAGCGCGGCGCCGTGCCATTTGACGGCTCCCCGGCCCGGCGTTAGTCAGAAGCCGACCGACCGGCTGGGAAAGCCGGTCCACCGACAGCGGAGACATCCATGAACCGCATGGAGAATGGCGGCGAGGCGAAGCTGCGCTACGGCACGCCCGATTTTCAGGTCGTGCGGCCCGGCGCCTATGTGCGCTGCGCCGTGACCGGCGAGGCGATCCCGCTCGACCTGTTGCGCTACTGGAGCGTCGAGCGCCAGGAAGCCTATGTCGACGGCGAGGCCTCGTTCCGCCGCGAAAAGGAAGTCGCCGGCAAGGGCTGAGACGGCAGGCTCCCGGGGGTCAGCCGAATTTGCGCCGGCGGAAGGCGCGTCGCGTATCGCGGATGATGCGGGCGCCGAGGCTCTGCGGTGCAAAGCCGAGCGTCACGTCGAGCACCTCGCATTCCTTCAGGAACAGCTGCATGGCAGCAGATCCGGTCGCCAGCCGCACTGCATCCTTGCGCGTCGTCACCATCTGCAGGCCTTCGCGCCAGGCCGAGGCCGACAGATCGTCCATGTCGTCGCTGGAAAAGACGTGGTGGTCGGGAAAGTCGCGGGTCTCGACGATCTCGGCGCCGAGCGCGGTCAGGCTGGCGTAGAATTTCGCCGGATCGGCGATGCCGGCGAAGGCCAGCACCCGCAGCCCGGCGAAACGGGCGCCGTTCTCCGGCTCCAGTGCCGCCTCGAAGATCGGCTTGTTGCCCCGCGCCGTCTGCCGGATGACCGCGTCGCCGGCGTCCCCCTCGCCGATCACCAGCAGCGCGTCGGCATAGCGGATCTGGTCGATGAGCGGCGCGCGCACCGGCCCGGCCGGCACCACGGCGCCATTGCCGAGACCGCGCCGCGCATCCACCGCGATCAGCGCGAAGTCGATCGCCAGCCGGGCGCTCTGGAAGCCGTCATCCATGATGATGAAGTCGACGCCGCGCTCGGCGAGCAGCTTCTGCGCGGCCTGCCGGCGGTTCACCGCGACGCAGGTCGGCGCGACGCTCGCCAGGAGCAGCGGCTCGTCGCCGACCTCGGCCGCGCTGTGATGCGCCGGATCGACCAGCACGGCGCCGCGGCTGGCCCGCCCGTGGCCGCGCGACACGAAGCCGGGGCGCAGCCCTTCGGCGAGCGCCGCCCGCCCGAGCGCCATGGCGGTCGGCGTCTTGCCGCCCCCGCCGACGGTGAAATTGCCGACGCACAGCACCGGCACCCCGACATCGGCGCGCTCGCCGTGCTCCAGATTGCGCCGGGCCACCCGCCCGTAGACCGCCGCCGCCGGTGCCAGCATCAGGCTCTGCCAGGCTTTCGGCCGCCACCAGAAGGGCGGCGTCTCGGCCCGCATCATCGCGGCGCCGCCGGACGGTTGCAGCGATCGAGCCCCACCGACAGCTTCAGCGGATGCAGGAAGGGCTGCAGCGCCTGCATGGTCCGCGGCAGCGCGCCGCGCATCTCCTCCACCGTCGTCGCCGAGGCGCGCTTCATGCGGGCGAGCGCGGCGGGATCGTCGAGGATCTGCGCAAGACAGGCCGCCAGCGTGTCACCGTCGCGCACGATCTTGGCGCCGCCATTCTTCAACAGCCGCTGATAGGCGTCGCGGAAATTCTGGACATAGCGGCCCGACAGGATCGCGGTGCCCAGCATCGCTGCCTCGAGCGGGTTCTGGCCACCCTCGCCGGTCACCGACTTGCCGAGAAAGGCGATGTCGGTGAGCCGCAGATAGAGCCCCATCTCGCCCATCGTGTCGCCGAGCAGGATATCGGTGTCCGCATCGGGAAGGTCACCCCGGCTGCGCCGCGCGACCTTGAGGCCGGCGCCGGTCAGTTCGGCCTCGATCTCGTCGCCGCGCGTGGTGTGGCGCGGCACGATGATGCTCAGAAGGCCGGGATGGCTCGCGGCCAGCTTGCGATGCACCTCGCCAGCCAGCGTCTCTTCGCCAGCATGGGTCGACAGCGCCGCCCAGCGGGGCCGCGCGCCCAGCGCCGCGATCATCTCGTCCAGCGCCGCGCCGGGGCTTGGCGGCGGAGCGGTATCGGCCTTCAGATTGCCCGCCACCGAGACGGCCCGCGCGCCCAGGAGATGGAAGCGCTCGCCGTCCACATCCGACTGGGCGACCACATGCGCCAGTGTTTCCATCAGCGCCTCGGCCAGCCACGGCGCCGACTTCCAGCGCTTGAAGGACCGGTCCGACAGGCGCGCATTGACCAGCACCTGCGGGATGCGCCGCCGGTTCAGCTCCATCAGCGTCGTCGGCCAGATCTCGCTCTCCGCCACGATCGCCACGTCCGGGCACCAATGGTCGAGGAAGCGATGGATGGAGGGACCGAGATCGAGCGGCACATATTGGTGGATAACGCAGTCGCCGAGCCGTTCGGCGACGAGCGTCGCAGAGGTCATCGTGCCTGTGGTCATCAGGACGGAGATGCCGTCGGCGGCGATCGCCCGCACCAGCGGCGTGACCGCGGCGCTTTCGCCGACGCTCGCCGCATGCACCCAGACCAGCGGACCGGCCGGGCGCTCGACGCTGGCATGGCCGTAGCGTTCGCGGCGGCGCAAGGGGTCTTCCTTGCCCCGCGAGGTGCGGTAGCCGACATAGGGACCGAGCAGCGGATAGACGAGCGTGCCGGCCGCCCGGTAGGAGGCGAGTGCGGCGCGTGCCAGGAAATCGCTCACGCAACCCTCCCGACCAGCCGCTCGGCCGCGACATTTGCCGCCTCGATCGCCAGCGTGATCTCGCGCCGTTTGGCCTCCATCTCCTCCGCGTCGGCATCGGCCGCCACATGGATCGGATCGCCGACCACCACCGCGATGCGGCCGAAGGGCAGCGGCACCGTCGTCTTGTCCCAGGAACTCTCGACGACGTAGCGCCGGCTGGTGACCGCCGCGGACGGCAGGACCGGCCGGCCGGAAATCCGCGCCAGCGTGACGATGCCGAGCCCCGCGTCGCGCGGCACGCCCTTCGGCACGTCGGCGATCATGCAGACGCCAAAGCCGCGGGCGAGATAGCGGCGCAGCGCGATCAGTGCCTTGGCCCCGCCCTTCTGGGCCCGCACCGGCCCGGCGCGGCCGCCCGAGCCGCGCACCGTCTCGATGCCGAAGCGCGCGACCACGGCGGCGTTCATCTCGGCATCGGCATTGCGCGACAGGAGCGCGACATAGGGCAGTTCGGCCGGCCGGAAGAACGGCGCCAGGAGATGCTGCCCGTGCCACAGGCCGACGATCGCCGGATGCTCGGCGGTCAGCCGGGCCCGCCAGTCGGTCGAGCCGGGCGCTTCCTTTTGGGTCGCATGGACGAGACGCAGGCCGCGATAGATCGCGCTGCCGCCGACCGCCATGGTCGCCGGGCTGCGGAGCAGGCGCCGGACGCGCTTGCGCCACGCGCGCAGGGTCCCCCGCGGGCGTTTCGGCGGAGCGCCGTCCTCGCCGGTTCGAGCCTGTGCCATCAATTCATCCGACATCGACGTCAGCCTGACCGCCTGTCCGGGGACAGACCGGCCTCACTGCTTGTCCGGGTCCATCAGCCGGTGCATGTGGACGATGAAATACCGCATGGCGGCGTTGTCCACGGTCTGCTGCGCCTTCGACCGCCAGGCCGCCAGGGCCGAGGCGTAGTTGGGAAAGATGCCGACGATGTCGAGATTGTCGAGGTCCTTGAAATCGACGCTCTGGAGATCGTCCAGTTCGCCACCGAAGACCAGGTGAAGAAGCTGCTTGGGTTTCTGCTCTTCCATCATGTCCTCTTTCGTCCTGCACCGCGCCGCGCGCGGCGCAGACTGGGGTGTTGTTACCGGGTGCAGCCTTGTCCTGCACCAAAATACCGTCCGCTCCAAGGCGGCGGCGCCGTTCAGTCGGGAACGGCCTCGGCGAGCCTTTGCAGCCGCGGCATCGCTGCCAGCGAGGCGGCCATCAGGATCTCGTGCCGGCGCCCCTCGCTGCGATAGACGGTCGGCAGGCCGGCCCGGCCGCACAGAAGGCCGCCCGCCCGCTCGATCAGGAGATCGGCGGCGGCGATATCCCAGTCGCTGGCGCGCGGCCGGATCAGCGTGCCGTCGAGCCGCCCGCAGGCGACCAGCGCCAGCCGGTAGGCCAGCGACGGCACCGCCTTCTCGCTGGCGAAGGCCTCGCCAGCGGAGGCCTCGACGCGCTTGCGCATGGAATCGGGCATCGCCAGCCGCATCCGGTCGCCCGGCCCCGGCTCGGCGACGGCGCAAGGGGTCCCGTTCATCAGCGGCGTGCCGTCGGCGGTCACCTCGAAGATCTCGCCCATCGAGGGCGCCACGATGACGCCGACCACCGGACGGCCGTTCTCGACGACGGCGATCGACACGCACCAGGTGTCCTCGCCGCGCAGATAGGCTCGCGTGCCGTCGATCGGATCGACCACGAAGAAGCGGCTGCCGGCGCCCTCCCGTGCGTCGCCCGGCTGCATCTCCTCCGACACCCAGCCATAGTCCGGCCGGGCGCCCACCAGCGTGTTGCGCAGCATCAGGTCGACGGCGAAATCCGCCTCGCTGACCGGGGAGTTGCCCTCCTTCCACCAGACCTTGGGGTCGCGGCGGAAGAAGCCGAGCGCGATCTCGCCGGCCTCGACGGCCGCCGCCTTCACCAGTTCCAGATCGTCCTGGTAGCCGGACAAGATCACGCGCCCGCCACGGTCATGGAGCCGATCCGCAGGGTCGGCACCACGGTGGAGAACCGTTCGTCGAGATCGTCGGCCGCCGTCAACGAGGCCAGCATGTCGGTGAGGTTGCCGGCAATCGTCAGCTCGGACACCGGCGTGGTCAGTTCGCCATTCTCGATCAGATAGCCCGAGGCGCCGCAGCTGTAGTCGCCGGTCACCAGATTGGTGCCGTGGCCGATCAGCTCGTCGATATAGAGCCCGGTGCCGGTCTCGCGGATCAGCGCCTCGCGCGACATCCGCCCGGGCGACAGGAGGACGTTGCTCGACGAGGGCGACACGCCGTTGCCGCCGCGCGCCGCCCGGCCGTTGCTCTGAAGGCCCAGCTCCGTCGCGGTCGCTGTGTCGAGCAGCCAGTTGCGCAGGATGCCGTTCTCGACCAGCGCCATCGGCGCGCCGCGCACGCCCTCGCCGTCGAAGGGGCGCGAGCCCGGCCGCCGCGGCAAAAGCGGGTTGTCGGTCAGCGTGAAGCTTTCCGGCAGGATCGCCTGCCCCATGCGGTCCTTCAGGAAACTCGTGCCGCGGGCGATCGCGGCGCCATTGACCGCAGCCACGATGCTGCCGATCAGCCCCCGCGCGATGCGCGGATCGTAGAGGATCGGCATGCGACCGGTGGCCGCCGTGCTCGGGTTCAGGCGCCGCACGGTCCGCTCGCCGGCGCGCCGACCGATCGCTTCGGGGTCGTCGAGATCGGCGTAATGAATGCGGGAATCGAAATCATAGTCCCGCTGCATGCCAACGCCGGTGCCGGCAATGACGCTGATCGAGCGCGAAAAGCCCGAGCGCATGCGATGGCCGGCAAAGCCCGAGGAGGTCGCCAGCACGAGGCCTGCCGCCCCCGCCGAGACCGAGGCGCCGCCGGAATTGGTCACGCCGGCAACGCCGCGCGCGGCCTCTTCCATCGCCAGCGCCTCGTCGATCATCGCCGTCGTCGCCAGATCGGTGTCGTCGTAGAGATCGAGACCGGGATCGTCGCGGCCGTCGGCCAGGCGGTCGGCATCGGCGAGCCGCGCGAAGGGATCCTCCGGGGAGACCTTCGCCATGGCGATCGCCCGTTCGACCAGCGGCTGCGGATCGCTGTGGATGTCGCCCGAGACGGTGGCGACGCGCCGACCGACGAAGACGCGGAGCGACATGTCCTCGCTCTCGGAATTCTCCGTATCCTCGACCTCGCCGAGCCGGACCGAAACCGATCGCCCGAAGGAGCGGACCACCGCCACGTCGCAGGCGTCTGCCCCGGCCTTTCGTGCGGTCTCGATGAGCCGCTCGGCGACCGAAAGGAGCCGCGTGCTGTCGTCGTCCATGAACCTGCCTGCTGGTGTTCGTCACCGAACCATTTATTGTGCGATGCCATAGCCATCAAGGCGTCATTGCACGCGATTGCAGCCGGCCGCGCGTGCAGCAACCGGGAACGGGAGCTTCGGTGGAGCACACAACCTCGATCTTTCTGGAAGTCGTGCTGCTTCTGGGCGGCGGAATCGTCGCAGGCACGCTGTTCCAGCGCATCGGGCTCGGCACGGTTCTGGGCTATCTGTTTGCCGGCATTCTGCTCGGCCCGGTCTTCCGCGTCGTCGCCGACGGCGAGGAAATCCTGCATATCGGCGAGCTCGGTGTCGTCTTCCTGCTGTTCATCATCGGACTGGAGCTGAAGGTCGGCCGCCTCTGGGCGATGCGGCGCCAGATCTTCGGCCTCGGCCTTGCCCAGGTGGTGCTGTCCGGCCTGGTGCTGGCGGGCGTCGCCTTCCTGTTCGACTTCTCGTGGCAGGCGAGCGTCCTGATCGGCTTCGGCCTCGCTCTGTCCTCCACCGCCTTCGGCCTGCAATTGCTCGACGAGGCCGGCGAGACCAATACCCGCCACGGCCAGTCGGCCTTTTCGATCCTCCTGTTCCAGGATCTGGCGGTGGTGCCGCTTCTCGCCGCGATCCCGTTCCTGGCGCCGGCCTCGGGCGACACGGCGATCGACCCGGTGGAAATCGCCATCTCGGTCGGTGCCGTCGCGGCGCTGGTGGTCGGTGGGCGCTACCTGCTCAATCCGCTGTTCCGCCTCATGGCCACCTCCGGCGCCCGCGAGGTGATGCTCGGCGCCGCGCTCTTCGTGGTGCTGGGATCGGCCATGCTGATGGAGGCGGCCGGCTTCTCCATGGCCATGGGCGCCTTCATCGCCGGCGTGCTCCTGGCCGAATCCACCTATCGCCACGAGCTCGAGGCCAATATCGAGCCGTTCCGCGGCCTGCTGCTGGGCCTGTTCTTCATGGGGGTCGGGCTGTCACTCGATCTGGCCGTCGTCATGCGCGACTGGCTGGCGATCCTCGCCCTGACGCCGGCGCTGATGCTGGCGAAGGCGGCGATCATCTATCTCCTGTCGCGGGCCTTCGGCGAAACCGGCAACACCGCCACCCGCGTCTCCGGCCTGCTGGCCCAGGGCGGCGAATTCGGCTTCGTCCTGTTCACCGCCGCCTCGGCGGGGATGCTCATCTCCGAGGCGACGGCCTCGTTCCTCATCGCCATCGTCACCCTGTCGATGATGCTGACGCCTCTGACGACCTGGCTCGGACGCCGGCTCAGCGCCGAGGCGAATGGCGACGAGGAGGTGCTGGACGAGGATTTCGCCGGCGCCGGCGCCTCGGTGCTGATGATCGGCTTCTCGCGCTTCGGGCAGATGACGGCACAGGTGCTGCTGTCGAGCGGTACCGACGTGACCATCATCGATTCCTCGGCCGAGCGCATCCGCACGGCCGAGGCCTTCGGCTTCCGCATCTATTTCGGCTCGGGGCTGCGCAAGGACGTCCTGGAAGCGGCCGGCATCCGCAAGACGCGGCTGGTCGCCATCTGTACCAACAAGCGCGAAACCACCGACCGGATCGTCGACCTGATCCGCGCCGATTTTCCCAATGTCCGGCTTTATGTCCGCGCCTATGACCGCAGCCATGCTCTGTCGCTGCGCGCCCGCGGCGTCGATTACGAGATCCGCGAGACGGTGGAATCCGCCCTCGCCTTCGGACGGGCGACGCTCGACGCCCTGGGCATCGAGGACGAGCTGGCCGACCGGATCACCGAGGATGTGCGCCGGCGCGATCTTGCCCGCCTCAAGCTGCAGGAGGCCGAGGGCTTCTATGCCGGCACCGACATGATCACGAACCGCGTCGTAACGCCCGAACCGCTGGTCAAGCCGCGCCCGGCCCTCAAGGACATCGAGCGCTCGCCGACCGATGACGACGCCGGCGCGAGCCCGGATGACGGGGCGCCGATCAAGCGCCGCCGCGGCCGCCCCTTCCGCGGGCGCCGCCGCGACTTCGGCAAGATCCAGTCGCGCTGACACGCGACAGGCCGCAGCGTCATTCGCCGGCCCCGGTCCTGCGAGGCGCCCGGGGAGCCGGAGCTCAGTCCGGCTTGGACAGTTCCGATTCCGACTTCAGCACCCGGCTGCCATCCTCCTGCTCGATCATGTAGGCGGGGTTGTCCGTGTCAGCGTTGCGGGTGATCTCGCTGCCCTCGATCGTGCGCGTGACCTTTTCGGTGAAGGTGTCGCTGACCTTCCCGGTGCCGGTCCCCGCCCCCCAGTTCCATTCGACCCATTCGCCCTTGCGGTACTTCGCCATCGCTCGCCTCCTGTTGATTGGATAGGCGCGAAGCGATTTCGCGGCGGATGCGTTCCCGCAGGGCTTTGCGTCCAGGCCAGCCAAATAGCCGCAGACCGGGCGCGGAACCGGAGTCCAAAGGCCGCCGTTTGCAGACTCGTCCCGGCCCTTGCGGCCTTCCATCCATCGGCCCCGTCATGAACCCTCGCCTTGCCTATCACGCCGAACAATTCGGCCTCGCCCTCACCGATCCGCACCGGTTCGAGGTCGAGCGCCGCAAATGCGGCAAGGGGTTCAAGATCTGCTTTTCCAACGGCGAACCGATCGCCGACAAGCGCCTGCGCAAGCGGGTGAAGACCCTCGCCATTCCCCCGGCCTGGACCGAGGTGAAGATCTGCATGGACGAGAGCGGCCACATCCAAGCGATCGGGCGCGACGAGAAGGGCCGGCTGCAATATCGCTATCACGACGAATGGGTGAATGTGCGCGACGCGGTGAAAACCGAGCGGCTGCTGCGCTTCGGCCATGCCCTGCCCCGGCTGCGCCGCCGGGTCGAGAAGGACATGCGACGCCGCAAGCTCGACCGCCTGACCACCTCGGCGATCGCCACCCGGCTGATCGACCTGACCGCCATGCGGCCCGGCCACGAGAAATATGCCAGCGATGGCGGGCGCGGCGTCGCGTCCCTGCGCAAGGACAATCTGCGCATCGTCAAGAAGGCGGCGGTGCTGAAGTTCGTCGCCAAGTCCAACAAGCCGCAGCGCATCGAGATCCTCGACCGGCCGATGGTCAAGTCGCTGAAGCGGGTCCGCAAGGGCAAGGGCAAGCGCCTGTTCCGCTTCCCTGATGCCCGCAAGGAGCAGCGCGAGCTGACCGCCAACCTCCTCAACGACTATCTGCACGAGGCCGCCGACGCGCCGGTCTCGGCCAAGGACTTCCGCACCTTCCACGGCTCGGCCGAGGCGCTGCGCTATCTGGTCGAGGATGCCGGGGACAAGGTGAACAGCAAGTCGAAGCGCAAGCGCGCCGTCGCCGCAGCCATGCGCTCGGTCTCCACGGTCCTGCGCAACACGCCGGCCGTTGCCCGCGCGTCCTATGTCCACCCGCAGATCGTCGCTGCCTTCGAGGCCGGCGAATTGTCGCCCGACCTCCTGAAGGGGCGTTGCCGCGAAGGGCTCACCCGCGTCGAGACCGGGCTGATGCGCTTCCTCGAACAGGCGGCCCGCAAGCCGGTCACGGCCGGGCAGGACGAGGCCATGAGCGAGGCGGCGGAAACACCGCCGGAAACCGGTCGGCTGGACGAACGGATCCTCGAAGCCGCCGAATAGGCGGGCCAGCGACGGCGTAGCCTATCCGGCCTTGACCGACGTGATCCCGTGTTGACGCCGACCGCTATTCCTGGACGAGAGCAGCGCGTCGAGCGACCGCTTGGTCTCTTCCTTCACCGGACTGGTCTCGTCGAGGATCTGCTTGGTGCGCAGGAAATCGAGCACGCCATAATGCGACACCGGCGGGCAGATCAGGAGGTTTGGCGGATGCATGTGGACCTTGGTGTCGATGATCGACTGCATCATCAATTGCGACGCCCCGAACAGCGCCTCCAGCGGCGTCGGCATGATGTCCGGCCCGCCCTTCGGTCCGCCATTGACGTCCACGGCGATGACCTTGTCCACCTTGCCCTGCAGCCGGTCGAAGGGCAGCGGGTTGAAGATGCCGCCGTCGATCAGGATCCGCCCGTCCCGGCGCACTGGCCGGAAGACCGCTGGCAGCGCAGCCGTCGCCGCCAGCGCGCTGAACAGCTCGCCGGAATCGATCTCGCATTCCAGCTTGCCGTAGAAATCGGTCGCCATCACCCCGAGCGGGATCTTCAGCTCGCTGAAATGCAGCGGCAGGTCGAGCGGCAGGAAGGCCCGCACGACGCGCTCGGCATTGAGCTGGCCGAGACGCAGTCCGCCATCGGCGAGGAATTCCTGGAAGCTGCCCGGACGGGTGCGCCAGAGCCGGCCGAAGACGAGGCTCTTGCCGGCAAAGCAGTCGAGGACGAAGGCGCGGACGTCGCGGCCGCTCATGCCCGAGGCGCGGCCGGCGCCCATGATGGCGCCGATCGACGAACCGACGATGCGATCCGGCACGAGCCCGAGTTCGTCGAAGGCTTCGAGCACGTGGATATGGGCGAGCCCGCGCGCGCCGCCGCCGCCGAGGGCGAGCCCGAGCGTCGTCACGCCGTCAGGCTCCCGCGGGGCCGACGGTGATGATCGTCGGCGGCGCCGACAGCAGCGCCTCGGCCTGCGCCTTGACGTCGTCGAGCGTGACCGCGTCGATCAGGTCCTGGCGCTTGTCGATATAGTCGATGCCGAGATCGTCGAGCTGAATGCCCAGCAGCGTCGAGGCGATCGCCGCCGAGGAATCCAGATTGCGGATGGCGTAGGCGCCCTTCACATAGGCTTTCGCTTTCGCCAGTTCCTCGGCCGTCGGGCCGTTTTCGGCGAGATCGGCCAGCTGCTCGCGGATGATCGCGATGCTTTCCTCGGCCTTTTCCGCCCGTGTCGCGGTGCTGATGCCGAGCACCGCCGCATGGTCGTAGCTGGCCAGGAACGAGCCGGCGCCATAGGCGAGGCCGCGCTTCTCGCGGATTTCCTCGTAAAGCCGCGACGTGAAAGAGCCGCCGCCCAGGATGTGGTTCATCAGATAGGCGGCGAAGAACTCGTCGTCGTCGCGCATCACGCCCGGCAGGGCCATCTGGATCGTCGTCTGCGGCACCGCCAGGTCGACGGCCTCGGTCTTGCCGAGGACCGGCTGGACGTTTGCCACGGGCTTCAGCTCGGGTGTTTCGGGCAGCGCGCCGAAGACCTCGTCGAGCCGCTTGCCGAGTTCGTCCGGCGTGATGTCGCCGACGACGCCGACATAGAGATTGTCCCGCGCGAAGATGCGTGTCCTGAACGCCTCGAGGTCGGCGGCGCCGACCGTTCCCAGCGTCTCCAGCGTGCCCTTGGTCGGCCGCGCATAGGGGTGATCGGCGAAGACCGTGCGCGAGAAGGCCTTGCCGGCGAGCTCGCCGGGGTCGTTCTGCTCGGCAAGGATCCCGGCCATGATCTGGCCGCGGATCCGCGCCACCGGCTCCTCGTCGAAACGCGGATCGTTGATCGATGCCTTCAGAAGCGCGAAGGCGTCGTCATTGACCTCGGTGATGGTCCGGAAGCTGCCCGAGAAATTGTCGAGGCTGGCGTCATAGCTCAGCGACACGCCGAGATCGTCGAGCCGCGCCTGGAACTCCTGGCTGTCGATGTCGCCGGCCCCCTCGTCGAGGAGACCGGACATGAGGTTCGCGGTGCCTTCCTTGCCGGGCTCGTCCTGGGTCGAGCCGCCGCCCTTGAAGGCGAATTTCATCGCGATCAGCGGATTGGTGTGATCCTCGACCAGCAGCGCCTTGATGCCGCCGGGACTGGTGACGGTCTGGATATCGACGGCCTCGGCGGTGCCGACCGATGCGAAGGACAGGCTGAACGACAGGGCCAGGGCGGCGATCGTGCCACCGAGCGCGGGGACGAATGACTTCAACGGGAGATTCCTTCTGCGAAGGGAAAGATCAGGAGCGCGTGTCGGCATCCGGCTGGGCCTCGGGCCTGAGATAGCCGGTGACCGAGCGCTGGGGCCGCAGATATTTGCGGGCGACGGCGTTGACGTCCTCGACGGTCACCGCCTCGATGCGCTCGGGCCATGCCTCGACATCCTCGATGGTGCGGCCGGTGGCCAGGGCCGCGGCGTAGCGGCGAGCCATGGAGGTCTGGCTGTCGCGCAGATAGATCATGTTCTTGCGCACCCGGTTCTTGGCCCGGTCCAGTTCCGCCTCGGTGACGCCGTCTTCGATCAGCGTCGCGATTTCCTCGTCGAGCGCCGCCTCGACGGCATCGAGGGAGGCACCGTCGCGCGGCGTGCCGTAGACGACGAACTGGGCCTCTTTGAGCGCCGTGCCGCCGTAATAGGTGCCGGTGGCGGCCGCCAGCGCCCGGTCGACGACCAGTCCGCGATAGAGGCGGCTGGTGGTGCCGCCGCCCAGAATGTCCGCCAGAATGTCCAGCGCCTCGGCCTCGCCATTCTCGTCCGTCGTTTCCGACGGCACCAGATAGGCCGTCTGCAGCGACGGCTGTGTGACGCGCGGATCGGTCAGCGTGACGGTGCGCTCAGCCAGCGGCTCCGGCTCGACCGGACGGACCCGGTCGCCCGGATCGGCGCGCCGCTCGACCTTGCCGTAGGTCTCGGCGACGAGATCGCGGACCTCGGTAACGTCGACGTCACCGGCGATCAGCAAGGTCGCGTTGTTCGGCGTATAATATTTGTCGTAGAAGGCGATCGCGTCGTCGCGCGTCAGGCCTTCCATCTCCTGCCGCCAGCCGATCACCGGCGTGCCGTAGGGGCTGTTCTGGAACAGCGCCGCCTGCACGGCTTCCGAGAGCTGCGAACCCGGATCGTTGTCGATCCGCATGCGGCGCTCTTCCAGGATGACATCGCGTTCCGGCAGGACCGCCTCCTCGGAGAGAACGAGGTTCTCCATCCGGTCGGCTTCCATCTCCATCACCATCGCCAGCGCATCGGCCGGCACCTGCTGGTAGTAGCCGGTATAGTCGGAGGTGGTGAAGGCGTTTTCCTGGCCGCCGATATCGGCGACGCGGCGCGAATACTCGCCGGTGGGGTGATTCTTGGTGCCCTTGAACATGAGGTGTTCGAGGAAATGCGCGATGCCGCTCTTGCCGGGCGCCTCGTCCGCCGAGCCGACATGGTAATAGACCATCTGGGTGACGATCGGCGCTCGATTGTCGGGCAGCACCACGACCTGCAGGCCGTTGTCGAGGGTGAAGGTGGTGAGATCCGGCCCGTTTTCGCGCGCCGCGGTCTCGGGCGTCGTCGGCGCCGTGTCGGACGGGTCGGTCACCTCGGCCTGCGCCGGGGCCGGCTCTGTCTGGGCACCGGCCGACAGCGTCAGGGGCAGCACGAAAGCGACGGCGAGCGCCGGCAGGCCGATGGGGCGGAAGTGATGCGTCATCGTTCGGTCTGATCCTCGTTGTTGCACCCTGTTGCAAGCCTCGCGACTATGCCGGATGCCGAGAATCCTTGCCAATTAAGGTTTGTTTAGGTCGCCGTGAGGATGGCGGTCAGCGGCCCGGGGCGACAAGAAAGCGCAGCACCGTCTCGCCCATGGCGCGCTCGTCCGTCTGCTCGAACCCGCCCGGCACCTCGAACGGCGCGGCCAGCGCTTCCTCGACGATCACCAGCGCACCCGGCTTCAGCCAGCCGCCATCGCGCGCCGAGACGAGCGCCGCCGTGCCGAGACCGCGACCATAGGGCGGATCGGCGACGACGCAGTCGAACGGCTCCATCGTTCCCACGATGCCGAGGCTGGTGGCGTCGCGCCGGAAGATCTTGGACCGTCCCTGCAGGCCGAAGGCCTCGATGTTCTCGCGGATGAGGCCGCGGCCCTCGACGCCCTCCTCGACGAACAAGCAGAAGCGGGCGCCGCGCGACAGCGCCTCGATGCCGAGCGCGCCTGTGCCGGAGAACAGGTCGAGCACCCGGGCGCCGTCGAGCTGAAAGCCCGGCCGGTGCGTCAGGATGTTGAACAGGGTCTCGCGGTTGCGATCCGTGGTCGGCCGGATCGTATCGGTCTTCGGGACGGCCAGCCGCCGCCCCTTCAGTTCACCCCCGACGATGCGCATGCCGGATCAGCCCTTGCGCGGCGGACGCGGCGGGCGCCCCGGACGCTGCGGCGCGTCGCCGCCGGAGCGCGGCGGACGACCGGCGGGCTTGCCCGCGCCACCACGCGGCGCCGACGGGCCGGACGGCCGTTCGCCGCGGGACGGGCCCCGGTCGGGCCGGCCGGCCTGCGAGCCCAGCGCCTTCTTGGTCCCCTGCGGCCGTGCGCCCGGCGCCATCCAGACATTGGCGCTGCGCTTGGGCGCATCGATCGGACGCTTGGGCGGGCTCGCCGCATCGTCGCGGCCGCCGGCGGCGTCGCGATCGCCATATGGCTTCTTCGGGCCCTCGAAGCGCTTGCCCGGACGCTCGCCGAACGGCTTGCGATCGCCGCGCTCGGGCCGTCCCGCACGGGTATCGAGCCGGCCCAGCGCATCCTCGCGCTTGGCCTCGCGGACCCGCTTCTTGTTCGGCGCGGTCTCGCTGGCGGAAATCCACTCGTCGGACTTCTTCGGCCGCTCCGTGCGCTCCGCCTCGACCGGGCGGTTGGAGAAGGGCTTGGCCACCGGCGCGTCGAAATCGGCGCCCGATTCCTCGATCAGCCGCTCGCCGAGCTGGTCGCGCAGCATGCGGCCCTTGATTTCCTGCACCGAGCCTTCCTTGAGGTCGCCGAGCTGGAACGGGCCGAAGGACAGGCGGATCAGCCGGTTCACCTCGAGGCCGAGATGCGCCAGCACCTTCTTGACCTCGCGGTTCTTGCCCTCGCGCAGGCCGAGCGTCAGCCAGACATTGGAGCCCTGCTCGCGGTCCATCGTCGCCTCGATGGCGCCGTAGAAGACCCCGTCGATGGCAATGCCCTGGCGCAGCTCGTCGAGACGTGCCTGGGTAATCGCGCCATGGGCGCGCACGCGGTAGCGCCGCAGCCAGCCGGTCGCCGGCAGCTCCAGGATTCGGGCGAGCCCGCCATCGTTGGTCAGGAGCAGCAGCCCCTCGGTGTTGATGTCGAGGCGTCCGACGGTGAGCACCCGCGGCATGTCGCCGGGCAGGCGGTCGAAGATCGTCGGCCGGCCTTCCGGGTCGCGGTTGGTGGTCACCGTGCCGGCGGCCTTGTGGAACAGCCACAGCCGTGTCCGCTCGATGGCCGGCAGCGGCGCGTTGTCGATCTCGATCCGGTCGGACGCCGTGACCACGACGGCCGGCGTGTCGAGGACCTTGCCGTTCAGCTTGACGCGGCCATCGGCGATCATGCCCTCGGCGTCGCGGCGCGAAGCGATGCCGGCGCGCGCCAGGCGCTTGGCGATCCGCATCTCGCCAACGGCGGATTCGGTTTCGGCCCGGGGCGCACGATCGTCGCGCGGCGCCCGCTTCGGCCGGTCGTCACGCACCGGGCGGCGTTCGCCGCCGGACCGCTCCGGGCGATCGCCTCTCGGCGCATCATGCTGCAGCCGTCCGAAGCTGCGGGGCTTGGCCCCCTCGCCCTTGTCGTCGCGCGCGCCGCCATGGGAGAACATGCCACGGCTTTTCGGCGTGAAGGGCTTGCCGCCCTCGCGCGGCTTCGGCCGGTCGCCGCGCTCGCGGTCACCGCCACCTGCGCCCCGTTTGCCACCGGGTCCGCGTCCGCGACCTTTTCCGTCGTCGCCGTTCGTCGTATCGCTCATGCAACTGCCTCTCATGCGGCGGCTATCTGCTCGGACCGGCGCTCGCGCCGGCTCACCACCGTCGAGATGGTGAAAGGATCGGCGGCGCGGTTCGCCCCTGAGGAGCTGGAACGCTTGCGCCGACCCGCGAATGGATTAGCAGGTGGCTCTACAGCATCGCCCGTCAAAGGGGAACGGGATTCGGACCGCGCCATGCGGCCGGATCTACAGACCAAGGAGCCGCCTCTGCCCCGCCCGACCTTCATGGACATCGCCCTCGAAGAAGCCCGGCTGGCCGCAGCGCGGAACGAGACGCCCGTCGGTGCGGTCATCGTGCGCGGCGACGAGGTCATCGCCCGCGGCGGCAACGAGACCCGCCAGCGCAACGATCCCACCGCCCATGCCGAGATCGTCGCGATCCGTGCGGCGGGTGCCCGCCTCGGTTCCGAGCGCCTGCCGGACTGCGATCTCTATGTGACGCTGGAGCCCTGCGCCATGTGTGCGGCGGCGATCTCGTTTGCGCGCATCCGGCGGCTCTATTACGGCGCGGCCGATCCCAAGGGCGGCGGCGTCGATGCCGGGCCGCGCTTCTTCAGCCAGCCCACCTGCCACCACGCGCCCGAGGTCTATTCCGACATCGCGGCCCGCGAAAGCGCGGAGCTTCTGCGCGGTTTCTTCCGGGCGCGGCGGTCCTGACCGCGTCCGCCCACCGGCGACATCCCATGCGCGTGTCTTAAGGGCCGACGGCCCAGCGAACGGGCGTGATCAGAACGGCAGGAGGTCGCGGATCTTCGAGCCGAGGCCCTCGCCGCTGCCGCGCAGGCGCCGTTCCTTGACGCTCTCGTCGACGCCCGGATCGCCGACCGGGGCGGTGGCCGCGGGCTGGCGATAGGCGACCGGCGGCTCGCTCAGATATTTGCGCTGGGCCGGGCTGCCCTGTGCGCGCTCCTTGAGGCGGGCACGCACGAGTTCGCCGCGACTGCGCAGCTGCTGCGGCGTCAACAAGGGCGCGTCGTCGTTGTTCTTGCCGAAGTCGAAGCCGTCGCTGCTGGTGCGATCGAGATAGGCCTGCGTCACGCCTTCCTTGCGGGCGGTCGCGACATCGGCCGGGATAGGTCCGTCGCCCTGATAGGCAGCGGCCTGCAGGCGGGCGCTGCGCTGTTCGGGCGATTCCGGCCAGTTCGGATCACCGGTCGTGTTGCGCGCCGTCTGCGGCGCCGGCAGCACACCGGTGTTCTCGGGCTTCACCAGCTCGGGGCGCGGCGCATAGGCGATCTCGGCGCTCTTGTTGTCGCCGCCGAGGCTGACGACGTTGTTGAGGTCGTCGAACAGCGTCTCGCCCTGCGACTTGCCGGTGCCGTAGGTCGGTCCCAGACAGCCGGTCAGCGCCAGGCTGGCCGCTCCGATAGCCGTAGCGCGAAGCGCATTGCGGACTGTCTTCGATGTCATCCGGTACGGCCCCCTAGCCGATCATTTCCGCCCCCCATACCGGCATCCGGCCGGTCGGGCGGACCCTGCGCATGTCACGGAAATCTGGCGAATTCCGGGCGCAGTTCTAGGCTGCTGCAATGGGTTCTGCAAGCGTGCGGCCACCGCCGGGGCCGCCGCACGCCTCGATTGTCTCGACGCTCAGGCGGCCGTCAGCCGCTGCGCCGCCTTCAGCTCGTGCAGCGCCGCCGCATCGCGCGCCGACACGTCCGGGAAGGCCGGGTCCGAGCCGACATCGCCGGTGATCTTCCACGAGCGGGCGCATTTGGTGCCCTCCGCCTTGCGGAAGACAACGGCGACGCCCGGCGTGTCGGCCAGACGGAAGGCATCCGTCGGGGCCGGCTCGGCCGAGATGACGAGACCCGAGGTGATGGCGATCTCGGCGAAGTCGACCGAGGCCGCCTCTGCCCGCAGTTCGGCATCCTCGACATGGACCACCGGCGAGGCTTCCAGCGACGAGCCGATCACCTTCTCGCGGCGCTTTTCCTCCAGCGCCCCCATGACGACGCGGCGCACCCGGCGCAGCTTCTGCCAGCGGGCCGCCAGCTCGCCGTCACGCCAGGCCGGATCGACGTCGCGGAAGCTCTCCAGATGCACGGACTTCGCCTCCGGATAGCGCGACAGCCACGCCTCCTCCATGGTGAAGGGCAGCATCGGCGCCATCCAGGTCACCAGGTGGTCGAACAGGATGCGGACCACCTGCAGCGACGCCTTGCGGCGCGTCGAGGACAGCGGATCGCAATAGAGCGCGTCCTTGCGGATGTCGAAATAGAACGCCGACAGCTCCACCACCACGAAGTCGAGCAGCGTCCGGCTGATCCGCTTGAAGTCGAAGGAATCGTAGCCCTTGCGCACGATCTCGTCGATCTCGGCCAGCCGGTTGAGCATCAGCCGCTCCAGCTCCGGCATCTCGGCCAGCGGCACCGTCTCGCCCTCGTCGTGGGAGAGCGTGCCCAGCATCCAGCGCAACGTGTTGCGCAGCTTGCGGTAGCTGTCGATGTTGGTCTGCAGGATCGTCTTGCCGAGCCTCAGATCCTCCGAATAGTCGGAGCTGACCACCCAGAGCCGCAGGATGTCGGCGCCGGACTGCTTGATGACATCCTGCGGGGTGACGACGTTGCCGAGCGACTTCGACATCTTGCGCCCCTCCTCGTCCATGACGAAGCCATGGGTGAGGACGGCGTCATAGGGCGCCCGGCCGCGGGTGCCGCAGGATTCCAAGAGCGAGGAATGGAACCAGCCGCGATGCTGGTCCGAGCCTTCCAGATAGAGGTCGGCCGGCCATTTCAGGTCGGGCCGCTTCTCCAGGCAGAAGGCGTGGGTGGAGCCGGAATCGAACCACACGTCGAGGATGTCGCGGACCATGGTCCACTTGCCGGCATCGTGCCCGTTGCCGAGGAAGCGCTCCTTGGCGCCGTCGGCGAACCAGGCGTCGGCGCCCTCGGCCGCGAAGGCTTCGAGGATGCGGGCGTTGACCGCCTCGTCCTTCAGCACCTCGCCATTCTCGTCGGCGAAGACGCAGATCGGCACGCCCCAGGCGCGCTGGCGCGACAACACCCAGTCCGGCCGGTCGGCGATCATGCCGCGCAGCCGGTTCTGGCCGGACGCCGGCACGAAGCGCGTCGCGTCGATGGCGCCGAGCGCGCGGTTGCGCAGCGTGTCCTCGGTGCCGGCGTTTACCGACTGGCCGTCGAGGCCGTAGCCGCCGAGGTCCTGGTCCATATGCACGAACCATTGCGGCGTGTTGCGGAAGATCACCGGCTTCTTGGACCGCCAGCTATGCGGATAGGAATGCTTCAGCCGGCCGCGGGCGATCAGGTTGCCATGCTCGATCAGCGCGGCGATGACCCGCTTGTTGGCATCGCCCTTCTTGCCCTTGTCGTCGATGACCCGCGCGGCTCCGCCGTCCGCGTCGGGGCCGAAGCCCGGCGCGTCCTTGGTGTAGAAGCCGTCGTCGTCGACGGTGAAGGGGATGGTCGTGTCGATGCCACGCTTTTCGAGGTCGCGGCGCGCATCCATCCAGGCGTCGAAATCCTCGCGGCCATGCCCCGGCGCGGTATGGACGAAGCCGGTACCGGCATCGTCGGTGACGTGGTCACCCTCGAGCAGCGGCACGGCGAAGTCGTAGCCACCGCCGACACCCTTGAGCGGATGATCGCAGGCGAGGCCCGCGAGATCGCCGGCCGGAACGTCCGCCACGCGGCGATAGCCGTCCTCCGGCACCCGCGCCTTAGACAGGACGTCGGCGGCCAGCGCGTCGGCCAGCACCAGCCGGTCGCCGGCCTTCGCCCAGCGCGGATTCTCGGCGTCTTCCCCGGCCGTCACCTCGTAGAGGCCGTAGGCGATGCGCGGCGAATAGGCGATCGCCCGGTTGCCCGGGATCGTCCAGGGGGTGGTCGTCCAGATGACGACGGCCGCACCGGCAAGCGCCTCGCTGCCGCGCACCGGGAACTTGGTCCAGATCGTGTCGGACTCGTGGTCGTGATACTCGACCTCGGCCTCGGCCAGCGCGGTCTTTTCCACCACCGACCACATGATCGGCTTGGAGCCGCGATAGAGCTGGCCCGACATGGCGAATTTCAGGAGCTCGCCGGCGATCACCGACTCCGCCCCGTAGGCCATGGTCAGATACGGGTCCTTGAAGTCGCCCTCGACGCCGAGGCGGCGGAACTCCTCGGTCTGCACGCCCACCCAATGGGCGGCGAAGTCGCGGCATTCCTTGCGGAACTCGTTGACCGGCACCTCGTCCTTGTTCTTGCCCTTGGCCCGGTACTGCTCCTCGATCTTCCACTCGATCGGCAGGCCGTGGCAGTCCCAGCCCGGCACGTAATTGGCGTCGTAGCCGCGCATCTGGAACGAGCGGGTGATGACGTCCTTCAGCACCTTGTTCAGGGCGTGGCCGATATGGAGGTTGCCGTTGGCGTAGGGCGGCCCGTCATGCAGCACGTATTTCGGCCGGCCGGCCGATTCCCGGCGCAGGGTGCCGTAGAGGTCCATCGCGTCCCACTTGCCGATCCATTCGGGCTCGGCCTTGGGCAGGCCGGCGCGCATGGGAAACGGCGTTTCGGGCAGGAACAGCGTCTTGGCGTAGTCGATCCCGGTGGCGGAACCGGCCGCAGTGTCGTTCTTGGTGTCGCTCATGAATTCAGCCATGTCGTCTGCCGCGGTCGTGACGGCGGCGCGAGAAAAGGAGGCGTGGTGGCGCAAATGGCCGGCAACCCGGACCTTCTCCGGCCTGGCCGGTCAGAAGGCCGGGCGACTAATTCGGCCCGGACGGAGTATTGCGCGTGGATCCAACATGGCGTGGCTTTAGCAACTCCGCGCCCGGATGGAAAGAACGCCCCGCCGCAGGGCTGGCGTCGCCGCTCGCGGGTGAAGGCTCAGAACGCCATGCGCCGGTCGAGGTCGCCGAGCGGCGCGACGCCGGCGAGCATGGCCGGGGCTTCGTCCGCGTCGCGATCCATCTGGGCAATCAGCGCCTCGGCGCCGTCGAAGCGCTCCTCGCCGCGCAGGAAACCGAACAGCGACACCGAAACGGTCTCGCCATAAAGATCGCCCGAAAAGTCGAACAGGAAGGTCTCGAACAGCGCCGCGCCATTGTCGAAGGTCGGGCGGCGGCCGAAGCTCGCCACGCCGTCATGCAGCGTGCCGTCAGCACGGCGCAGGCGCACCGCGTAGATGCCGTGCTTCAACAGGCTGTCCGGCTCGATGACCATGTTGGCGGTCGGATAGCCCAGCGTGCGGCCGAGCCTGGCACCGCCGACCACCTCGCCGGCAATCGTCCAGCGATAGCCGAGCAGCCCCGCGGCCTCGGCGACGGTGCCCTCCCCGAGGCAGTCGCGGATCCGGCTCGACGACACCGTCTCGCCGCCCTCGTCGACGAAGGCCGGCACCAGGGTGGCGCCGAAGCCATGCATCCGGCCCGCCTCGGCCAGCGTCTCGGGCGTGCCGCCCCGCTTGGCGCCATAATGGAAGTCGAAGCCGGCAACCACGTGATGGGCGCCCATCGCCTCGACCAGCACGGTCTCTACGAAGGCTTCCGGCGCAAGACCGGCGAATTCGCGGGTGAACCCCTGTTCGACCACCGCGTCGAAGCCGAGCATCTCCAGGAGGCGCGCCTTCATCGGCGCCGGCGTCAGCCGCGCCACCGGCTGGTCGGGCCGGAACACCGAGCGCGGATGCGGCTCGAAGGTCAGGCAGACGAGCGGCCGTCCTTCGGCCGCCGCGATGGTCCGGGCCTCTCCCAGGACGGCCTGATGGCCGCGATGCACGCCGTCGAAATTGCCCACCGCCACGACGGCGCCGCGCAGATCCGCCGGCACGTCCGCGACCGAGCCGAGACGCGCGATCGCGTCTGGCATCATGTCAGGGCAGCCATGAAGTAGCGCGCCGTCAGGCCGCGTTCCGAGAGGACGGCGGCGACGGTCTGCGTCGCCGAATCCGCCGACGCCAGTTCCTCGCCGTGGATGCCGTCGGTGATCAGCAGTGCGTCGGCGCCGAAATCGTTGGCGCCCTTCACGTCGGTCATCAGCCCGTCGCCGATCGCCAGCACCCGCGACGAGGACTTAAGATCGAGGACGCGCGACGCGACGTCGTAGATCGGCCGGTGCGGCTTGCCGGCGAGGCGCACCGTGCCGCCGATCAGGCTGTAGTCGCGCGCCAGCGCCCCGGAACACGGAATCAGCCGTTCGCCGCGATGCACGACGATGTCCGGATTGGCGCAGATCATCGGCAGGTCGAGCGCCTGCAGCCGGGCCAGCATGTCGGCATAGTCCGCCGGCGTCTCGACCTCGTCATTGTAAAGGCCCGTGACGATCACCGCCCTCGCCTCGGCCTCGCCGACCAGATCGACGTCGATACCGGCGAAGAGGTCGTAGTCGCGCTCCGGCCCGATGTGGAAGACCGGCCCCGCGACATCGGCGATCAGGGCGCGCGTGGCGTCGCCGGAGGTGACGATCGCGTCATAGGCGTCGTGGGAGAAATCCATCGTGCCGAGCTGCGCAACGACCCCGGCCGACGGGCGCGGCGAGTTGGTCAGGAGCACCACCTTGACGCCCGCCGCACGCGCCGCAGTCAGCGCCGCCTCGGCGGCCGGATGCTTGACGACGCCGTTGTGGACGACGCCCCAGACGTCGCAGAAGATCGCGTCGTAGTCGCCGGCGATCTCGGCCAGCGCGGCGATCGGCCGGACGTCCTGCGGCGGTCGGACGGTATCCGCCCCGCGGCCGGTGTCGGAGAGAGAAGTTTCCATCGGTGTCCACGCTGCCATTGCCTGTCCCGTGCCGATAGAGGCGGCCTGCCGACCGGTCAAGGCGAAGCGCTGTCGCAAGCGCCTGCACCTGCCGCATCAACCCCGCCCAGGGATGCCGGGCCGATCCCGCACGGCGATTAACGAAACTTCGATGACGCGATGCGCCGACCGCTTGACACCGCGCCGGCTGCGACACTATCTCCATCGTCGTTAGCACTCGCCCCAGGTGAGTGCCAGTTGTTCACGCCGGATGCCGAAAAGCGGGTCCGGCCATATCCGTCAACGAAGGGTTCAACGAACATGGCAGCTGTGAATTTCCGTCCTCTGCACGACCGCGTCGTGGTCCGTCGGGTGGAATCCGAAGCCAAGACGGCTGGCGGCATCATCATTCCGGACACCGCCAAGGAGAAGCCGCAGGAGGGCGAGATCGTCGCCGTCGGTTCCGGTGCTCGTGACGATTCGGGCAAGGTCGTGCCGCTGGACGTGAAGGCGGGCGATCGCGTCCTCTTCGGCAAGTGGTCGGGCACCGAGGTCAAGCTGAACGGCGAAGACTTCCTGATCATGAAGGAATCCGACATCATGGGCGTCGTCGCCTGATCAGGCGCCTGCGATTTCCGTAATTCCACGAAACTTCGAAACGGCGCGGCCTGATCAGATGGCGCGCCCGGGAGAATACGAACATGGCAGCTAAAGAAGTAAAGTTCGGCCGCGACGCACGTGAGCGCATGCTGCGTGGCGTCGACATTCTTGCCGACGCGGTCAAGGTGACCCTCGGCCCGAAGGGCCGTAACGTCGTCATCGACAAGTCCTTCGGCGCCCCGCGCATCACCAAGGACGGTGTCTCGGTCGCCAAGGAGATCGAGCTCGAGGACAAGTTCGAGAACATGGGCGCCCAGATGGTGCGCGAAGTGGCCTCGAAGACCAACGACAAGGCCGGTGACGGCACGACCACCGCGACGGTTCTCGCCCAGGCGATCGTCCGCGAGGGTGCCAAGGCCGTTGCCGCCGGCATGAACCCGATGGACGTCAAGCGCGGCATCGACGCGGCCGTTCTGAAGGTCGTCGAGGCGCTCGGCGTTGCCGCCCGCTCGATCGACACCTCGGACGAAGTCGCCCAGGTCGGCACCATCTCCGCCAATGGCGAGAAGGAAATCGGCGAGATGATCGCCTCGGCCATGCAGAAGGTCGGCAACGAGGGTGTCATCACCGTCGAGGAAGCCAAGACCGCCGAGACCGAGCTCGAAGTCGTCGAAGGTATGCAGTTCGACCGCGGCTACCTGTCGCCGTACTTCGTGACCAACCCGGAGAAGATGGTCGCCGAGCTCGAGGATTGCTACATCCTCCTGCACGAGAAGAAGCTCTCCAACCTCCAGGCGCTGCTGCCGGTCCTCGAGTCCGTCGTGCAGTCCTCCAAGCCGCTCCTCATCATCGCCGAGGACGTCGAGGGCGAGGCCCTGGCCACGCTGGTCGTCAACAAGCTGCGTGGCGGCCTGAAGATCGCGGCCGTCAAGGCACCGGGCTTCGGCGATCGCCGCAAGGCCATGCTTGAGGACATCGCTGTCCTGACGGGCGGTACGGTCATCTCCGAGGACGTCGGCATCAAGCTCGAGAACGTCACCCTCGACATGCTCGGCCGCGCCAAGAAGGTCTCGATCACCAAGGAAAACACCACCATCGTCGATGGTGCCGGTGAGAAGACCCAGATCGAAGCCCGCGTCGGCCAGATCAAGGGTCAGATCGAGGAGACCACCTCGGACTACGACCGCGAGAAGCTCCAGGAGCGTCTTGCCAAGCTCGCAGGCGGCGTCGCCGTCATCCGCGTCGGCGGTGCGACGGAAGTCGAAGTCAAGGAGAAGAAGGATCGCGTCGACGACGCCCTCAACGCGACCCGTGCGGCCGTCGAAGAAGGTATCGTGGCCGGTGGTGGCGTCGCGCTGCTGCGCGCTTCCAACGCCGTCACCATCAAGGGCATCAATGCCGACCAGGACGCCGGCATCGCCATCGTCCGCAAGGCGCTTCAGGCTCCGATCCGTCAGATCGTCCAGAACGCCGGTGCGGAAGGCTCGATCATCGTGGGCAAGATCCTCGAGAACGAGTCCCTGTCCTTCGGCTACAACGCCGCGACGGGCGAGTATGGCGACATGATCCAGATGGGCATCGTCGATCCGGTCAAGGTCGTTCGCTCGGCTCTCCAGGACGCGGCATCGGTCGCCGGCCTGCTGGTCACCACCGAAGCCATGATCTCGGAGGCTCCGAAGAAGGAGTCGGCCGGCGGCGGCGGTGGCATGCCGGGTGGCATGGGCGGCATGGGTGGCATGGGCGGTATGGACTTCTAAGAAGTCCGAACCGGCCGGACATTCATCCGGACTATCGAGGGGCTCGGCATCGCCGGGCCCCTTTTTACGTGCGCTCTCCCCTTGCCTTCCCCCGGCAGCACCGGCTTGCCCGGCCGCGCCCGCCTTGCGATAGACATGCCATGATCTCGCAGCGCGCCCGCTACGCCATCCGCTCCCTGAGGAACATCGCGCCGCGGGCCGCGCCCGTGTCGGCCGCCGTCATCGCCGCCGAAGAGCAGATTCCGCGCAAGTTTCTCGAAGCGATCCTGGCCGAGCTGAAACAGGCCGGCCTCCTCGTCAGCCTGCGGGGGGCGCGTGGCGGCTACCGCCTGGCACGGCCCGGCGACCAGATCAGCTTCGCCGATGTCCTGCGCGTCGTGGACGGTCCGCTGGCGCTGGCCCCTTGCGCGTCCCGCACCGCCTATCGCCGTTGCGAGGATTGTCGCGACGTGGAGACCTGCGAGACCCGCACCGCGCTTCTGGCGGTGCGCGACGCCACCGCCGCCATTCTGGAAGCCCGGCATTTCGGCGACGGGGACCGGACCGACGATCCCGTCTAGGCCGGGATGCACCCCATCCGCCCCGGCGTCCGCCCTGGCATATGCGGTCGCACCGCTCGCGGCGTCGAAGATGAGCGATCTCATGGGTCGGCGAAATACGCACAGGATGTGCGCGCGGCAGCCCCTCTGCCGAACTTCTATTCCTATCCAGGAGATAGGAATAAGGTAGCCTGATCCGGTCTCCAACGACCGGGTCTTCCATGAGCGACTTCCTCCTGTTTCTTGCCGTCGGCTTCCTCGCCCAGCTCGTCGATGGCGCGCTCGGCATGGCTTACGGCATCGTCTCCTCCACCGTGCTCCTGTCCTTCGGCGTCGCGCCCGCCGCGGCCTCGGCCTCGGTCCACACGGCCGAACTCTTCACCACGGCGGCGTCGGGCACCGCGCATCTCGCCAACCGCAATGTCGACTGGAGGCTGTTCTGGCGCCTCGTGCCCCTCGGCATTCTCGGCGGCGTTCTCGGCACGTACGTCCTGACCAGCATCTCCGGCAGCATCCTGCGCCCCTATGTCGGCGCCTATCTGGCGGTGATCGGCGTCTATCTTCTCGTCCGCTCGTTCCGGAAAATCCCCAGCAAGCCGGTTTCGCCTGCGACCTCCATGCCGCTGGCCGCCTGCGGCGGCTTCCTCGACGCGGTCGGCGGCGGCGGCTGGGGACCGATCGTGACCTCCGGCCTGCTCGGCGCCGGCGGCCAGCCGCGCTACGTCATCGGCACGGTCAACACGGCCGAGTTCCTCGTCACCCTCTCGGTCTCGCTGACCTTCGTCTTCGCGCTCGTCACCGGACATTGGGAGGAGGCCGGCGATCTGACGACCCACGGCCTCGCGATTCTCGGCCTGATCGTCGGCGGCGTCGCGGCGGCGCCCTTCGCCGGCGTGATCGTGCGCCGGATCCCGGAGACGGCGCTGTTGCGCATCGTCGGTCTTCTCGTCTGCGGTCTGGCCATCACGCAGATCGTCGGCCTCATCCGCTGAACCCGCCGCAGTTTTCCCGGAACAACCGCACCCGAAAACCGTTTGGATATCGAAGCTTGGCAGACACTGCCGGCAACGAAGCAAAGGAATGTCCAATGGTCGACAAGAACGAAGTCAAGGGTGCCGCCACCGAAGCCGGTGGCAAGCTCAAGCAGGCTGCCGGCGACCTGACCGGCAACGAGCGCCTGAAGGGCGAGGGTGCAGCCGACGAAGTCGAAGGCAAGACCCAGAAGAATTACGGCAAGGTCAAGGACGCGGTGAACGACCAGACCAGCTGATCGCGCCACGAGCCGCAGACGTTTCGAGAGGTCGTCCCCATGGGGCGGCCTTTTTCATGTGCGGAATCCAGCCGCACGTCGCACCATTGGGCCCTGCGTGACGCACTGTGTGCGCCGCAGCAATTCCGAACCCTCCTCCCCTCTCGACGACGGTGCGGACACCCGATTGTGGTTGCCGTTTCCCGTTGTTCGGCTATTTTGGAATCGATCCAAATCATGACGGAGCCGCGTGGCGGCACCTGCCTGACCGGCCGCCCTGAAGGAGGCTTCCCTTGATCAGTTTCACACTCAACGGCGAACAGAAGACGTTCGACGGCGATCCCGACACGCCCCTGCTCTGGGTCATCCGTGACGCCGAGCGCCTGACCGGCACCAAATATGGCTGCGGCATCGCCCAGTGCGGCGCCTGCACCGTGCATCTCGACGGCATGACCCGGCGCTCCTGCATCACGCCGATCTCCACCGTCGACGGCTCCAGCGTCACCACCATCGAGGGCGTCGAGGGCGCGGAAGCGGAGGCCGTGCAGGCCGCCTGGACCGCCATCGACGTGCCGCAATGCGGCTATTGCCAGTCCGGCCAGATCATGTCGGCCGTCTCGCTGCTGCAGTTCAATCCGACGCCGAGCGACGAAGACATCGACAACGCCATGGCCGGCAACATCTGCCGCTGTGCCACCTATCAACGCATCCGCCAGGCGATCCACGACGCCTCCGACACGCTGGAGGGCTGATCCCATGGGTATCCAGACCATCAACCCGACCCGCCGCAACTTCCTGATCGGCACCGGTCTCGTCATCGGCGTGGCGCTGGCCTCGCGGACGAAGGCCGCCGCTGCCCTGATCCAGGGTGCGCCGGCCGGTCCCGCCGGCCCCGCCAGCGAGTTCAACGCCTTCGTGCGCATCGCTCCGGACAGCACGGTCACGGTCCTGTCGAAGCATATCGAGTTCGGCCAGGGGCCCTATACGGGCCTGACCACGCTGGTCGCCGAGGAACTCGACGCCGACTGGAGCCAGATGCGCGCCGCCGCGGCGCCTGCGGACGAGACCTACAAGAACCTCGCCTTCGGCCTGCAGGGCACCGGCGGGTCGACGTCGATTGCCAATTCCTACGAGCAGATGCGCAAGGCCGGCGCCACCGCACGGGCCATGCTGGTCGCCGCGGCGGCCGAGGAATGGGGCGTACCGGCCGAGGAGATCACCGTCTCCAAGGGTCGCATCGCCCATGCGGCCTCCGGCAAGGAATCCGGCTTCGGCGAACTCGCCGACAAGGCCGCCACCATGGATGCACCTTCCGATCCGGTCCTCAAGGATCCGAAGGACTTCGTCCTGATCGGCACCGACCGGCCGAAGCTCGACACGCCGGAAAAGACCAATGGCAAGGCGGTCTTCACCCTCGACGTCCTCGCCGACAACATGATGATCGCCATGGTCGCGCATCCGGCCCATTTCGGCGCCACGGTGCAGAGTTTCGACGATACTGCGGCTCGCCAGATCCCCGGCGTCGTGGACATCCAGCAGATTCCGCAGGGCATCGCGGTCTATGCCGAGAACACCTATGCCGCCCTGAAGGCGCGCGATGCGCTGAAGATCGTCTGGGACCTGACCACCGCCGAGTCGCGCTCCAGCGAGGAGATCTACGAGGATTACCGCGCGCTGTTCTCCGGCGAAGGGCTCGAGGCGGCCAATGAAGGCGATGTCGACGGCGCCTCCTCGGCGAACGGCATCACCACGATGCACTCCGACCTCGTCTTCCCCTTCCTCGCCCATGCCCCGATGGAGCCGCTCGATGCGGTGCTGATCAAGCAGGAGGACGGCTCGATCGACTGCTACAACGGCTCGCAGTTCCCCGGCCAGGACAAGGCCGCGATCGCCGAGGTCTGCGGCGTCGACGCGTCGAAGGTGCGGGTGAACATGCAGCTTGCCGGCGGCAGCTTCGGCCGCCGCGCCCAGTTCGGCTCGCCCTACATGCGCGAGGCGGCAGCCGCCTTCAAGGCGTCCGGCATGGACCGTCCGATCAAGCACATGTGGACCCGCGAGGACGACATTCGCGGCGGCTTCTACCGCCCGATCTACGTCCACGCGATCAAGGGCGCCATCGATGCTGAGGGCAACATCGTCGCCTGGGACCACAAGATCGCCGGCCAGTCGATCATGAACAAGACCGAGCTCGACGAGACGACGGTCGAGGGCGCCTCGGACCTGCCCTATGCGATCCCCAATCGCCGGGTCTACGCGCATCAGACCGAGCTTCCGGTTCCCATCCTGTGGTGGCGTTCGGTGGGTCACACCCACACTGCCTTCGCCGTCGAGACCTTCCTCGACGAGATGCTGGAAAAGGCCGGCAAGGATCCCGTCGAGGGGCGCCTGGCGCTGCTCGGCGAGCATCCGCGCCACACGGCCGTCCTGAAGAAGGTCGCCGAGATCGCCGGCTGGGGCACGCCCGCCCCGGAAGGCCGTCAGCGCGGCGTCGCCGTCCACAAGAGCTTCAACACCTATGTCGCGGAGATCGCCGAGGTCTCCATCGGCGAGGACGGGGCTCCCAAGGTCCACAAGGTCTGGTGCGCGGTCGATTGCGGCGTCGCCGTCAATCCGAACATCATCCGGGCCCAGATGGAGGGCGGCATCGGCTACGGCCTCGGCGCGATCCTCTACGACCAGATCACGCTCGGCGACGGCGGCCGCGTCGTCCAGTCCAACTTCCACGACTATCGCTCGCTGCGCATCAACGAGATGCCCGAGGTCGAGGTCGCCATCATCCCTTCCAGCGAGCCGCCGACGGGTGTCGGCGAACCCGGCACTCCGCCGATCGGACCGGCCGTCGCCAATGCCTGGCGTCGCCTGACCGGCCAGCCGGTGCGCCGCCTGCCGATCGTCGGCAATCTCGTCTCGTGAACGACAGGACAGCATCTGTGACGTCAATGACATCCCTGGCCGGCCGCTTCGCCGGCATCCTCGTCGCCGCCGGCCTCGTCATGGGACCGGTCGGTGCGCAGGAACGCGCGCCCGCGGCGCCCGAACCCTCGACGCCTGCCGTCGCGCCCCAGGCCGATCCCGAGCGGACCCTGAAGCCGGTCTCCGCCTTCGACGGAATCGCCGACGAGACCCAGCGCTCGATCGCCATCTTCGAGGAAACCGGCAAGGTGCTTCTGCATCCGCGCTGCGTGAACTGCCATCCGGCGGGCAATTCGCCGCTCCAGGGCATGGAGATGCGCGAGCACCAGCCGCCCGTCGTGCGCGGCGATTCCAATTTCGGCGCCCCCGGCATGATGTGCAACACCTGCCATGGCCCCGAGAATGTCGAGGTGGTGGCGCAGGCCGAGGGCATCCGCTCGATCCCCGGCAATCCGAACTGGCATGTCGCGCCGATCGAGATGGCCTGGGAAGGCCGTTCGCTGGCCGAGATCTGCGTGCAGATCAAGGATCAGGACCGCAATGGCGGCAAGACCCTGGCCGAGCTCGTCGAGCACATGGCCGCCGACGATCTGGTCGGCTGGGGCTGGAATCCGGGCCAGGGCCGCGAGAAGGTGCCGGGCACGCAGGAGCAGTTCGGCGCGCTCTACGAGGCCTGGGCCGCGACCGGGGCGCACTGCCCGGCCGGCTGACCGGCCACCATTCATGACGACAGCTTGCAGGCGGGTTCCCCGGGGGCCCGCCTGTTTCGTTTGGGGCTCCGCCGCCTAAACCGATTTTACCCTGCGTCCGCCCCTTCCGATCCGGCGGCGCGCCCGGTAAGCCATGCCCGACCTGTACACGAGCTGCGAAGGGCAGAAGATGAGCACCCGTACCGAAACCGATTCCATCGGCGCCATCGAAGTCGAGGCCGACCGCTACTGGGGCGCCCAGACCGAACGGTCGCGCAACAATTTCCGCATCGGCGGCGACCGCCAGCCGCTGCCGCTGATCCACGCCCTTGCCCTCGTCAAGAAGGCCGTCGCCCGGGTGAACACCTCGATGGGCCGCCTCGACGGCCAGATCGCCGATGCCATCGAGAGCGCCGCCGACGAGATCGTCGCGGGCAAGCTCGACGACCACTTCCCCCTCGTCGTCTGGCAGACCGGCTCGGGCACCCAGACCAACATGAACGTCAACGAGGTCATCTCGAACCGGGCAATCGAGATGCTCGGCGGCACCATGGGCAGCAAGAAGCCGGTCCATCCCAACGACCACGTCAATATGAGCCAGTCGTCCAACGACGTCTTCCCGACGGCCATGCATGTCGCCACCGTCCTGGAGACCCGGCGCCTGCTGCTGCCGGCGCTCGACCGGCTGCATGGCTCGCTGGACGCCAAGGCGAAGCAATATGCGGCGATCATCAAGATCGGCCGCACCCATACCCAGGACGCCACGCCGGTGACGCTCGGCCAGGAATTCTCCGGCTACGCCGCGGCGCTGGAGCTCTCCAAGAAGCGCATCAACGACGCTCTCGACGGTGTCCTGGCGCTGGCCCAGGGCGGCACGGCCGTCGGCACCGGCCTCAACGCCCCCGAGGGCTTCGATACGGCGGTTGCTGCCGAGGTCGCCAAGCTCACCGGCGAGGCGTTCCGCACCGCGACCAACAAGTTCGAGGCGCTGGCCTCGCATGGCGCGCTGACCTTCTTCCACGGCGCGCTCAACTCGCTGGCCGCCGATCTGATGAAGATCGCCAACGACATCCGCTTCCTCGGCTCCGGCCCGCGCTCCGGTCTCGGCGAACTCAACCTGCCGGCCAACGAGCCCGGCTCGTCGATCATGCCGGGCAAGGTCAACCCGACCCAGGCCGAGGCCATCACCATGGTCGCCACCGAGATCTTCGGCCACGACACCACCGTGACGGTCGCCGCCTCGCAGGGCCATTTCGAGTTGAACGTCTTCAAGCCGGTCATCGCCAACGCCGTCCTGTCCTCGATCCGGCTTCTGGCCGATTCCATGGTCAGCTTCGCCGAACATTGCGTCGACGGCATCGAGGCGAACGAGGAGCGCATCCAGAGCCTGATGGAGCAGTCGCTGATGCTGGTGACCGCGCTGGCACCGACCATCGGCTACGATGCGGCCGCCAAGATCGCCAAGACGGCGCATCAGAACGGCACGACCCTGCGCGAGGAAGCCGTCGCGAGCGGCCTCGTCTCCGAGGCGGATTACGACCGGATCGTCGATCCGCGCACCATGATCGCGCCGGGCTGATCCGGGTGACAGACGGCGACGATCGATGCCTGCCTATCGGTCGTCGCCACCAGAACTGCGATTGTATCGTTTTTGGTTGACGAATTGTCGGCGCCGGGCCGGGATGCAAGTTCCGGCGCGGCAGTTTACCTGTGCATCGGTTCAACCGACAAAGGCACTGCGGAACATCATCCACCGCAAGGACGCCGCCCAGGAGACATCGCCATGAACGCCAATCTCATCCTTCTCGGCAGGGTTCTCCTGTCGATCATCTTCATCTTGTCGGGCTTCGGCAAGCTCGCCGGGGCCGCGGGCTTCTCGGGTTATCTGTCCAGTCTCGGCGTGCCCGCACCGCTCGTGATGGCCTATGTCGTCGGCGCCTTCGAGCTTCTGGCCGGCATCGCGGTCCTCGTCGGCTTCCAGACGCGGGCCGTGGCCATCGCGCTTGCCGCCTTCTGCGTCGCCACCGGTCTCCTCGCCCATATCGACGACCAGACCGCGCTGCTCAAGAACATCGCCCTTGCCGGCGGCTTCCTCGCCCTTGCCGGCGCCGGTGCCGGCGCGCTGGCCGTCGACAAGCCGAAGCGCGAAAGCCGCTACGCCTGACGAGCCCAAAGGTCCGAAGAACACTTCAGCCGCTCCGGTCGCCAACGCGCCGGGGCGGCTTTTTCGTGCGCACGCCCCCGAACCGCCCCCCCCCAACCGAACACTCGCCGAACGGCGGATGCCTTTACGTCAGTTCTGTTGCCTTATCGAATTCTCTTCTTATAGCATCGCGGCGCGTGAGATTCGCCACGTGACGCCGGCCAGCAGGTTCGATGGGGGAAATATGACGGAACGTGTCAGTATCAATTCCGGCCAGGTCAGCCGGGAATACGTCGCCTGGATGTTGATGGAAAAGGTCATCCATTCGGAGGCCGACATCAGACGCAACAGTCCTGACCGGAAATATGTTCTCGATCTCTTCGTCGAATGCCTGCAGGCGACGGGCGGCCACAGACCCGGATAGTCCTGAGCAGAACAGACCGCCGCTTCCCCAGAGGAAGCGGCGGCACCACCGGACTGATCAGTCCGGCGCCGAACCGAACCGGGCGGCAAGGGCGTCCGCCTCGGCCACATCCTGCCGGTCGCGCGCGACCAGCGAACGGATCAGGCAGGCCTGCGACCGCAAAATCACCCCGTCGGACAGGATCTTGAGATGGTTCGCGGTCAGGGTGGAGCCGGTCGAGGTGATGTCGACGATGACATCCGCCGAGCCGGCCGCCGGCGTGCCCTCGGTCGCACCGAGGCTCTCCACGATGCGGTAGCTCTGGATCCCGTTGCGCCGCGTGAAGAAGCTCTGGGTCAGCCGCCAGTATTTCGTCGCCACGCGCAGGCGGCGCCCGTGCCGGGCACGATAGCCGCCTGCCACGTCGTTCAGGTCTTCCATCGTCTCCACGTCGACCCAGGCATCGGGCACGGCCACCACCACGTCGGCATGACCGAAGCCGAGGCGGGCGACCGTTTCCACCATTTGTTCGGGCTCTGCGATGGTCTCGCGGATCAGATCCTCGCCGGTGATGCCGAAATCGATCGCTCCGTCGCGCAGTTCGCGAGCAATCTCCGAGGCCGACAGCAGCAGCACTTCCAGTCCCGGCGCGCCGGTGACGCTGGTGCGGTAGCTGCGCGAATCCTCGGCCGACGCGACATGGATGCCGGCCTCGGCCAGCGCCGCGACGGCCTTGTCCTTCAACCGCCCCTTGGAGGGGATCGCGAGGGTGAGCGTCATGCCGCGTCTCCCGTCCGGCTGGCGATGCGGTCGAGCCAGAGCGAAAAGCCGACGGCCGGCACGGGCCGCTCGGCGCCCAGTATGCTCAACAGCCGGTCATAGCGCCCGCCGCCCGCCAGCGGCTCGTTGGAACCCTTGCGGCGCGCCTCGAAGACGAGGCCGGTGTAATAGTCGATCGGCCGACCGAAGGCAGCGCGATAGCGCACCGCGGCGAGATCGACGCCGGCCGCCCGCAGCGCGAGATTGCGGGTCTCGAAGAAGGTCAGCGCCCGGCCGAGATCGAGGCCGGCCGCGCCGGCGAGATCGCCGATGACCGTGCCGGCCTCCGACAGGGGGGCGTCGATGGCCAGGAACCGGCGCAGAAGCTGCAGGGAGCCCTCGCTGAGCCGGGCCTCGGCGATCGCCACCTTCTCGATCAGCCGCGCCGCGACCTCGCCCGGCGAGCGCCCGGAATGCGGCGGCAGCCCCGCCTCCTCCATGCGTTCGCGAATTTTGAAAGTCAGCGCGCCCTGCTCGCCGAGACGGGCGAGTTCCGCAAATTCCGGATCGAGCGCGTCCAGCGCGCCGCTGCCGCCACGCGCCAGCGCGGCGAGTGCCGCTTCCAGCTGATCGTCATGGCCGAAGGTGCGCACCAGCCGGCGCTGCCAGCCCTCCGGCAGGCCCAGCGCCCGCAGGAACGCCTCGAACAGGCCCTGGTCGCCGAGAACGAGATCGAGCTCGCCGGCTTCGAGACCGCAGGTCTCCAGCCCCGCCAGGGCATCGGCCAGCGCCCGTGCATCGGCGGTCGCGGCGTTCTCCTCGCCCAGATCCTCGATCCCGGCCTGGTAGAACTCGCCGGGCCCGGTCGGCCGCTGGCGGAACACCAGCCCGACATAGCTGTAGCGGCGCGGCAGCGTCGCACCGTGGCCGACATGGTCCCGGCAGACGGGGATGGTGAAGTCGGGCCGCAGGCACAGGGTCTCGCCGGCCTCGCCGCGGGTCAGGAAGATGCGCCGGCGCAGCGCCTCGCCTGCCGTGTCGAGATAGGGATCGGCCGGCTGGATGATCGGCACGTCGACCCGCGCCGCGCCGCGGGCGGCGAACAGCGCGCCGAGCTCGGCATCGTAGGGCGCGCCCGTTCCGGCGCGTGTCTCGGCGCTCACGGCCTCAGGCTCCGCTGCCGGCATCGCCGCCGGAACGGCCATTCTGACGCGCCAGGATCGCCTTCACCGCCGCGACCATGTCGGCCTCGTCGACCATTTCCTGTCCGGCCCGCGCCTCGCGCCATTCGGCATTGTCGGTGATCTCGGCGGACAGTTCCTTGCCGAGCGCCAGATCCTTGACCTGCACCTTGCCGGCCGCCTTCTCGTCGTCGCCCTGGATGACCACCACCGGGGCATTGCGCCGGTCGGCATATTGCAGCTGCTTGCCGAACTGCTTGGGGTTGCCCTGGAACACCTCGACGGACACCGGTGTCGCCGTCGGATTGCCGTTCTCGTCGGTGTTCAGCGCCGCGCGCAGCGTCGTCGCCATGGCCTGGTAGTCGGCCATGCGGTCGCGGTCCATCACGGTGACCACCACCGGCCCGGTCCGCTCGGCAGCGTCGAGCCGGCCGAGATTCTTGAGCGCCGTCATCAGGCGGGAGACGCCGATGGAAAAGCCCGTCGCCGGCACCGGCTGGCTCATGAAGCGCGACACCAGCCCGTCATAGCGCCCGCCGCCGCCGACCGAGCCGAACTGGACCTTCTGGCCCTTCTCGTTGGTGACGTCGAACAGCAGCTCCGCCTCGAAGACCGGCCCGGTATAATATTCGAGGCCGCGGACGACGGAGGGGTCGATCGAAACCCGGCCCAGATAGCCCGCACCGTCCAGATACGCCTGGATATCGTTCAGCTCGGCAATGCCCTCGCCCATCCGTCCTTCGCCGGCCTGGCCGGGAAATATGCCGGCAAGCTCATCGATCTTCGATGCGCCGACAAAGCCGAGGATCTTCCCGGTCTGCGCGTCGTCCAGCCCGGCGCCCGGCGTGAAATCGCCCTCGCCTTCCTGCCCGCCGTCCCAGCGTCCCTTGCCGAGCAGCAGCTTGACGCCCTCGGGGCCGAACTTGTCCAGCTTGTCGATCGCCCGGAGCACGGTCAGCCGGCGGCCGGCATTCTCGTCGCCGCCGAGGCCGATCGCCTCAAGGACGCCGTCGAGCACCTTCCGGTTGTTGACACGGATGACATACTGGCCGCGCGGGATGCCCAGCGCCTCCATCGTGTCGGCCATCATCATCGCCATCTCGGCATCGGCCGAGACGTTCGGCGCGCCGACGATGTCGGCGTCGAACTGCATGAACTGGCGGAAGCGGCCCGGCCCCGGCTTTTCGTTGCGGAAGACATAGCCGGCCCGGTAGCTGCGATAGGGCTTGGGCAGGCTCTCGTAATTCTCCGCCACATAGCGGGCGAGCGGCGCCGTCAGATCGTAGCGCAGGCTCATCCACGCCTCGTCGTCGTCCTGCAGCGAGAACACGCCGGCATTCGGCCGGTCGGCATCCGGCAGGAACTTGCCCAGCGCGTCTGTATATTCGAACACCGGCGTCTCCACCGGCTCGAAGCCGTAGGTCTCGTAGACCCGGCGGATCTTCGCCAGCATGGCGTCCTGGGCGCGCAGATCGCTGGCGTCGCGATCGACGAAGCCGCGCGGCACCCGTGCCTGGACCCTCGACGGTTTCTTCTTCTTGTCGGCCATGAATGCGCTGCGTCCAAACGGTTTGACGGGCGCTCGGATGCACCCTTTCCTGCGGGCGATCCCCTACCCCGTGCGCCCGATTTCGGCAAGGCAAGGCGGTTTTGCAAGCGTAGCGTGGTGGGGTGCGGCGTAAACGCGGCGAGACGGCAGATCGGAGAAGCGGAGGGCAACGTCAACGATTTGGCATGGGTCCTCGGGTCAAGCCCGAGGATGACGACCTTGTTGGAGGTCTTCGCTACACTCCGGCCGTTGTGGACCTTTCCAGCGGCTGTGGACCTTTGCGGCGGCTGCGGACTTTTCGATGCCACCGGTTCCGGCGCCTGCACAGACGGTGGCGATTGGCAGCAAAGCTCAAATCTCGGCGTCATCCTCGGGCTTGACCCGAGGACCCATGCCTCGCCATCTCAGCTTCCGCTCCGGTGAAAACCACCAACGCACCCCCGCGCAACACCTCACCACCCCATGCCGCGATAGAGTTCTGTCCACTCCGGGTTCATCGCCTCGCTCAGGTCGATCTTCCATTGCCGCCGCCAGCGCTTGAGGGATTTCTCCCGCTGGATGGCGCTGCCGATGTCGACATGGTCCTCGTACCAGACCAGCCGCGTCACCCCATGGGCCTTCACGAAGCCTTTTGTCAGGCCGCTCTTGTGCTCGTACACCCGGCGCGGCAGGTCTCACGTGACGCCGATATAGAGCGTGCCGTTCTTCTGCGACGCCATGATGTAGACGGTGCCGGCCATGGTCGAAGCGTTGATGGTCGCGGTGGCGGCGTCAAGCAGGGTCTTCTGAGGCGTATGCGGCGGTGGAACCGGCTTGGCATGGGTCCTCGGGTCAAGCCCGAGGATGACGACCTTGTTGAAGGTCTTCGCTAGGCTTCAGCGGCTGTGACCTTTGCAGCGGCTGAGGACCTTTCAATGCCACACGCTTCGACGACTGCACAGACGGTGGCGATTGACGGCATCGCTCAAATCCCGGCGTCATCCTCGGGCTTGACCCGAGGCCCCATGCCTCAGCGCCACAACCGCCGCTCCGGTGACGATTACTGCGATAGCCTGCCGCGACGCCGCAACCGCCGCTGCCGCGACATGCACCACCTGCGCTACACACGCCGGCGACGCCCCCTCACCCCGGCGGCGTGAACGCGTGCCGCGCCGCCGCGCAGTCGTCGCGCATGCAGCACCCGTCGATGTGGTCGTTCACGAAGCCCAGCGACTGCATGAAGGCGTAGACCGTGGTCGGGCCGACAAAGCTGAAGCCGGCCTTCTTCAGGGCCTTTGACAGGCGCGTCGAGGCCGGGGTGACCGGATTGGCGCGCAGCCATTCGGCGGTCACCGTCGCCGGCCGCTCGTCCGCATCCGGCGCGTGGCGCCAGAGGAAGCCCGCCAGCGAGCCGTGCTCGGCGCGCAGCGCATCGGCGCGGCGGGCATTGTTGATCGCCGAAACGATCTTGCCGCGATGCCGGATGATGCGGGCGTCGAGGACGATCCGCTCCACGTCCGCCTCGTCCATCGCCGCCACCCGCGCGATCGTGAAGCCGTGGAACAGTTCGCGAAAGGCCTCACGCTTGCGCAGGATGGTCAGCCAGGAGAGCCCTGCCTGAAACCCTTCCAGGCAGAGCTTTTCATAGAGCCGGTCATCGTCGGCGGTCGGCCGGCCCCATTCCTCGTCATGGTAGCGACGATAGAGATCGTCGCCGCCGTGCCAAGCGCAGCGCAGCAGGCCGTCCGGGCCGCGGATCAGGCCGTCCGGCGGCGGCGCGTCTTGCATCGATGGGTCCATGGCGCAGTTTTCGCAGGCGCCCGTCGAAGTGGCAAGCTACCGTAGCGATGCGCCGCCCGCCGGCGTCAGGCGTTGGTCGAGCGGCCCGACGCGCAGCGATAGCGCTTCAGATGCCATTTCGGCCGCGCCTTCAGATGCTCGACGGCGGCAGCCTGGCCGAACAGGGCGCATTGCATGATGGAACCGTCGAAGGCGACCTGCTCGGGGCGGCAGTCGGCAGGGGCGGAGTTGAGGCAGACGATCAGGGTCAGAGCGATCATGGCAGGGCTCCTATGGCCGGTCCAGCGGCCATGGCGAAGGGGTTGCGATCGCAGCCTTGTGCGACCGGTTCATGCCATTGCGTGCGTTCGTCCCGCATCCGGGTTCTGATGCCCGTCATGGCGCCCTTTGGACGCCGAGATCGAATCTAGCAATTATGTTGCATTGCACAATGCCTGAAATTTCGGCGTGCGCTTTAATTCGGCATAGTGTGGCAGGCATGCTGCGACACCTCCGCGCGCCACATCCGCGTCGGACTCACAACGCCCCCTTAACCACGCTGCGAAACCGCTGCTTAACCTTATGAAACTGTTTCCGTTTTCGAGGGTGTTTCGGACCGGCGCGTTTACCATTCCCTTGCCCTTTACAGCGAGGCTTGGTGTCGAGGCGGCAGGCGCAAGCCGGCCCCAATCCGGCAATCGAGGGACATCATGGCGATACCGATATCCGCCCGGCGCGCACTTGTCGGCCTGCTGGCGATTCTGGCCTGCCCCCCGGCGAGCGAGGCGCAGGAGCGATACCGCAGCCTGCCGCCGGTCGAGATCGCGCCCGATCTGGCCGACCGCTGGCTCCTGCAATTGTCGCCGGGTGACGGCGTCGCCCGCAGCTACCAGCGGGCCGCCGCGTCGGGGGTTGTCCTCGGCGGCCGCCGCGGCGCTGCGGCGCCCTCGGTCGGCACCCGCGTCGTCGTGCGTCCTGGCTACACCCAGCAGCGCGTCCGCGGCCAGGCGCCCGGCGTGCGGCCCGGCTATCTGCCCGGAACCCGCAGCGCCGCACCGGTGACCGGACGCCAGCAGGCCGCACTGGCGACCCGCAACCTTCCCGCCCCGAATGCGGTCGACCCGCAATTCCTGCCCCAGACCGTGCCCTATAGCGGCAAGGAGGCGCCCGGCACCATCGTCGTCGATACCAGGGCGAAGTTCCTCTACCATGTCGGCCGCGACGGCACGGCGCGCCGCTACGGCGTCGGTGTCGGCAAGCCCGGCTTCGGCTGGAAGGGCCGGCATCCGATCACCCGCAAGGCCGAATGGCCGAGCTGGACGCCGCCCAAGGCGATGATTGCCCGCGAACGCAAGAAGGGGCGGATCCTGCCGGCCCACATGAAGGGCGGCGAAGCCAACCCGCTGGGCGCCCGCGCACTCTATCTCGGCTCCACGCTCTACCGGATCCACGGCACCAACCAGCCCTGGACGATCGGCCGGGCGGTGTCCTCGGGCTGCATCCGCATGCGCAACCAGGACGTGATGGATCTTTACGAACGGGTGAAGGTCGGCACCAGGGTCGTTGTGCTCTAACGGCAACAGCCCCGACTTTCCTCAACGGAATGCGGAACTCGATGCGACCAACGCGGCGAGAATGCGTTCAAACCATGGCACAATGACGACAACGAGGCGCGGGATACGGTGGGCTTTGCTCCGCCCCGCCAAACGAGAGGAGCCTCCCATGCAGAACTGGACACGATGGGCCGGAGCCGGCCTGACGGCGATCATGGCCCTGGCGGTGACCGGACAGGCCAGCGCCGAAGACGTGCGCCGCTACGACCATGCGACCAACAAGTGGGTGACCGTCAGCGCCGAGCGCGTCGCCGCCCGCACGCAGCACCGGGCCCTCGCCCAGCGTGGCCCGGCGGCCCAGTATCACCGCCGGCAGGTGCGCATCGAGACGCGCGAGAAGCCGGGCACGATCATCGTCGATTCCCAGCGCAAATATCTCTACTTCGTCGAGGGCAACGGCATGGCGACCCGCTACGGCGTCGGCGTCGGCCGCGACGGCTTCGGCTGGTCGGGCCGGATGAGCGTCGGCCGCAAGGCCGAATGGCCGGGCTGGACGCCGCCGCCGTCGATGATCAAGCGCGAGCGCGCCAAGGGCCGCATCCTGCCGGCCCACATGAAGGGTGGCCCGGCCAACCCGCTGGGTGCACGGGCAATGTATCTGTATCGCGGCGGTCGCGATTCGCTGTTCCGGATCCACGGCACCAACCAGCCCTGGACCATCGGCCAGAACATGTCCTCGGGCTGCATCCGCATGATGAACCAGGACGTCGAGCACCTGTACGAGCGCGTGCCGAACGGCACCAAGGTCATCGTCATCGGCCCCAGCGGCCAGGGCCCGAAGAACGTCTATACCGAAGTCGGCGTCGTGCGCGAAAACGTCATCGCCTCGATCTTCGGCGGCTGAGCCCAGCGCCCGGTCGCTTCGACATCACGGCCCGCCGGCGACGGCGGGTCGTTTTGCGTTAGGGCTACTCCGCCGCGACGAGGCCGGGCTCGCCGCGGGGCTGGACGGCAGCGAGGCTTGCCGGCTTCTCGCCGCCAAAGGCCCAGTCGAGGAGCTCGATCGTGTGCAGGATCGGAATGCCGGTGCCCGAACCGATCTGCGTCATGCAACCGATATTGCCGGTGGCGATCGCCTGCGGCGCGATGCTCTCGATGTTCTTCACCTTGCGGTCGCGCAGTGTGGCGGCGATCTCGGGCTGCAGGATGTTGTAGGTGCCGGCCGAACCGCAGCAGATATGGCCTTCGGGCACGTCGCGAACGGTGAAGCCGGCCTGCGCCAGGAGCACTTTCGGGGCTTTCGTGATCTTCTGGCCGTGCTGCATCGAGCAGGCCGAGTGATAGGCCACCACCAGGTCGGTCGTGTTGACCGGCAGCGGCAGTTCCAGCTCGGACAGGAACTCGGTGACGTCCTTGGCCATGGCAGAGACCCGTGCCGCCTTCTCGGCATAGGCCGGATCCAGCCGCAGCATGTGGCCGTAATCCTTGATCGTCGTGCCGCAGCCTGACGCGGTGATGATGATCGCGTCGAGGCCGTCGGCCTCGGCCGTGCGCGACCAGACGTCGATGTTGCGGCGGGCGAAATCCAGCGCCGGCTCTTCCTGGCCCATGTGATGGACCAGCGCGCCGCAGCAGCCCTCGCCCTCCGGCACCACCACCTCGACGCCGAGCCGGTTGAGAAGCCGCACCGTCGCCTCGTTGATCTTCGGATCAAGCACCGACTGGGCGCAGCCGCGCAGCAGCGCCACCCGCTTCCTGCGCGGCCCTTCGGCCGGCCGCACGCCCGGCGCGTTGACCTGCGATTTCGCCGGCACGGCGCCCGGCGCCAGCTTCAGCATCGCGGCCAGCGGCTTCAGCGGCTTGATCGCATCGAACAGCCCGGCGAAGGGCCGGCCGATGCGCGCCATGACGAGGCTTGCGCGGAACCGCTCGGGATAGGGCAGCGTCATCGCCAGGATCCGGCGGATCATCCGGTCGGCCAGCGGCCGCTCATAGGTCCGCTCGATATGGGCCCGGGCATGGTCGACGAGATGCATGTAGTTCACGCCCGACGGGCAGGTCGTCATGCAGGCGAGGCAGGACAGGCAGCGGTCGATATGGGTGACGGTTTTCTCGTCGGCCGGCCGGTCGTTCTCCAGCATCTCCTTGATCAGGTAGATGCGCCCGCGCGGGCTGTCGAGCTCGTTGCCGAGGGTGACGTAGGTCGGGCAGGTCGCGGTGCAGAAGCCGCAATGCACGCATTTGCGGATGATCTGCTCGGAATGCGCGGTCTCGGGATCGGCGAGCTGCGCGGGGGAGAAGGTGGTTTGCAAAGGTCTGGCCCATGAAAGAGTCTGGAAACGTCGTCGATGCGAACCGCCGGCGCGGCAGCCCGCCTAGCCCATCCGCCCCGGATTGAGCACGCCGGCGGGGTCGAACTGCTGCTTCAGCCGGCTGGCGAGGCCCGCCAGCGGTCCCGGCTGCGGCTGGAAGACGGCGGTCGCCGCCCGCACGCTTTCGGAGGCGCGCACCAAGGTGGCATGGCCGCCGCCGAAGCGCCGGATCGTCTCGCGCACCAGCTCGGCCTCCGGCTCGCCTTCCATGCGCAGCCAGACGAGGCCGCCCTGCCAGTCGTAGAAGGCGTCGATCGCCGCCTGCATGCGCAGGCTCATGACGATCTCGTGGCCGCGCGTCGGGGTGACGGACAGGCGCCAGACCGGCTTGTCGGTGCCGTCGACGAAGGGCCGGATGTCGCGCACGTCGCGCCAGACGGCGCGCGAGGCCTCGCCCTCCAGGTGCTCGACCTTGCCGACCTTCTCGAGCGCGGCGCTGAGATAGGCCGAACGCGCCGCGACCGACGGGCCGAAGCCCTCCAGCCGGATCAGCGTCGCCGCGTCGTTGCCGAGATGGCCGCCGGCGACGCGTGAGGCGACATACATCGGCAGATGCGCCGCGCCCGAGGCCTCTGCCGACGAGCCCATGGCCGCCGCCATGGCGCCGGTCGCCGCATCGTCGGCGAGACCGCGCAGCACGATGGTCGTCTCGGTCTCGGTCTTCGGCAGGACCTTCAGCGTCACGTCGGTCATCACCGCCAGCGTGCCGAAGGAGCCGGTGAGGCCCTTGGAGAGATCGTAGCCGGTGACGTTCTTGACCACCCGACCGCCGGACTTGAACATCTCGCCACGGCCCGACACCGCATGGACGCCGAGGATGTGATCGCGGGCCGCGCCGTGCTTCAGCCGTCGCGGCCCGGCGAGGTTGCAGGCGACGACTCCGCCGATCGTGCCGAGGCCCGGCTCCAGCCCGTGCAGCGGACCGTAGTCGAGCGGCTCGAATTCCAGGCGCTGGCCGGCCTCGTCCAGAAGCCTCTCGATCTCGGCGATGGGCGTGCCGACGCGTGCCGACAGGACCAGCTCTTCGGGTTCGTACAGGGTCACGCCGGCCATGGCCGACAGCGACAGGGTGCGCGCCGCCTGCACCGGCCGTCCAAGACCGCGCTTGGAGCCGGTGCCCTCGACCGCCAGCGGCTCTTCCTGCGACACCGCCGCCGCGACGATGTCGCGGAGCTGGATTGCGGTCTCGGGGCGCAGGATGGACGCGGCGGGGCCGGCCGCGCCGGTCGAACGCAACTCGCTCATGGTCAGAACCTCGGCAGGTCGGGAAAGGCCACCTGCCCCTTGTGGACATGCATCCGGCCGAGTTCGGCGCAGCGATGGAGCTGCGGGAAGACCTTGCCGGGATTGAGCAGATGCTTGTCGTCGAAGGCGCATTTGACCCGCTGCTGGTGGCGCAGATCGTCCTCGCTGAACATCTCCGGCATCAGGTCGCGCTTTTCCACGCCGACGCCGTGCTCGCCGGTCAGGACGCCGCCGACCTCCACGCACAGGCGCAGGATGTCGTTGCCGAACTCCTCGGCCCGGTGCAGCTCGCCCTCTTTGTTGGCGTCGTAGAGGATCAGCGGATGCAGATTGCCGTCGCCGGCATGGAAGACATTGGCGACGCGCAGATCGTATTTTTCCGAGAACGCCTTCATGCCGGCCAGCACCCGCGGCAGCTCCTTGCGCGGAATGGTGCCGTCCATGCAGTAATAATCCGGCGAGATGCGGCCGACCGCCGGGAACGCCGCCTTGCGCCCCGCCCAGAACGACGCGCGCTCCTCTTCCGAATTCGAGACCTTGGTGACGGTGGCGCCGTTGGCGTCGGCAATTGCCGCAACCTCGGCCAAAAGATGATCGACCTCGGCGCCCGGCCCGTCGAGCTCGACGATCAGCAGCGCCTCGACGTCGCGGGGATAGCCGGCATGGACGAAATCCTCCGCCGCGTGGATGGCCGGCCGGTCCATCATCTCCATACCCGCCGGTATGATACCCTTGGCGATGATCGCGGCCACGCACTCGCCGGCCTGTTCGGAGGTGGGAAAGCCGATCAGCACCGCCCGCGCCGTCTCCGGCTTCTGCAGGATGCGGACCGTGACCTCGGTCACGACGCCGAGCAGGCCTTCCGAGCCGGTCATCAGACCAAGGAAATCGTAGCCTTCGGCCTCCAGATGCTTGCCGCCGAGGCGCACCACCTCGCCCTCGATGGTGACGAACTCGATGCCGAGGACGTTGTTGGCGGTGAGGCCGTATTTCAGGCAGTGCACGCCGCCGGAATTCTCCGCGACATTGCCGCCGATCGAGCAGGCGATCTGCGAGGACGGATCGGGCGCGTAGTAGAAGCCCTCGCCTTCCACCGCCTTGGTGATGCCGAGATTGGTGACGCCCGGCTGCACCACGGCGCAGCGATTGTCGTAGTCGATCTCCAGCACCCGGTTGAACTTCGACAGGACCAGCAGCACGCCATCCTCGAGCGGCAAGGCGCCGCCGGACAGCGAGGTGCCGGAGCCGCGCGGCACCACCGGGATCTCGTTGGCGTGACAATATTGCAGGACCCGTGCGACCTGCTCGACCGTAGACGGCAGCACGACGACCAGCGGCATCTGGCGATAGGCGGTCAGCCCGTCCGACTCGAACACGGCCATCTCGTTGGCGGCGTCCACCACGCCCTCGCCCGGCACGATCGCGCGCAGGGCGTCGACGATCGACTGGCGGCGGCCGAGGATCGCCTCGGACGGCTTGGGCATCATCACGGACATCGGCTCACTCCCATTAGAGAGGCGAAACTAGGCGCCGCACGGGCCGGCGTCCACAGGAGGAACGGTAGGCGTCTGCGGCTCAATGACCGTCCTCGCCGCCCTGCATGTGATGCTTGCGGATGCTGCGCACGACCAGCCAGACCCCGAGCAGCGCGATCGGCACGAAGCCGGCGACGAGCACCGTCGCGGAGACCGGCAGTCCCTGATACTCCAGCGCCTTGGCGACATAGCCGAACAGCCCGACGACGTAGTAGCCGATCGCCGCGACCGACAGGCCCTCGACGGTCTGCTGCAGCCGCAATTGCAGCCGCGCCCGCCGGTCCATGGAGGCCAGAAGGTCGCGGTTCTGGTGCTCCAGTTCGACGTCGATGCGGGTGCGCAGGAGGTTTGCGGCGCGGCTGAGCTTCTCCGACAGATTGGCCTGCCGCTCCTCGATGGCCCGGCAGGTGCGCATGGCCGGCCCCATCCGGCGCTTCAGGAAGGCGCTCCAGCTCTCCTGCCCGGCGATCGGCTGCTCGCCCACGGAGGCGAGGCGCTCGCTGACGATCTCGTCATAGGCGCGGCTGGCCCCGAACCGGTACAGCACCGAGGCGGCGGAGGCCTCGACCTCGGCCGCCGCCAGGGTGATCTCCTGCAGGAGCTGCCGACTGTCCTCGTTGCCGCCCTTCATCTCCTCGGTGATCGACATCAGCCGGCTTTCGAGCGAGGCCACCATCGGCCCCACCGAATGGGCGAGCGGCAGGCCGAGCAGCGCCAGGGTGCGGTAGATCTCGACTTCCACCAGGCGCATGGCGAGCGCGCCGGCGCGTTGCGGCGGCAGCCCGTCATCCAGCACCAGCATGCGCGTCATGCCGTCGCCGTCCTGGCGAAAATCCGTCGCCGCATGGGCGAGCCCGCTCTCCATTATCGAATGGCAGTAGCTGGACTTGTCGAAGCTCTCGAGCGCCGCCTGGCCGGCAGCGTCGTTCGGCCGCAACTCCAGATGCACTCCGGCGATGAACGGTCCCGGCGCCTGGAACTCGGCGCCGAAGGGATGGCCTTCGACCGGGTCGCCGAAATGTTCGGGCGGCGGTCCCTCCCAGGAATAGGTGCAGAATTCGGTGTGCCGCTCCCAGCGCAGCTTGCCCTTGCCGAAGGCGAAGGAATGGGTCCGCGCGTCCTTGGCCGGCGGCGGCACGCCGCGGCGCACCGACATTTCGGCGAGGATCGCCAGATCGCTCTCGCCGTGATCCTCGTTCATGAAGGCCAGCACCACGAGCGCGCGCGGCAGCTCGATCAGCGGAAACGGCCTGGCATGCAGCTCGCCGAGGACGGCGGCCCGGCGCGGATCGGTGGGAAAGCGGTCGAGCGACGCCTGGCGTAACGTGATGCGGCCCATCTTTTCCCCTTTGTGGTGCCGCTCTTGCTACCCGATCGGCCAAGTCCGGTCCAAGCAGGAATTGCGATTGTCGACAAACCGGCTCAGAACGTTTCCAAACTGCAACGTTGCCGACGCCGCCGCCAATGTGCGACGAAGGACGTACGAGGAGAAGCCATTGAGCGAGAATGCCGTTCGCAGCGAGACCCGTCCGCAAGTCGCGCTGTTCGTTACCTGTCTGGTCGATCTGTTCCGTCCGAGCGTCGGCTTCGCGGCCATCAAGCTTCTGGAAGAATCGGGCTGCGACGTCGTCGTCCCGACGGCCCAGACCTGCTGCGGCCAGCCGGCCTACAATTCCGGCGACCGGGCCGACACGAGAGCCATCGCCGAACAGGTGATCGCCACCTTCGAGGGCTTCGACTACGTGGTCGCCCCCTCGGGATCGTGCGGCGCCATGCTGAAGAAGCACTATCCCGAGCTCTTCGCCGGCGATGCCGAGTGGGAGGCGCGTGCCCTCGCCTTTTCCGACAAGGTGTTCGAACTCGTCAGCTTCCTGGCCGACGTGCGCGGCATGACCGGCGTCACCGCCAGGGTCGAGGGCACCGCCACCTATCACGATTCCTGCTCGGGCCTGCGCGAGCTCGGCGTCAAGGCGCAGCCGCGCATGCTGCTCGACAGCGTCGAGGGGCTGGAACTGACGGAACTGCGCGATTCGGAAGTCTGCTGCGGTTTCGGCGGCACCTTCTGCATCAAATATCCCGACGTCTCCAACGCCATCGTCACCAAGAAGGCGCGCAATGTCGGCATGACCGGCGCCGACATGCTGCTGGCCGGCGATCTCGGCTGCCTGATGAACATGGACGGCAAGCTCAAGCGCGAGAATATCGGCGTCGAGGTCCGTCACGTGGCCGAAGTCCTCGCCGGCATGACCGACGCTCCGCCGATCGGCGGCAAGCTGTGAGGCGTCAACGCCTGCAGCGAAGCGGCCGCGCGCTCGTCCCGGCGGCAGTCGCCGCCCCGTGGACGGTCGAGCAGCGCCGCGACCCCGACTTCATGCCCGAATAGGCTCCGCCCCATGCAGATCACTTCGCATACCTTCAAGGCCAATACCGTCAAGGCGCTCGCCGATGTCGAGCTGCAGCGGGCTCTCGGCCATGTCGAGAAGGGCTTCATCGACAAGCGCCAGACCGCCGTCGACGCCCTGCCCGAATTCGACGCCCTGCGTGACAACGCCGTCGCCATCAAGAACCACACGCTGAAGCATCTCGACCTCTATATCGAGGCCTATGTGGCCAAGGTCGAAGCCTCCGGCGGCATTGTGCATTTCGCGGAGGATGCGGACCACGCCCGCAAGATCTTCCTCGACATCGCCAAGAAGCGGAACGCCAAGACCGTCACCAAGGGCAAGACGATGATCTCCGAGGAGATCGGCCTCAACGCCTTCCTGGAAGAGAACGGCATCGTGCCGGTCGAGACCGATCTCGGCGAATACATCATCCAGCTGCGCGGCGAGCATCCGAGCCACATCATCGCCCCGGCCGTCCACGTGACCCGCGATCAGGTCGAGGCGGATTTCCGCCGCGTCCATGTCGATCTCGACCCGAACCGCAATCTGGTCGAGCCGGAGACGCTGCTCGGCGAGGCCCGCCAGATCCTGCGCCGCAAATATGCCGAGGCCGACATCGGCGTGACCGGTGCGAACTTCCTGATCGCCGAGACCGGCTCGTCGGTCATCGTCACCAACGAGGGCAATGGCGACCTCACCCAGCTTCTGGGCAAGTGCCACGTGGTGCTGGCCTCGATCGAGAAGCTGGTGCCGACGCTGGAGGACACCGCCCAGATCCTGCGCATCCTGGCGCGCTCGGCGACCGGCCAGGACATGAGCGTCTACACCACGCTTTCGACGGGTCCGAAGCGGGACGCCGATCTCGACGGGCCGGAGGAATACCACGTCATCCTCCTCGACAATGGACGCTCCAACATGCTCGGCACCGAGTTCGAGGAAATGCTGCGCTGCATCCGCTGCGGCGCCTGCATGAACCATTGCCCGGTCTATCACGCCGTCGGCGGTCACTCCTATGGCTGGGTCTATCCCGGCCCGATGGGCGCGGTGCTGACGCCGTCGCTGATCGGTGTCGACAAGTCCGGCCATCTGCCGAACGCCTCGACCTTCTGCGGCCGCTGCGAGAGCGTCTGCCCGATGCGCATTCCGCTGCCCAAGATGATGCGGCACTGGCGCGAGAAGGAGTTCGAGAGCCATCTGCAGCCCAGGACCCAGCGCACCGGCCTCGGCGTCTGGGCGTTCTTCGCCCGGCGGCCGGCGCTCTACCGGGCGGCGGTGTCGATGGCGATGCCGCTCCTGAAGCTGGCGGCCGGCCGCAAGCGGCGCTTCGCCTCGCTGCCGCTGGCCGGCGGCTGGACCAAATGGCGCGACCTGCCGGCGCCCGAAGGGCGCACCTTCATGCAGCAATACGCCCAGAAATCCCATGCGACGACGGGGGACAAACGATGAGCGCATCCACCCGCGAAGCCGTCCTCGGCCGGATCCGCCGCTCCAATGGCGCCCGTCCCAACGACCCCGAGCGCAGGCGCATCGTCGAGGAACGCATGGCCGGCGCGCCCGTCGGCATCGTGCCCCGGCGCGGCCAGTTGCCCCAGGACGAGCAGGTGGCGCTGTTCATCCGCATGGCCGAGCGGGCCAACGCCACCACCGCGCGGATTGCCGGCTATGGCGACCTGGCCGGCGAGGTCTCCCGCTGGCTGCGCGAGAACAATTTCCCCGCCGATCTCAGAATGTCCGAAGACCCGCGCTTCGCCGACGCCGATTTCGACGCCACGTCCCTCACCATCCGAAAGGGCGTCAGCGACGGCGACGATCTCAACGGCCTCTCCCATGCCGAGACCGCCATCGCCGAGACCGGCACGCTGGTCCTCGTCTCCGGTCCACAGAACCCGACCAGCCTCAACTTCCTGCCGGAAAACCACATCGTCGTGGTGAAGGCCGACAGCATCGGCGGCGAGATGGAAGCCGTCTTCCCCATGTTGCGCGCGCGCTATGGCAAGGGCGAGATGCCGCGGTCGCTGAATTTCGTCACCGGCCCGTCGCGCTCCGGCGACATCGAGCAGACGCTGCTTCTGGGCGCCCATGGCCCGCGCGCTCTGCACATCGTCATCGTCGACTGACGCGGCGAGCGGCGGCTTGCGCCGACCGCGCATGACGCAGGGGAGATATTTCCGCCGGAGCGGATGAGTTTTGCCCCAAACCGGGCTAGGCTTTCCCTCCCGCGCCCGTACCGGATGCGGCCAAGGGAGGCAGCGATGACCGGATGGACTTGGACGGCCCTTGCGGCGATCGTGGTCACGGCAGCGCTTCCCATGGGATCCGCCAGCGCGGCGTCCTGCCGGGACTTTCCCGGCCTGCGCTCGCAGGAATCGGCACGGTCGGTCACCGTGACCTTCGTGAACCGCACCGGGGAATATCGCAGCGTCGATTGCCTCGACTTCGACGGACAGCCGGTCAGCTACGCCAGCCTCAATCCCGGCGAGAGCTTCCGGGTCGAGACCTATCGCACCCACCCCTGGATGCTGACCGACGGCCCCGGCAATTGCATCGAGATCTTCATGCCCGGACGCCGCGACGCGCAACGCTTCGACATCACGGTCCCCTCGGACGGAAGCGGCGGCGACTGACGCTTCTTGAGCGGCGAGACCGGGCGCCGGCACCACATTCCGGATGGCCAGCCCGTGCCGACGCAACCCCGCTTGACGGCGCCGCCACCGAATGGCTCTCTTCCGCATCCCGGTCGCCAGCGGAGCGTTCATGCCCATCGATCCCGCCACGCTTGCCGCCTTCGCGCTGGCCTCGCTGATCCTTCTCGTGATCCCCGGCCCGACGATCATCATGGTCGTCGGCCAGGCACTGGCGCATGGGCGCAACGTCGCGCTGGCCAGCGTGCTGGGTGTGGGACTTGGCGATCTGGTGGCGGCCAGCCTGTCGCTGATCGGCGTCGGCGCGCTTCTTTCGGCTTCGGCCGCGGCCTTCGTCGTCCTGAAATGGGTGGGGGCGCTCTATCTGGTCTGGATGGGCCTGCGCATGTGGCGCAGCACCCTGTCGCGGGCTTCGCTGGCGCCGAACGATCTCGATCCCGCCGCCGCGGGACTGCCGGAGGCAGGCACGGTGCGGCCCACCCACATCTTTCGCGACGCTTTTCTGGTCACCGTCTTCAATCCCAAGGGGATCGTGTTCTTCGTGGCCTTCGTGCCGCAGTTTCTCGATCCCGGCCGGCCTTACTGGCCGCAGGCGACCATCCTCGTCGCGCTCTTCGTGCTGCTTGCGGCCGGCAACGCCTTTCTCTATGCGCAGCTCGCCGTGCGGGCCCGCGATCTCATCCGCCGCCCGTCGGTGATGCGCTTCGTGGTCCGCATCGGCGGCTCCTGCCTGATGGGCGCCGGCATTGCCGCGGCACTGGTCGCCCGGCCGGCCTGACGCGCCGCCCGGCACCGGCAGAATTCGCTCCGGCGTGGAACAGGGTGCCGGTGACGCCGTTTCGTTGGCAATTCCGAATGGAGCATCCGAGATGAAGACGCTGAACGAATCCGCCATGGACAATGCCATGCACGCAGGCCCGCGCGACCGCGCCGAGGAAAAGGATGCGAACGACAACGCCGCCTCCGGTGGCGGCGACCGGCCGATGACCGACGAGGAAGAACTCGACGAGGCGCTGGACGAGACCTTCCCGGCCTCCGATCCGGTCGCGCCGAGCCGCATCGACGGTCCGATCAAGCCGTAACACCAGCAGACGCAAAAAAGCGCCGCGCGACCTTGAGGGCTGCGCGGCGCTTTTCATGCGCGGTAAGAAAGAAGGCCGGCGGGGGCGATCCCGCCGGCCTTTGTCGGTCCGGTCAGTTCTGGACGGACTGCACCGAGCCGCCATCGACCCGCATGTTCGAGCCGTTGATGAAGGAGCCGCGCTCCGAGACGATCAGCGCGATCGCGGCGGCGACTTCCTCGGCCCGGCCGCGGCGCTTCAGCGCGATGCCCGGACGCTCCTCGTCCAGGAAGCTCTCGACGGCTTCCTCGAAGGAGACGCCCAGTTCCTTGGAGCGCTTCTCCATCATGCCGTCGGTCATCTGTGTCTCGATGAAGGCCGGCGAGACAGTGTTGCAGAGGATGCCGTGCTCGGCTTCCTTGTAGGAGAGGTTCTTCACGAAGGCCGCCAGCGCCGCCTTGGCGGTGTTGTAGGTCGCCTCGTCCCAATAGGGCTGCACGGCGTTTTCCGAGGTGATGCAGACGAAGCGGCCCCAGCCGTTGGCGCGCATGGTCGGGAAGGTCGCGCGGGCGACGCGCACCGCCGACATGAAGTCGATCTCCCAGGCTTCCAGATAATCGGCGTCGGCGACCTCCAGCGGATGCCCCTTGGCGCCGGTGATGCCGGCCGTATGCAGGACGATGTCGATCCGGCCGAAGCGATCCAGCGCCTGCCTGGCCATCGCATCGACGGCCGCCTGGTCGGTCACGTCCGCCGCCACGCAGATATAGTCCGCGTCGAGGGAGGCGGCGTCCTTTTCGAGCCGCGTGATCTCCTTGTCGGAGAGCACCAGCTTGCAGCCTTCCGCGGCGAGGATGCGGGCGGTTTCGAAGCCCATGCCGTCGGTGGCGCCGGTGATCAGCGCGACACGATCCTTGATCTGGAGATCCATGCGGTGTCCTTGCTTTGTGTCTGAGGGTTTCGCGTGACAATGACTGCGGGGAGATTAGGTTTCGCCGCCATGCGGACACGATGCCGCATCCGGGCCGTGCCACGGCCCGAGGGAAGGACGATTCGAGACATGCCCAACCACGACTTCAAGAGCCCGCGCCTGTATCTCGACGCGGATCTGGTCGCCGAGACCCCGGTGCCGGCAACGCCGGTTCAGGCCAACTACCTCCTCAACGTCATGCGGCTCGGCGAGGGTGCGCAGGTGCTGGCCTTCAACGGCCGCGACGGCGAATGGCGCTGCGATCTGGTCAAGGCGGCCAAGAAGAAGCTCGACCTCGTCCCGCGCGAAAGGGTGCGGGACCAGACCCCGCCGGCCGATCTGCATTACCTCTTCGCGCCGCTCAAGCACGCCCGGCTCGACTACATGGTCCAGAAGGCCGTGGAGATGGGTGCCGGCGTGCTGCAGCCGGTGATGACCCAGCATGTGCAGGCGACCCGCCTCAATACCGAGCGCATGCGCGCCAATGCGATCGAGGCGGCCGAGCAATGCGGCATCCTGTCGATCCCCGAATGCCAGGAGCCGGTGAAGTTCAACGACATCCTCGACCGCTGGGACGACGGCCGCCGGCTGATCTTCTGCGACGAACGGGCCGATGCGGCGAGCCCCATCGATACTTTGCGCGCGCTGCCCGAAGGCCCGTACGCCCTGGTCATCGGCCCGGAAGGCGGCTTTTCGGCCGAGGAGCGCGAGCGGCTGAACGCCGCCGACTTCGTCACGGCCATCTCGCTCGGCCCCCGCATCCTGCGGGCCGACACGGCGGCGGTGGCTGCCATGGCGGTGCTGCAGGCCGCGATCGGCGACTGGCGGCAAGGTTGAGGCACGCCGCACTGGCCACACCGTCAACACGAATTATGTTGCGGTCCGAGGGGAAAATCGGCAGTGCCGATATTCCTGTGGCGGGACTCCGCCTGCCGGCAGGACCGGCTGAACCATTCGAAGGACGAGCATGGCGCGCGATACGACCGATCTGACGCCGGTCACCTCGGTCGAGGACCTGACCGCTCATCTGGCGACAGGCGAGAAGCCGGCCTCGCAGTTCCGCATCGGGACCGAGCACGAGAAATTCGGCTTCTACACCGAAGACCTGTCGCCGGTGCCCTACGAGGGCGAGCGCGGCATCGGCAAGCTTCTGGAGCGCATGCAGGCGCTGTCGGGCTGGCAAGCGATCATCGACGACGGCCGCATCATCGGCCTGTTCGGCAGCGCCGGCCAGGGCGCCATCTCGCTGGAGCCCGGCGGCCAGTTCGAGCTGTCCGGCGCGCCGCTGGAGACGATCCACGAGACCTGCCGCGAATCCAACGCGCATCTCGCCCAGGTCCGCTCGGTCGCCAAGGAACTCGGCATCGGCTTCCTCGGCATAGGCTCGTCGCCGACCTGGACCCTCGACGAGACCCCGGTCATGCCGAAGTCGCGCTACGAGATCATGCGCCGCTACATGCCCAAGGTCGGCACCCGCGGCCTCGACATGATGTTCCGCACGGCGACTATTCAGGTCAATCTCGACTTCTCGTCGGAAGCCGACATGCGTCGCAAGATGCAGACCAGCATGAAGCTGCAGCCGATCGCGACGGCGCTCTTCGCCAACTCGCCCTTCACCGAGGGCAAGCCGAACGGCCTCTGCTCCTGGCGCTCCGACGTCTGGTCCGACGTCGACAACCAGCGCTCCGGCCTGCTGCCCTTCGTCTTCGAGGAGAATTTCTCCTATCGCGACTATGCCGAATGGGCCCTCGACGTGCCGATGTATTTCGTCACCCGCGACGGCCGCTACACCGACGTCACCGATGTCACCTTCCGCCAGTTCATGGATGGCGCGCTGAAGGGGCGCATTCCCGATCCCGAGCCGCAGCTCGGCGACTGGACCAACCATCTGTCGACGTTGTTCCCGGATGTGCGCCTGAAGACCTTCCTGGAAATGCGCGGCGCCGATGGTGGACCGTGGCGGCGCATCTGCGCCCTGCCCGCCTATTGGGTCGGCCTGCTCTACGACGAGGCGACGCTCAACGCCGCCGAGGCGCTGACGAAGGACTGGACCTTCGAGGAAGTCTCGGCGATGCGCGAAGCGGTGCCGCGCGACGGCTTCCGCACCCCGTTCCGCGATTCCAGCGTTCTGGAACTGGCCCGCGAGACGGTCCGGCTGTCGCGCCAGGGTCTCGTTGCCCGCAACCGGCGCAACGAGGAAGGCAATGACGAGAGCCATTTCCTCGCCCCGCTCGAAGAGGTCGTCGCCCGCGGCACCACGTCGGGCGAAGAGCTGGTCCGGCTGTTCGAGGAACAGTGGGACGGCTCCATGGAGCGCGTCTTCAAGCATCTGACCTACTGAGCGCCGGCCGGCCGAGCGGCCGCAGCCCCGCCCTTCGACCGTTCCCACCTGTTGCAGCCCGACGCTGCAACAGGTGGTCTTGCTTTGTGATTGGCTTTCCCCCGGCGGTTTGACAGGATGATCGGTCTGTGCCCCGTTCTGCCTGGGCACGCCTGCGAGCGAGGTCGCCATGACGGACTTTTTCGACTGGTTGACGGTAAATGACGGCGGCCTTGGTACCGACAGGCTCGCCGATGCCTTCAAGCTGAGCCGCAGGGAGATCCGCCAGACCACGGAAGCCCTCGCGCCGGCCTTCACACTGGCCCTGCAGCGGGCGATGTCGGACCCCAATGCCTGGTCCGAGGTGTCCCGGCACTTCCTGCCCTTCATGAACGCCGTCGGCACGCCCGGGCCGGAGACCGCCCGCAGCCCGGCGGCCAAGAACCTCGCCGACAATCTGTTCGGTTCGCGCGACATCTTTCTGGAGGTGGCGCGCAAGGTCTCGACCATGAGCGACATCGCACCCGACACGGTCGAGAAGTTGATGCGCAGCCTGTCGGTGATGAGCATTCAGACGATGATGCAGATGATGCTGGCCAACATGGCGCGCCAGCAGCCGGCCGGATTTGCCGAAGGCAACTACCCGGTCGCCATGGCCGAGATGATGCGGCGCAGCGCCAATGCCATGGAAGCCATGGGCCGGCCCTCCGACGAACCGCATCGGCGCAGCGCCCCCGGCGCCATGGGTTCGGACTATCTCACCGGGCTGTTTTCCGACGCGCTCAATGGCCGCCTGCCCTGGCTGCCGCCGAGCACCGGCGAGACCGGCGCCCGCGCCAGGCCCGCGGATCGTACGAACGAGACGCCGGCGGCCTTCGACCCCTTCCAACCCTTCGACGCCATGATGGCGCATTTCGCCAGCGGCATGTCGGGCGCGGATGCGACCGGAAGCGCTGGCTCGCAGCAGCCCGCCGAACCCGAGGCCCGCACGCCCGCACAGGAACCGGCCTCCGAAATGACGAGCGAGGCCGAGGCGTCGGACAAGGCGGCGGGTGGCTTCGACGACCTCGCCCGAGCCGGCATGACCATGCAGGAAGAGTTCGCGCGGCAGATGCTCGATCTGTTCCAGGGCACCGGATCGGCGAAACCCGCCGACGACGCCAGCGACGGACCGGCCTCCGGGGACAGCCGCAAGACCTAGCCGGCAGGAGGGTTGAGCCGGGCGCTGCGTTTCCCTCGCGCCGCCGCGCGCTAGGTCACAGCGTCCAGGGCTGCCCGCCGGGTGGCCCGCCCCGACAACACGGCCATCTCCTTGCTCATCTTCTACGCCTTCATCATCGTCCTCCTGGTTCTCATCAACGGCTTCTTCGCCATGTCGGAGCTCGCCGTCGTCTCGGCACGAAAATCGCGTGTCGAGCAGATGCGCGACGAGGGCCGGCGTGGCGCCGCCAGCGCCCTCAAGCTGATCGAGGACCCCACCGGCTTCCTGTCGACCGTCCAGATCGGCATCACCCTTGTCGGCATCTTCGCCGGCGCTTTCGGCGGTTCGACCTTTGCCGGGCCGCTGGCCGGGATCATCGAGGACTGGCCGTTGATCGGCCCCTATGCCGGCACCGTCGCCTTCGTCGCTGTGGTCATGGTCATCACCTATCTGTCGCTGGTGGTCGGCGAACTGGCGCCCAAGCGCTTCGCCCTCAGCCGGGCCGAGGCGATCGCCATCAAGGTCGCCCCGATCATGGCGGTCATCGCCAAGGTCGGTGCACCCATTGTCTGGCTCCTGCGGGTCTCGACCAACGCCATCACCAGCATCTTCAGCGACGGCGAGCGCGACGATGGCGTCACCGAAGAGGACGTGCGGGCGATGATCGCCGAGGGCACCCAGATCGGCGTCTTCAAGCCGAAGGAGCGCGAGCTTCTGGAAGGCGTGATCCGCATGGCCGACCGCAATGTGCGCTCGATCATGGTGCCGCGGCCGGGCGTCGTGTGGGTGGCGGTGGACGATGGTCCCGAGGCGGTCTTCGAGAAGATTCTGGAGGCCAATCATTCCCGCTATCCGGTGATCGACACGGAGACCGACGACGTCGTCGGCGTCGTCCAGACCAAGGACATGCTGGAGCAGCAGCGGGAAACCGGCACGGTCGACGTCGCCTCGGTGATGCGCGAACCGCTCTATGTCAACGAGACGATGCCGATCCTGCAGCTTCTGGAACGCTTCCGCGCCGCGCAGATCCACATGGCCATCGTCCTCGACGAATATGGCTCCTTCGAAGGCGTCGCCACGCCGACCGACATTCTCGCGGCCATCGCCGGCTCGCTGCCCGAGGGCGACCACCACGACCCGCATGTCGTCGAGCGCGAGGACGGCTCGCGCCTGATCGATGCCGCGATCCCGATCCATCTCCTGGAAAGCGCCATCCCGGAGCTCGAATTCCCCAAGAAGCGGGATTACGAGACCATGGCCGGGCTGGTGCTGGACCGGCTGGGCCATATCCCCGAGGTCGGCGAGCACTTCCAGTGGAAGGGCTGGCGCATCGAGGTGGTCGACATGGACGGGCACCGCATCGACAAGCTCCTGATGATGGCGACGGACCAGGCACCGGCCAGGCCGGCCGAGAGCTGACCCTCGCCCGCCGGCACTGGCGGGCTGAACGCAAAACGCGGCGACCGGACTGGCCGGCCGCCGCGTGAATGTCTCGAAGAATATCGGGCGGGGCTTGGCCCTATTCCCAGTCGTAGCCGCCGCGACGGCGCCGCGCGGCCGCGACGGCCAGCCGCCACGTCGGGTCCTCGCGCCAGTCGGTGTGCAGCGCCTCGTGAATATCGTCCCGCCGCAGGCCGATGTCCTTCAGCATGTAGTCGGACATCTCGCTCATCGCGCGGACCTTGCGGCGGTTGAGCATGGTTTTGACGATCGCACGGGCCGCCACGACGAGCAGCTTGGCTGCCTGCGCCGGGTGAGCAAGGGTCGGGCTGAGCCGCGTCTTCGTTGTGATCGCCATGGCCGTGTCTCCTTTCGTGCCATCGGGGGATCGGGAAAAAGGCGGGAGGCCCTCCGCATGTGACGGACCGGCGCTCCCAAGTTCTTCCTGACAGCCACAAAGATATGCGCCCGCTATTGATCAGACCAACGAATGTTAATAATCTCAGCCATCATCATCGGTGATGGGAAAAGCCATGAGCACGCCCCTCGATCTCGACCATCTGCGCACCTTCGTCGCCATCGTCGACGCCGGCAGCTTCACCCGGGCAGCGGACGACGTGTTCAAGACCCAGTCGGCCGTGTCGATGCAGATGCGGCGGCTGGAAGAGCGCCTCGGCGTCAGCCTGTTCGAGCGCAACGGCCGCACCATCCGCATCACCAGCGAGGGCGCCCGGCTGCTGACCTATGCCAGGCGCATGCTGGCGCTGAGCCAGGAAACCCTGTCGGCCTTTGACGACGAGGCCATGCAGGGTCATGTCCGGATCGGCCTGCCGGACGATTATGCCGAGCGCTTCCTGCCGGAAATCCTCGCGCGGTTCTCCCGCTCGAACCCGCTGGTGGAACTGCAGATCGCCTGCGAGCCCTCCTCCAACCTGGCCGAACATATCGACAAGGGCCGCCTCGACGTGGCGCTGGTGTCGGACTGCTATCCCGGCGCCTCGCTGCCGGAGATCGTGCGCCGCGAGCCGCTGCATTTCGTGACCTCGGCCTCGCACGACACCCATAATGAAGAGATCCTGCCCCTGGCGCTCGGCCGGCCGGACTGCGTCTGGCGCCGCGAGGGCTGCGAAGCCCTCGGCCGGATCGGCCGGCGCTACAAGGTGCTGTTCACCTCCTGGTCGGCACAGATCGTCACCTCGGCGGTTCTCTCCGGCCTGGCGGTCAGCGTGCTGCCCGAATGCGCGCTGCGACCGGGCATGCGGGTGCTGGGCGAATATGAGGGCTTTCCGACCCTGCTCGACACAGAGATCGGCGTCGTGAAGTCGCGCAATGCCGACGGGCCGGTGATCACCGCGCTGGTCGAGCATATCCGCGAGAGCCTCGCCAATTTGTCGCCGCCCGATGGCAAAGCCCGCCCGTCGCGCCTGCCGGAACTGCGGCCCATGCGTCCGGCGCTGGGGAATGGCCGGTTGAAGGTCGCCGGCTGACGGCGGAGCGTCGCGGCGCGAACCGGACCGCCTAGCGGCGCAGATTCTTCGCCGTGCCGCGAATGTCGTCCATCTTCGCCGATTGCAGTTCGGCATCGGCAAAATCCGCGCCTTCGACCATCGTGCCGTTGAAATTGGCGCCCGAGGCCTCGAAACGCGTGAGGTCGGCGCCCGACAGATCGGCTTCGGTAAAGTCGGCGAACTCCGCCGCGGCGCGCGACAGATTGGCGCCGGAAAGGTCCGCTTCGGTCAGATCGGCGGAGTTGAGGACGCCGCGCATCAGGCCCATCGACTGGTTGCGCATGTCGGCGGAAAAATCCGCGCCGCTCATGTTCGCCCGCACGAAGGAGGCGCGACTGAAATCGCCGGCGATCCGCGCCGCCGACAGATCGGCGCCGTCGAATGTCGCATCCTGCATCTGCGACTGGAACAGGCTGGCGCCGGACAGATCCGCCTCGGTGAACTTCGCCCCGAGGCCCCAGGCCTGATCGAGCTTGGCCCCGGCGAGATCGGCGTTCGAGAGATCCGTGCCGTTGAGATAGGCGCTGGTCAGGTCGGCGCCGGCCAGATCGAGGCCGGAGAGATCGAGGCCGTTCAGTTCGGCCCGGCTGAGATCGGCGGGCTCGGCTTTCGTTGCCCTCGCCAGCAACGCCTCGACCTCGGCCCGGGTCATCGCGGCTTCGGTCATGCGCGGCGAGGTCAGGTCGAGGCCGCGCATCATGTCCTGCCCCGAGGCCGGCACCACCAGCAGCGACACCGCCAGGAGAATGAAGAGAATCAGGGAGAAGACGGCCGGACGCACATGGCGCCGCCGCCGCTCCGTCGCACCGGGCCGTTCCATCATGCGCTCCCAATCGGCCAGATCGTCAGACGACCCTGACACCCGACCTGCCCCAGGGTCAAAGCGCATCGCGGTGATCAGCCCGGCTTGGTATCCGGCATTCTCGGCACATTCGCTTGACCCGGGCGCCGTGGTCCTGACACTGGAGGCATGAGCCGCAGCCCCGAATCCGCCCCCATGTCGAACGTCGCCGAATACAGCGTCTCGGAAATCTCCGGTGCGCTGAAGCGGACCGTGGAGGAGCGCTTCGGCCATGTCCGCCTGCGCGGCGAGGTCTCCGGCTATCGCGGCCCGCATTCGTCCGGCCATGCCTATTTCTCGCTGAAGGACGACCGCGCCCGCATCGACGCCGTGATCTGGCGCACCGCCTTTTCCAAGCTCGCCTTCAAGCCCGAGGAAGGGCTGGAGGTCGTCGCCACCGGCAAGCTGACCACCTATCCGGGCTCTTCGAAATACCAGATCGTCATCGAGCAGATCGAGCCGGCCGGCGCCGGCGCGCTGATGGCGCTCCTCAACGAACGCCGGCGCAAGCTCGAAGCCGAAGGCCTGTTCGCCGCCGAGCGCAAGCGGCCGCTGCCCTTCATGCCGCGCGTCATCGGCGTCGTCACGTCTCCGACCGGCGCCGTCATACGCGACATCCACCACCGCATCGCCGACCGCTTTCCGGTGCATCTCCTCGTCTGGCCGGTGCGGGTGCAGGGCGAGACCTCCGGCGAGGAAGTCGCCCGCGCCATCGAGGGCTTCAACAGCTTTCCCGAAGGCGGTGCCATCGCCCGACCGGACCTGATCATCGTCGCGCGCGGCGGCGGCAGTCTGGAGGATCTCTGGGGCTTCAATGACGAGGTGGTGGTGCGCGCCGCCGCTGCCTCGGCGATCCCGCTGATTTCCGCCGTCGGCCACGAGACCGACTGGACGCTGATCGACCACGCCGCCGACATGCGCGCGCCGACGCCGACCGGTGCCGCCGAGATGGCGGTGCCCGTGCGCGCCGATCTCGTCGCTGCGGTCGCCGCGCTCGCCGCCCGCCATTCGGGCGCGATTTCCCGCCGGCTCGACCAGGACCGCCGCGCCGTCTCCGCCACCGCCCGCGCCCTGCCCTCGCCCGACATGCTGCTGGCGCTGCCGCGCCGCCGGCTGGACGAGGCCGCGACCTCGCTCGGCCAATGCCTGCGGGTGAACCTGTCGGAGAAGCGCCGGGCCTATGGCGAGGTCGCGACCCGGCTCGCGCCCTCCAGCCTCGAGGCGCTGCTACGCGAAAAGCGCGCCGATCTGCGCCATCACCAGAGCCATGCGGCCCACGCCGTGACCGGGCTCGTGCAGCGCAAGCGCCAGCGTTTCGAACGCATTGCCGCCGACCTGCAGCCGCACCGGATCAATGCCCGGGCCGAGGCCGCGCGCCTGCGTCTCGGCACGCTCGGCGAGCGGCTGGCCGCCGCGCAGGCCCTGGCCGCCACCGGACGGCGCCAGGCCCTCGCCTCCGCATGGCGGGTGGCCGACAGCCTCAACCCGATGCGGGTGCTGGAGCGCGGCTACACCATCGTGCGCGGACCGGACGGCGAGCCGATCGTGCGGGCGTCGGGTCTGAAGCCGGGCATGGCCTTCGAGGTGCAGTTCGCCCATGACCAGCGGCGCGGCGCGGTGGCGACCGGCGAGTCCGGTGCCGGTGTCGCGCCGACGGGTCCGGGCGATGCGGCATCAGAGCCCGCGGAAACGGAACCGCCGAAACCGCGGGCGAAGCGACGTCCTGCCGCCAAAGCCGCCGAAGAGGATCAGGGCACGCTGTTCTGAGGCCGGGCCGGAGCGCTTGGCGGAACAATGACCCGAGGAACGAGTCCCCCGCCAGCTCAAGCGCTGCGGCTCTGGATTCATCAGCCGGAATCTGCTTTTCCACGCCGCAAGGCTTGCGGCGCGGCGGCAAACGGTTCCAACACCTTTTCGCGCTAGCACGGAACACGCGCTGAAGCGGCAAAGGACCCGGCAGGGCGGTCGGATGCGATCCGCCGGATGCCGGCCAGCATACAATCGAGGCGAAGGCACTGCGGTTTTTCGTTATCAATCTCGACCGGTCGACCGAGCGATGGCACGAGATCGGCCAGTCGGCCGCTGACATCGGCGTCGACGTCACCCGGGTTCCCGGCACTGACGGCGCGGCCATTCCGGTGGCCGAATGGCGCAACGTCGATCACGACCGCTTTCGGCGCAGCCATGGACGGATCATCCTTCCCGGCGAATATGGCTGCTATAGCAGCCACCTTGCGGCCCTGCAGGCGGTGATCGATTCCGGCGAAGCGGTCGCGGTGATCTGCGAGGACGACATCGTCCTGAAGCCCGAGACGCCTGCCGCCGTCGCCGCCATCCTTAAACAGAAGCCAAACCTGCACGTCCTCAAGCTCGCCAATCACCGCATCCGCGGCTTCGTCTCCCATGGTGGCGAGGGCATCGGGAAATTCGGACGTTGCGTTCACGGCCCGCAGGGATCGGCTGCCTGCTACGCCGTCACCCGCGAGGGCGCACGAATCCTGCATGACGCCCTCCAGACCATGTGGCTTCCCTGGGACATCGCCTTCGAGCGGGGCTGGGCGCTGAACGCGCGGATTTACACGGTTCCGCGCAAGGTCATCGGCTTCAGCAAGCTGAGCCGCGGCTCGACCATCACCACCAGCCGGAGTTCCGACTACAAGAGCTCGAAGATCCCCCTCTTTCAGCGCACGCCCACCCTCCTCTTCCGCGCCGTGGATTATGTGCGCCGCGCGGCCTACGCCTTGAGATGAGCGACGGCCTGACACGGGCAGCGCAGGCGGCGATGCCAACCCTCACGGTTCTCCTGATGCTCGGCCTGGTCTCGGCCGTCTGGGTGGAGAGCGACCTCTACCGCTATTGCGCGCCGTTTCTCCTGCTCCAGGCCCTTGTCACCTTCGTCAGAACCGACGAGCGGCCGTCAATCGGAATCATGGGCTGGCTGTGCATCGCCTGGGTGGTCTACATCCTCCTGCGCAATGCCGCCGTCTTCGTTCTGACCCCCGACATGGCCGGAGGCTCGGCCGAGGGGATCTATCTCTTCCCGCTGGTCTACCCGACGCTGGGCTACGCCTTCTTCCTGAACTGGCAGCGGATGCCCGCGACGGCCTGGGGGTTCCTGGTTATCAGCCTTGTCGCCCTTCTGGCGAGCCTCGAGCCGCAGACGATGCTGTCGGGCGAACGCGCGCCGCTGCTCTTCCACGGCAATCCCATCCACGCCTCGGTCGGCGCCGGCCTGATCGCGCTGGCGGCCATCTGCTTCGGCCTTTATCTCGCGCGGCCGGGATCGCGCCACAAGGGCCTGCGGATCGGCGGCATCGCCCTTTGCGTCATCGTCGCCGGGCTGTGCTTCCTCGGCATTGCCGGCGCGTTCTCGAAGGGCGTCTGGCTGGCGCTGCTGGGTGCCCTGCCGGTGCTCTTCGCCATGGTCTTCACCGATCGCACGCAATTGCGGCACTGGCTGCTCCTGGCCGCGGTCATGGTCGCCGCGGCCATCCCGTCGGTGCTGTTCTACCCGGAGATCTCGGCCCTGATGGCGCCGAATATCGCCACCGCCATCGCGTTCGTCGGCGGGGCGACTGGAAGCGGCGATCCGCTTGCAGCGTTGGATGCGCTGATCGCCTCGGGCAATGTCCCGCTCAGTCTCCACGAGCGGCTGATGATCTGGATGAATGGCTGGGAGATCTGGCGCACGAACCTCGTCCTGGGCACCGGGGTCGCCTGGGAGGCGCTCTGGGAGACGACCAGCTACGCAGGCGTCGGCTACCACCTGATGCACAATGGCTATCTGGAAGTGGGCGTGCGCTACGGCCTCGTCGGGCTCGGCTTCTATGCCGTTCTCATGGTCTGGAGCCTCCGGCAGGCCTTTGCGTGCCGCGCCCGTGGCCTGATCCCGTCATCCGCGCTGGTGCTCTACGTGACGGCGACGGCGTTCTTCGCGCTGACCATGCTGACCAATTCCAACAACCGGCTGGCGATCGGCGAATCCTTCATGCTGGTCGCGGCCGGCTTCGGCTTCTGCTGCTTCTACCGCCTGCAGCACGCGGCGCGCGAGGCCAACTCCGCCGGGCGTGCAGCCCGGGCCGAATAGGCGCACATACGTTCGCCGCCGCCATGGAAGGCAGCGCGGGCAAGCCTGATGCGCCGAGACGCAGCCATTCGCTGCGTCACCGAACCGATATCAATGTGGAAAAGGGATGGTACGGTTGGGTGGTCTCGAACCACCGACCTCCGGAGCCACAATCCGACGCTCTAACCAACTGAGCTACAACCGCACAACGGGATTTCGCCCGCGCAGTGACGAGATAAAATCTTTCGCCCCGCGGTGCAAGCCCGGATCGGAGCGAAGGCCGGAAAAGTCCGTCATCGGCTTTCGCCAATGGGACAGACCGGCTTTCCTGACCCCGCATGTGGCCGCGGGGCAGGCATCAGAGAACGCCCGGTGCCTATGAAGACGTCGGGCGCCTGTCGCCGGGACGATGCCCGGCATCATCGCTCAGCCGGCGGAAGGCAGATGCCCCGCCGGCCCGTGGCGAAGAATCAGCGGGCGTTCTTCGACGCCTTCTCGAAGGCATCGCGGCCCGGCTTCATCATGTCCTTGGCGACCGACTGGGTCAGCGCCTGCATGTCCTTGGACTGATCCGTCGCCATCTCGATCTGCTTGCGGACATAGGCCGTCTGCATCTCGATCACTTCGGCGAAGGACTTGGCGGACATCATCTTGTCGAGGTGCTGGAAGCCGGCTTCGGCGTTCGAGCGCATCGCGTCGATGGCCTTCTTCGACAGCTGGAGCGAACCCTGATGGGCGTTCTCCATGGTCGATTCCAATGCCTTGGTCGCCTCGTCGGCCGCCGACTTCATGCGGCTGTAGGCTTCCTTGGACTGCTCCATCGACTTCTGCGTCATGGCGCGGAAGGTCTCGTTCATCTGCGAGGGATCCATGCCCATCATCTGCGGGTTCGGCATGGCGAAAGGATCCTGGGAATTCTTGGCGTCGGCCATCTGGGTGTCTCCTCTATCTGGGTAACTATCATTTGGCCGCTGCGTCCCAAAACGCCTGCGACTGCCTTTTACTTAATCACTATTTTTGTGCGGTGCAACATTCAGCGTCCGGATATTCCGCAAACTGCCCACTCGTTAACCCTCAATCGCAACTCCTCGCCCCGCAAGCCGGAAGAATCTGGATTCGTCGGAAGCCGGCTATTATGAATCCATTCTTAAGATCGGCTCTGGAACCGTCCCTCACGACTCAACATATGAGCGTGAAGAATGTTTGGAAGCGTTGCTTATGGCGACATCAACGGTGCCAATCGCAGTGGCGATCATGGCCCATCGGACGCTGCGCGAGGCCAGTGACGCGGGCATGCCGCTTGCTGTCTTCACGTCCGACCTGACCCGTCTCCTGTGGGTGAACACCACCGCGGCCGAGCTGCTGGGCCTGTCCGCGGCCGGGCCGCAATCCTCCGACGCCACGCCGAATTCCGCCATCATTCGCCAGATCCGCGCCTCCGGCCGCATGCTCGCCCGCACCGGCTCGGCAAAAGCGCGGGTCACCTCGCCGGCGCGGGCCGGGCTGGGCCGGCCGCTGAACGCCGAACTCGTCACGATCACGGGCGAAACCTTCGGCGAGGCCGTGCTCGTGACGATCGCCGATCCGTCCGCGACGCCCCGAAATGCAGCAGAGACCGCCCGCGACCTCCTGGCGGAAAGCGGCATGACGGACGCGGCTGTTCTCTCGGCCAATGGTGACGTCGCCGCGGCCGGAAGCGAGGCGGCAAATATCGACATCGACGCCTCGCAGATCGCCGAATTCCTCGCATCGTCGAACGACCACCGCGCCATCGCCTCGAGCGACGGGAGCAGCACCGTCGTCGCACGCCTCGCCGGCGACCATGTTCTGGCCTGGAGGCAGAGCCCGTCCGAGGCTTCGGGTTCCGACGCTTCGTCGCCCGACGCCGACGCCGACGAGATGACCCAGCCGGTCGCGGACGCGCCGGAGGCCACCGCACCGGAGCGCGAGCTTCAGCCTCCCGAGCACGACCGCAAGATCGGCATGAGCGCGATCCTGCAGCGCTGGTACTTCCGCAACACCGGCGCAGCCGACGCGGAGCGCACACAAGCCGCCGAACAGGCCGAACAGTCCGGGTCTCCCGGAGAAAGCGAATTCATGCCATCCGGCGACGATCGTATGGCGACGCCCGCCGAGACGCCCGGCCCCGGCCCGCAGCAGCCCTATGGCGCGCGCTCCGGCCATAGCGGGTCCATCGACCGCCCGGCGGACGCAGCCCCGTCCGAGCCCCGCCGCATGCGCTCCATCTGGGGCCCCGCGCCGACGCCGCCGACCGACGAGCGCGAAAACGAGACGCTGACCGAGGCAGAGGAAACGCCAGAGACGCTGGCGCCTGCAGCCGAGGAGCCGGACGCTGTGGAGTCGGAGGTTACGGAGCCGGACGTGATGGCGACCGAGCTTCACTTAGAAACTGCGGCCACGGATACGCCCGACACTGAAGACGACGCGGCGGAGCCGGCGGTTCCCGACGTCGAAGACGACACGGCCGATAAGGATGAGGCGCCAAGCCAGCCCGCCCCCCGCGGGGCCCGGCCGGTGCTGGCATCGGATTTCCGCTCCTATCCGGACACCGGGAGCGCGGCGGACGGCTCTGGCGCCGCCTTCGAGCCGCGTTTCGACGTGGCGCCGGTGCGCTTCGTCTGGCGCATCGATAGCGAAGGCCGCTTCCGCTCGCTCTCGCCGGAATTCGCCGCCGCCGTCGGGCCGCGCTTTGCCGACGTGATCGACCGCCGTTTTGAGGAGGTCGCGGAAGAATACGGGCTCGATGCGGATGGCGACATTCGCCGGCTGCTGGCCAAGCGCGACACCTGGTCCGGGCGCACGCTGGAATGGCCAGTGGAGAATTCGACCCGGCGCGTCCCGGTCGAATTGGCCGCCCTGCCCGTCTATGCCCGCGACCGCAGCTTCGATGGTTTCCGCGGCTTCGGGATCGTGCGCCTTGCCGACGCCGTCGAGGCCCCCGTTGCGGTGGCGCAGGAAGAGCGCGTCGAAGAGGCTGCGCAGGAGCGACAAGACCTGACCCTGGAGGGCGGGGCCCGGGCCCTTCTGAAGCGCATCTCGGCGGAGGAGCCGCCGGCACCCTTCGGGCGCCGCGATCCCGACGCCCGACCGACGCCGGACACCGGCGACCGCGCCGAGAAGATCATCCGCCTCGAGGAGCGCCGCCGCTCCAAGGACAGCCATCTCAGCCAGTCCGAGGAAGCGGCGTTCCGTGCCATCGGCGAAACCCTCGGCGAGGAGGACCGCATCGGCGGGCTGGAAGGCGCGATCCGCACCGCCAGCCGCCGGATCGGCGAGTTCGAGGACGAGGCCCGCGACGCCGAGCCCATCGAAGCTGCCCCGGACGCCGATGATGATCTCGAGGCGATCGACGCACCCGACGCAATCCCTGCGGGCGACGAGGCCGCACCGACCGCCGAGGCCGACGACACGGCGTTGAACGCCGATCCCGTCGATCAGTCCGACGATTCCACCGATGTGCACGAGCCGGAGGACGCGGACGCGTCCATGCCACGGCCCGAAACGCCACGCGGCATCGCGCCGGCCGAACAGCCGTCCCTGCCGGACGTCGCCGCGCAGGCCGACGACAACGAGCCAGCTCCGGCCGCACCCGTCGAAGCCTCGGCGCAGCCCGCCGATGAGGCGGCCGCGACGCCCCCCGTCACCGACCGCGCGGACGAGCCGGCCGACCCGGTCGACGCAGACGAGGACGAGGACGAGGACGACACGGACGAGCCCGAACTGCCCGATCACGCCCAGCTCCTCGCCGATCTCGCCACCGTCTATGGCTGCCTGCCGCTGCCGGTCCTCGTCCAGATCCGCGAGACCCTGGTCTACGGCAATCGCGAATTCTTCGACCTGACCGGCTATGACGACATCCCCGCCCTTGCCGAGGCCGGCGGTCTCGCCCGCCTGTTCGACGGCGACGACCGGGCGGCGGGTTCGGGCGAGGTCGCGATCCGCCGGGTCACCGGCGAGACGCTGGCGGCGCGCAGCCACATGCAGCGCTCCACCATTGCCGGCCGCTCCTGCCTGGTCATGTCCTTCTTCGCCTCGCCCAGCCTCAGCGCCGCGGCGCTGCGTTCCGAGCCCGACGCTCCGGCGCAGGCCGACGCGGCCGAGACGGACGCCGGCCTGGTTGCCGAAGTGGAAGAGCTGCAGGCGGTGCTGTCGGCGGCCACCGACGGGGTCGTCCTGGTCGATCGGGAGGGCATGATCCGCTCCATGAACCGGGCGGCGCATGCCCTGTTCGGGATCGCTGCGGACGATGCGGCCGGCCGTCCGTTCGTCACGCTGCTCGCCCATGAAAGCCAGAAGCCGACGCTGGAGCACATCGAGACGCTGCGCACGGCCGGCGCCACGGCGCCGCGCGACGAGGGACGCGAAGTCATCGGCCGCGTCGCCGAGGGCGGCTTCGTGCCCCTGTCGGTCAGCTTCGGCCGGCTGCCGGAAGAGCGCGGCTGGTGCGCCGTCATCCGCGACATCTCGAGAGCCAAGCGCGTCGAGCAGGAACTGATCAAGGCGCGCAGCGAGGCCGAGGCGGCCAGCCTGCAGAAGAGCCAGTTCCTGGCCAATGTCAGCCACGAACTGCGCACACCGCTCAACGCCATCATCGGCTTTGCCGACGTCATCGCCACCGAGTGCTTCGGCCCGATCGGCAACGAGCGCTACCTGGAATATCTCGACGACATCAAGCGGTCGGGCCATCACGTTCTCGATCTGGTCAACGACCTTCTCGACATCTCCAAGATCGAGGCCGGCAAGCTCGAACTCGCCTTTGAGGCAGTGTCGCTGAACGAGGTGATCGGCGAGGTCGTGGCGCTGATGCAGCCGCAGGCCAATCGCGAGCAGGTCATCGTGCGCTCCAACCTGCCCTCCTCGGTGCCGCCGGTCGTCGCCGACCGCCGTTCGATGCGGCAGATCGCCCTCAATCTGGTCTCCAACGCGGTGCGCTTCACCCCGGCCGGCGGGCAGATCATCGTCTCGACCAGCTATTCCCCCGAGGGCGACGTGGTGGTGCGCTTCCGCGACAGCGGCATCGGCATGAGCGAGGACGAGATCGAGATTGCGATGATGCCGTTCCAGCAGGTCAATCCGGGTAACCGGCGACGCGGCGAAGGGACCGGTCTCGGCCTGCCGCTGACCAAGGCGCTGGCGGAAGCCAACCGCGCCGGCTTCGCCATGTCCTCGACGCCGGGCGAAGGCACGCTGGTGGAAATTTCGTTTCCGCCCCAGCGGGTTCTGACCGACTGACGCCCCCGCGACCGGCCGCCGGAACCGGGGCGTTGCCGGCGGCCTAGTTTAGAATTCTTCTAATACATTGATTTTACTGGCCTATCGATCGGCAGGGTGTTGCGCTGGCCGGCGCCATCCGGCATAGGTGAGTGGCTGCCGCAAGATTTAGCGGCCATCGCCATTCAACGATCTGCGGATCGCCTGCCTGTCAACGTCGCGTTCGCCGGCTTTCGGCATCGCGCAGCATGGGAAGAGATTTTCATGATGCCCAGCATCTCCCGCCGCCTCGCCCTGTCGACGGCCGTTCTGGCCGCGGCCTTCGCGCCGGCTGTCGCCAGCGCCGCCGACGTCAACATCTACACCTCGCGCCAGCCCGAGCTGATCCAGCCGCTGCTCGACGCCTTCACCGAGGAGAGCGGCCTCACCACCGCGACGATCTTCATCGACAAGGGCCTGGAAGAGCGGATCGCGGCCGAGGGCGCCAATTCGCCGGCCGACGTGATCATGACCGTCGACATCGGCCGCCTCGACGCCGCCAAGCAGGCCGGCGTCGTCCAGCCGGTCGAGGACGATATCCTCGAGAAGAACATTCCGGAAGCCTATCGCGACAGCGAGAAGGAATGGTTCGGCCTGACCGCCCGCGGCCGCGTCGTCTACGCCTCCAAGGAGCGCGTCGATGCCGATGCGCTGACCTACGAGGAACTGGCCGATCCCAAGTGGAAGGGCCGGCTGTGCACCCGTTCGGGCCAGCACCAGTACAACATCGCCCTGATCGCGGCCTATATCGCCCATAACGGCGAAGAGGCGGCGCGCGAGTGGGTGACGGGCCTGCGCGACAACCTCGCCCGCCGGCCCGAAGGCGGCGACCGCGACCAGGCCAAGGCGATCTTCGCCGGCGAATGCGACATCGCGCTGGGTAACACCTACTATGTCGGCAAGATGGCGACCAACGAGAAGGAGCCGGAGCAGAAGGAGTGGGCGGACGCCATCAAGGTGATCATGCCGACCTTCGAGAACGGCCTGACCCACGTCAACATCTCCGGCGTCGCGCTGGCCAAGAACGCGCCGAACCGGGACAACGCCGTCAAGCTGATGGAATTCCTGTCCGGCGACGAGGCGCAGAAGATCTACGCCGAGCTGAACTACGAATATCCGCTGGAGCCGGGCATCGAGGCCTCCGAACTGGTCAAGTCCTTCGGCGACCTGAAGCCCGACACGCTGCCGCTCGACGAGATCGCAAAGTTCCGCACCAAGGCCTCCGAGATGGTCGACGAGGTCGGCTACGACAACGGGCCGCAGAGCTGAGCCCATCTGACATGCTAACAGGACGGCGCCCGGGCGGGTTTTCCGCTGCGGGCGCCGCTCCGTTGTCTCCATACGGCCCGGCCGCGGCGCGCTTTAATCAAGGCGTATTCGCGAGACCGGGCCTCATCGCGTCAAGCCCGCCATGTCCGCCACCGCCCCGCTCCTGAGACCCGGCATCCGGGCCCGGTTCCGCCTCCGGCGGGGGCGCGACCGTGGCTATCTGGTGGGTGCGGCAATGGTCGCGCTGACGGTGATCCTGCCGCTGATCGCGCTCCTGGTCATCGCCCTGTCGGGCACCTCGGCCAACTGGCGGCACCTGGCCGAGACCATCCTGCCGGAAGCCAGCCGCGTGACGCTGCTCCTGATGGCGGGCATCGCGATGCTCGCCGGCTCGGTCGGTGTCGTCACGGCCTGGCTGGTGGCGACCTTCCAGTTTCCCGGCCGGCGGATATTCTCCTGGGCGCTGGTGCTACCGCTGGCGGTGCCGACCTACATCGCCGCCTATTGCTTCGTGGAATTCCTGCATTTCGCCGGCCCGATCCAGACCGCCATCCGCTCGGTCTTCGGCTTCCAGTCCTCCCGCGACTACTGGTTTCCCGAGGTTCGCTCGCTGCCGGGCGCCATCGTCATCCTGTCCTCGGTCCTCTACCCCTATGTCTTCCTGACGGTGCGCATGGTCTTCGTCATGCAGGGCCGCAAGGCCGGCGACGTCGCCCGCACACTGGGCGCCTCGCCCGCCGCGGTCTTCGGCAAGGTGCTGTTGCCCATGGCGCGGCCGGCGATCGCCATCGGCGTCGCACTGGCGCTGATGGAAGCCGTCAACGACATCGGCGCGGTGGAGTTTCTGGGTGTGCGCACCCTCACCTTCGCGGTCTATTCGACTTGGCTGAACCGCGGCGATCTCGCCGGCGCGACCCAGATCGCCCTGTTCATGCTACTGGTCATCGTCGCCCTCGTGCTGGTCGAACGCTTCGCCCGGCGCCAGCAGCGCTTCAGCATCCAGCGAGCCGACCGGCCGCAGACCGGCCGCGAGCATCTGGCCGGCTGGAAGGCGGCGCTGGCGATGCTGGCCTGCTTCGTGCCGATTGCTGCGGGCTTTGGCGTGCCGCTGCTCGTCCTCGGCGATTTCGCGATCAACCGGCTGGACCAGCTCGCCGATCCGCAGCTCTGGCGGGCCCTGCGCCATACGGTGACCATCGCCGCCGCCACCGGCGTCGTCACCGTGGCCGCCGGCTTCGCCATGGCCTACGGCATCCGCCTGACCGGCTCGAACCGCCTCGCCAGCCTCGTGCGGGTCGCCGCCCTCGGCTATGCGGTGCCCGGCACGGTGCTGGCGATCGGCATCCTCATCCCGCTGGCCGCCTTCGACAATGCCGTCGATGCACGCATGCGCGAATGGTTCGGCATCTCCACCGGCCTGCTTCTGTCCGGATCGGGTTTTGCCATCGTCTATGCCTGCTTCGTGCGCTTCATGGCGATGGGCCACGGCGCGCTGGAAAGCGGCTTTTCCAAGCTGTCGCCGCATCTCGACATGGCGGCCCGCACACTGGGCCGCGGCCCCGGCGGCGCTTTACGCCAGGTGCTGCTGCCATTGATGCAGCCGGCGCTGCTGACCGCCTTCCTGCTGGTCTTCGTGGATGCCAGCAAGGAGTTGTCGGCGACGATCCTCCTGCGGCCCTTCGACTTCGAGACCCTGGCCACCTTCGTCTATGCCCAGACCTCGCGCGCGGCCTTCGAGGACGGCGCCATCGCGGCCCTCCTCATCGTGCTCGTGGGCATCCTGCCGGTGGTGATCCTCAACCGCTCGATCGTGCGCGAGACCGAGCGCGGATAGCGCGCCGCGCAACCCCTCCCATTTGTTTCGGCTTCCTGACGGAATTCCGTAACGGCATGATAAAAAACGATCATTCCTTACGGAACCTGCGCCCCGGCGCTCACGTTCTCTCCGCCAGTTGCCAACAATAGGAGGAAACAAGTCATGAAACGCATGTCTCTTCTGCTCGGAAGCGTCGCCCTTCTCGCCCTGCCGATCAGCGCGGCCTCGGCCGACTGTCGCGAGGAAATCGCCATGCTCGGCGGGACCGGCACGACGGCTTCCATCTCCGGCTCCGCAGGCGATATGGCCGGCTCGGCCAGCGCCTCCGGCACGGCCGACGGCAAGACCACCAATTACGAAACCGGCGCCGGCCTCGACACCGGCGATGGCGAGGTCACCAAGGACGGCAGCATGGCGCCGCTGCAGAGCGACGCGAACGCTTCGGCCACAACCGGCACCGGGACCGGCGGCGCCGCGAGCGCTGAATCCACGACCTCTGCCGCATCCGGTCAGTCCGGGGCTTCCGGCGGCGCGTCCGGTGGCGCGATTGCCAAGGACGGCTCGACCATGCCGATGGAGAGCGAGACCAGTGGCGACACCGCCATGTCCGGTCAGGACAGCGCCTCGCAGCAGGACGGTGCCGAGACCGCGGCCAATGCCGCGACCGGGACCGACCAGGCTGCGGGCGAGTCCTCCATGACCGCCGACGCCTCCGCAAGCGGCACGCCGCTGGAGCGGGCCGAGATGGCGCTGGCCAAGGGCGACGAGGAAGCCTGCATGGCCGCGATCGAGGAAGCCAAGGCTGCCAAGGCGCAGTAATCTGGCCTCCTGAACGTGACGAGGGCGCCGGCATCGCTGCCGGCGCCCTTTTTCATGGCCGTCACAGAGTTCGAACGCTGGCCCGCCTCAGGTCGTCAGCTCTTCCCGCCCCGCAAATTCCTCCAGCGCTTCGGGGTTGGCGAGCGCTTCCTTGTTCTTCACCGGCCGGCCCTCGACCACTTCGCGCACGGCGAGTTCGACGATCTTGCCGGATTTCGTGCGCGGAATGTCCTGCACCTGCAGCACCTTGGCCGGCACGTGGCGGGGCGACGCCCCCTCTCGCACGACGCTCTTGATCCGCTTGATCAGATCCTCGTCGAGGGTCAGCCCTTCCGCCAGGCGCACGAACAGCACGACCCGCACGTCGTCGTCCCAGGGCTGGCCGATGCAGATCGCCTCGATCACCTCGTCCATCTGCTCGACGACATTGTAGATCTCGGCCGTGCCGATCCGCACGCCCTGGGGATTGAGCGTGGCGTCCGAGCGGCCATGGATGATCATGCCGCCATGCTCGGTCCATTCGGCGAAATCGCCATGGCACCAGATGCCGGGGAAACGCGCGAAATAGGCGTCGTGATAGCGCGAGCCGTCCGCATCGTTCCAGAAGCCGATGGGCATCGACGGGAAGGCCTTCGTGCAGACGAGGTCGCCCTTTTCGCCGCGCACCGGCTGGCCGTCATCGCCCCAGACGTCGGTGGCCATTGCCAGCGCCGGTCCCTGGATCTCGCCGACATAGACCGGCAGCCAGGGCACGCCCATCACGAAGCAGGCGGCGATATCGGTGCCGCCGGAGACCGAGGCGAGATGCAGATCGGGGCTGATGTCGGAATAAACATATTCGAAGCCTTCCGGCGACAGCGGCGAACCGGTCGAGGACAACACCTCGACGGCGGACAGGTCATGGGTCTCCGCCGGCTTCAGGCCGAGCTTGCGCGAGGCGTCGATGAACTTGGCGCTGGTGCCGAAGAAGGTGGCCTTCTCCTCGGCCATGTAGTCGAAGATCACCTCCGGCTTCGGATGGAAGGGGGAGCCGTCGTAGAGCAACAGCGTCGCGCCCGAGGCGAGCGCCGTGACCAGCCAGTTCCACATCATCCAGCCGCAGGTGGTGAAGTAGAAGAACCGTGCCCCCGGCCGCACGCCGCAATGCAGCTGATGCTCCTTCAGATGCTGAACCAGCAGCCCGCCCGCGCAATGGACGATGCATTTGGGCACGCCGGTCGTGCCGGAGGAAAACAGGATGTACAGCGGATGCGAGAAGGGCAGCCGCTCATAGGCGATCTCCCTTGGCGCGTAGGGCGCGATGAAGGTGTCCAGCGAAACCCCGCCCGGCGTCGTTGCGGCCACTTCCTCGGCCTTGCCGAGATACGGCACGACGATGGTTTTCGCGGCGCCCAGCTTGCCGGCGATGGCCGCCAGCTTGTTGGCGATCTCGATGGTCTTGCCGGCGTAGTAGTAGCCGTCGCAGGCGATCAGCAGCTTGGGTTCGATCTGGCCGAAGCGGTCGAGGACGCCGCGCTCGCCGAAATCGGGCGAGCAGGACGACCAGACCGCGCCGATGGAGGTTGCGGCGACCATGGCCGCAATGGTTTCGGGCATGTTCGGCATCATCGCCGCGATCCGGTCGCCGGCCACGATGCCCTCGGCGCGGAACGCCTGTGCGAGCAGTGACACCAGCGCCTCGAGCTCGCGCCAGCTCAGCCGCCGGCGCACCTTGTCCTCGCCGCGAAAGACCAGCGCATCGGCGTCGGGCCGGTCCCTGGCGTGAGCCAGGAGGTTCTCGGCAAAGTTCAGCCGCGCCTCGGGGAAGAACCGGTCGTCGCGCATCGTGTCACCGGCCACGAGGCTCGGCCCGGCCTTGTCGCCGACAACGCCGGTGACATCCCACAGAACGTCCCAGAAGGCCGCCCGGTCATCGACCGACCAGCGGTGCAGCGCCGTGTAATCGGCAAAGTCCCGGCCGGTCCGCGCGCCGGCTTCCTGTGCGAAGCGCGTCAACGGATGCTGCGCCACCCGCGCCGCGTCCGGTTTCCAAAGCAGCCGTCCAGCCATTCCCGCCTCCCAGTGATCGTGCCTTGCTGGTGCCACACCGCCTTGCCATTGGCAACGCTGGCGAAATCGCCGCCGGCGCTCGCCCGTCCACCGCCCGTATCCACATCCGAACGTTCCGTAAGGGCGCGCTCCCTCTGGTTTCGCGCGACGCCTTGGACTAGAACGGCTCGAAAATCTGAAAGGAAATCGGTGGCGCGCAATTTCTCCCTGGACCGGCTCGCGAAACGGGCTGACGCTCCCGGCGGGAGACGGCGGGGAACGAAGCGACTGGCCGCTGCCGGCGTCATCCTCGTCACGCTGCTTCTGACGGCGTTTCTGACCCTCCCGCAGCTGGCGATCGACACCAACGCGGCGCGCAACGACCTCGTCGCGCGGCTCCAGACCATGACCGGCGAGACCGTCACGGTCGAGGGCGACGTCACCTTTTCCCTCCTGCCGCGCACCCGGCTCGTGGCACGCCATGTGCGGATCGGCACGGCCAACGCCTTCACCATCGACACCGTCGTCGCCGATCTCGATGCGGTCGATGCCCTGATCGGCACCGCCTCGATCGCGCGTGTCGTCCTGGTGCGGCCTGAGTGGCGCCCGCTTCCCGAGACCGAGCCGGTGTCCAGGACCGCCGAGCCGGTCCTCGTTCCGGCCGCCAACGGCATGGCTGCGCCGCACCAGGGCGGGCCGCTCGACGGCCCGCGACGTTTGGTGCGCACGCTGCTCGAGCGGTTCCATGATCTCGAAACGCTGGAAATCCGTTCCGGCGTATACCGGCCTCGGGCCGGCGACAGCCGCGCCGGCATCAGCAACGCCAATCTGATCGTGGCGCAGGCCTCCTCCACGTCGGCGATCTACGTGTCCGGCTCCTTCATCTGGAATGGCCAGCCGAGCGAGCTCGATCTTCGTCTCGCCGCCCCCAAGGCGCTGCTGTCCGGGGACCCGAGCGAGGTCCGCATCGCCCTGTCGTCGCCGCCTCTCACCGCCAGCTTCGACGGCGAAGCGACCCTCGATCGAAACGCGACCATCTCCGGCGCGCTGCGCATCGATGCGCCGTCGCTCAGCCGCAGCATCGAATGGCTTGGCGAGTCGCGACCCGACACGCCCGACATCGGCCCGGTCGCTCTCGACGGCACGCTGCTTCTGGCCGGCAGCCGCGCCAATCTGCAGGATACCCGCATCACCATTGCCGGCAGCCGCGGCCAGGGTGTGATGGAAGCCGAGTTCGGCGGCGACAAGCCACGGGTGCGGGGCACGCTAGCCTTCCAGACGCTGGATTTCGATCCGTTCACCCGATCCATTGCGCCATTGCCGCGCAACGTCCTCGACTTCAACCGCCCGATCGACCTCGCCTTTGCCGACGAGATCGACCTCGACGTGCGGCTGTCGGCGGCGCAGGCGAATTTCGCGCATGTGCCGATGTCCGAGATCGCGGCGGTCGTCGCCCTCGACGACGGGATCGCCAAGCTCGACATCGGCGACGCGCAGGTCTTTGGCGGTCGCGGCCAGGCCAGCCTGACCTTCCACTCCACCACCGAACGCGCGACGGCGACGGGCAGCCTGACCCTCAGCGGGATCGACACCGACGCGTTTCTCGGCGCCCTCGACGTGACCACCCTCCGCGTCGGTGGCCGGTCGGATCTCTCCGTCAGCATGAAGACGCCGGTCAGCGACTGGGAGACGATCATCCGCCATGTCCGCCTGGAGGGGCAGATCAGCGCCCGGGGCGGCGCCATACGGGGCCTCGATCCACAGGTCTTCGCGACCCCCGAAGCGCGGCCCCTGCTTGCCGGCACGGCGGGCTCGACGGTGCCCTTCGACACGATGGAACTGGGTCTGTCGGCCGCGGGCCCGCGACTGCGGATCGACGATCTGGCGATCGCCAACGGCGCCGGCCTTCTGACTGCCGTCGGCAGCGTCGCCCTCCATGACGAGGAGATCAGTCTGCGCGGCACCTACAATGCGGATGCGCAGCAGACCGCCTCGGCCGAGCGCGAATTCACCACATCGAAACCGGTTGCGTTCATCCTGCAGGGGCAATGGCCCAACCCGAGCGTCACGACGCGGTAGAGCCCTCCCCGGTCCGCCGACAAGGCGTATGAGGCACCGGTGGCGGCGATCCGCGGGTCCGCGCTCGGCCAGCAACGGACGCTCCGACATGCTTCGCGCACCGCTCATCCTCGTTCCCGCAACCCGCTGCTGGCGGCCGCTTCTGCCCCTCGCCGCCGCCCTGATGCTGTCCGCTGCCGCCCATGCCGCGCCCGCCGCGGATGCCGGGGCGGGCGACCGCCCGGACTGCGCGACGCGCTATCACTCGGCCCTGCAGACCATCCGGACCGGCGCCTTCGCGGCGATCAAGCCGGCCCGCGCCATCGCCTTCAAGGGCGACGATTTGCTTCCCGACGGTCCGATCTTCCGCGCCTCCGCCAGGCGTGGCTCGGCCGAGGCGAAGGCACTGGCGGAAGCCGCCGGCATTGCCCGCAATCGCGGCCGGGCCAGCTGGGTCGGCAGCGCCAACGACCGCTGGATCGCCGATCGCATCGTCACCGATCTCGGCGAATATGTGAGCCAGGACGCCTCGCCCTATCTGTGCGGCGGCGTCGCCGCGTATCTCGACACGTTGAAGAGCTACATGGACCGCATCGCGACAAGCCCGGCCAAGGCTGCCGGCCACCGCGCTGTCCAGACGGCGGCGACGCAGGACAGCATCCGGGCCGCACTGGTCGCCATGGGTCCGGTCCCGACGCCGCGCTTCGCGCCGCCGCTGCGCGGCCATCCGCTGGTCTTCGACCTGCGGCAGTCCAAGGGTCTCGAACGGTCCACGCAGACCGTTGCCTTCGGCCCGCATTTCGACCCGGCGCTGCCGCCGCTGGCGATGGCCGTGACCGCGCATCCGGCCCTCGAGACCGACGCCGACCGGCTGGCCGTCCTCGATATTCTGATCGACACTGCCCGGACCAACGGCTTCCTGGCCGGCCCTTCCGCCGTCGCCGAGACGGCCGCCGAACCGGTTGCGGGCGCCCGGCCGAAGGCCGATCCGGCGACCACCGGCGCCATCGGCGGCGAGCGCGCGAAACGCCCGGTTCTGGCTCGTCTGGAAACGCTGCAGCCGCTGGTCGTCGGCCGCTCGGCCGAGATCGGCGACACGCTGGTGCGCAGCGCCCTGACCGAAGCCTTCGCCGATATCGAGGCGCTCGACCATCTCGCCCACCGGCCACGCGGCGGCTACGACCCGATGCTCGCCGCCATCGCCGCCACCATGGACGCGATCACCACGGCGCATGGCGAAGCCTGCGACTGCACCGGCGCGAACATGGCCGACGCCACTGCCGGAACGGCATCGGCGAACCGCTGAGCCTGTCGAACCGTCGCCAGGACTGCCGGCAGGTCAGCCGGCTGTCGCCGCCAGATGGGCGTCACGGGCCTTCTGCACCTCGCGGCGCTTGTTGAGGATCGCCGCGATGATGACGCCGACCGAGACCACCGCGATCAACAGCGTGCAGACGGCGTTGATCTTCGGCGTCACGCCCAGCCGCACCTGGCTGTAAATCTTCATCGGCAGCGTCGTTGCCCCCGGCCCGGAGGTGAAGCTGGCGATGACCAGATCGTCCAGCGACAGGGTGAAGGCGAGCATCCAGCCGGCGGCGACGGCCGGCCAGATCACCGGCATGGTGATCAGGAAGAAGGTCTTCCAGGGCGGGCAGCCGAGATCCTGCGCGGCTTCCTCAAGGCTCCGGTCGAAGCTGATCAGCCGCGACTGCACCACCACCGCCACGAAGCACATCGAGAAGGTGATGTGGGCAATGGTGACGGTCCAGAAGCCCCGGTCGAAATCCATCGCCACGAACAGAAGCAGCAGCGACAGGCCGGTGATCACCTCGGGCATGACCAGCGGCGCATAGACCATGCCGGCAAAGAGCAGCCGGCCGCGGAAGTCGAAGAAGCGCACCAGGGTCGTCGCCGCAAGCGTGCCGAGGATCGTCGCGATGCTGGCCGACAACAGCGCCACGCGCAGGGTTACCCAGGCCGCGTCGAGCAGCGCCTGGTCGTTCCACAATTCGCGGTACCAGACGGTCGAGAAGCCCGCCCAGACCGTGACCAGCCGCGAGGCGTTGAAGGAGTAGATCACCAGGAGAAGGATCGGCAGGTACAGGAAGGCGAAGCCGAACACGACCGAGACGATGTTGAAGGGCGACCAGTTCCGCGTCACGTCAGCCGTTCCCCGTTGTCTTGGCCTGCGCCCGCTGGAACCAGACGATCGGCAGCACCAGCACGATCAGCAGAAGGATCGCCACCGCCGAGGAGACCGGCCAGTCGCGATTGGAGAAGAACTCGTTCCACAGGGTCCGGCCGATCATCAGCGTGCGCGAGCCGCCGAGGAGATCGGGAATCACGAACTCGCCCACCGCCGGAATGAAGACCAGCATGATCCCGGCCAGCACGCCCGGCCGCGACAGCGGGAAGGTGATCGTCCAGAACGCCTTCACCGGCGGGCAGCCGAGATCGTTGGCCGCCTCGATCAGGCGGTAGTCCATGCGCTCCAGCGACGCGTAGATCGGCAGCACCATGAAGGGCAGGTAGGAATAGACGATGCCGATATAGACGGCGATATTGGTGTTCATGATGACCAGCGGATCGGAGATCACGCCGAGCCACATCAGGAACTGGTTCAGGAGCCCGTCGGTCTTCAGGATGCCGATCCAGGCGTAGACGCGGATCAGGAAGCTCGTCCAGAACGGCAGGATGGTCAAAAGGATCAGCACCGGCCGCAGGCCGCCCGGCGCCCGCGCGATGCCGTAGGCCAGCGGATAGCCGATCAGCAGCGTGATCGCCGTGGCGATCCCGGCGATCTGCAGGCTCGACAGATAGGAATTGATGTAGAGCGGGTCCGACGTCAGCCAGACATAATTGTCGATCGTGAACTGCTGGAGATTGTCCCAGAAGGTCGACAGGTTCTCCAGCGAGAAGGACGGCACATAGGGCGGCTGCGCCAGCGCGATCTGCGACAGCGAGATCTTGAAGACGATCAGGAACGGCGCCAGGAAGAACACCAGCAGCCAGACGAAGGGAACGCCGACGACGAGGCTGCGATAGAGCCGCGCGCCGCGGCTGCGCAGCTTGTCCCGTGCGGGTTCCGGTGGCGCGTCGGCCGGGATCAGGGGTTCCACCGCCATGGCTAGCCAGCCAGGACGATGCCGGAATCCGGCGCGAAGGTCAGCCAGACCGCCTCGTCGTAGCCGATCTGCTCGGACGCCCCGCGCACCGAATTGAGCGTCGCGGCGCGCACGATGTCGCCGCTCTCCAGCCGGACGTTGAACAGGGTCATGTCGCCGAGATAGGCGATGTCCCAGATTTCGCCGTGGAGCGCGTTGATCGACACGTTCTCCGGCTTCTGCCGGGACAGCCGCATCTTCTCGGGTCGGATGGCGAAGAACGCCTCGCTCCCGGTGGCGAGATCGCCGGCGGTCTCCGCCTCGATGATCACGCCGCTCGTCGTGGCGATCCGGGTCGTCCCGCCGACCCTGCTTTCGATCGTTCCGCCGAGGATGTTCACCGACCCGATGAAATCCGCCACATAGCGAGTGGCCGGCGCCTCGTAGATGATCTCGGGGGTGGCGACCTGGACGATGCGCCCCTGGTCCATGACGGAAATCCGGTCGGCCATGGTCATGGCCTCTTCCTGGTCGTGGGTCACGATCAGGAAGGTCAGGCCCATTTCCTGCTGCAGATCCATCAGCTCGAACTGGGTCTCCTCCCGCAGCTTCTTGTCGAGGGCGCCCAGCGGCTCGTCGAGGAGCAGTACCTTCGGCCGCTTGGCCAGCGAGCGGGCGAGCGCCACGCGCTGCTGCTGGCCGCCGGACAATTGCTGCGGCTTGCGCGCGGCGAAGCCGTCGAGCTTGACCAGCTTCAGCATCTCGGCGACGCGGTCGTCGCGCTCCGACTTCGCCATCCCGTCCTGCTTCAGGCCGAAGGCGATGTTGCCGGCGACGTCCATATGGGGAAACAGCGCGTAGCTCTGGAACATCATGTTGACCGGCCGGCGATGCGGCGGAATGCCGATCAGGCTCTGGCCGTCGAGGCGCACGTCGCCCTCGCTCGGTTCCTCGAAGCCGCCGAGCATGCGCAACAGGGTGGACTTGCCGCAGCCGGACGGCCCCAGCAGCGCGTGGAACTCGCGCCGGTAGATGCCGAGCGACAGGTCGTCGACAGCCTTGAACTCGCCGAAGCGCTTGGTGACGCGATCGAACTCGATAACCGGCGACTGCGTCGCGTCGGCCCAGGGCGCGAAGCTGCGACGGATGTTGCCGAGGGATTTCTGCACCGTCGCCACCTCGTCCGTGAATCGACCCGTTGCACCGCCCGGTGATCATGGCGATGACCCGCTCCCGGCCTGAGGCCGGAAGCGTGTGCGCTCATGTCGGGCGAAGCGCCTTACTGACCGGTCTGGACCGTCGTGAAGGCGCGGTTGATGAGCCGCTGCGTGCGGGCGTCGTAGGCTTCCTTGGTGTAGAGATTGGCGAGAACCTCGTCGCTCGGATACACCGCCGGATCGTTGATGATCGCGTCATCGACGAATTCCTGGCTGGCCTTGTTGCCATTGGCGTAGACGACGTAATTGGTCGCCTTGGCGATGACCTCGGGGCGCATCAGATAGTCGATGAAGGCGTGGGCGTTCTCCGGATGCGGCGCGTCGGCCGGGATCGCCAGCTGGTCGAACCACATGCGGGCGCCCTCCTTGGGAATCGAATAGGCGATCTCGACGCCCTGCCCGGCTTCGGCCGCGCGGTCGCGGGCCTGGAAGATGTCGCCCGAATAGCCGTAACCGACGCAGATGTCGCCATTGGCCAGCGCATTGATGTATTCCGACGAGTGGAACTTGCGCACGAAGGGGCGCACCTTCAGCAGCATCTCCTTGGCCTGCTCGATCTCGGCCGGATCGGTCGAGTTCGGGTCGAGGCCGAGATGGTTCAACGCCGCGGGCATCACCTCGGTCGGTGCGTCGAGCATCATGATTCCGCAATCGGCCAGCTTCTCGGCATATTGCGGATCGAAGATCAGGTCCCAGGAATCGGTCGGCGGATTGTCGATCCGCTCCTCGACCATCTTCTTGTTGTAGCCGATCCCGGTGGTGCCCCACATGTAGTTGACGGAATAGTCGTTGGCGTCGCCATATTCGCCGACGCGGTCGCTGATCACGTCCCACATGTTGTCGAGATTGCTCAGCTTCGACTTGTCGAGCTTCTGGATCAGGCCAGCCTCGATCTGGCGGACCAGATATTCGGAGGACGGCACGACGACGTCGTAGCCGCTTCCGCCGGCGAACAGCTTGGTGTCGAGGATGTCGTTGGAATCATAGACGTCGTAGACGACCTTGATCCCGGTCTCCTCGGTGAAGTCCGCCAGGATGGAATCGTCGATATAGTCCGACCAGTTGTAGACATTGACGACCTTCTCTTCCTGAGCGGTCGCCGTTCCGGCGCCTATGGCGAGGGTCGCGGCAGCAGCCCCCAGCATCGCGATCAGTCGTGTCATTCGGTCAGGACCTCCATAAGATGTGTATCGGAAGCGGGCATCGTCCCCGCCGGGTGTCGGCGCCAAGTTAAGAACATCGGCGCGCCAATTCCTAGCCCTTGCGCGCCCTTCCGGCGTGTTGCCGGGCCGCTTCAGCCCTCTCTCGGGCGGATCATGAAGCGGGCGTCGCTGCCATAGTCCGCAAGGGCCCCGGTCGGCAGCGTGTCCGACGCATCGACGAAGCCGAAGCGGGCCCAGAAGGGCACAGTGCCATAGACCGAGACCAGCGCCGCCGACGGATAGGACGCGGCCTGTTCGAGCAGCAGTTCCACACCCGGCGCGGCCAGGCCCTGCCCGCGCATTTCGGGCGCCACCACCACGTCGTGGATGAAGAACCGGTCGGCGGGCGTCGGCAGCGTGCCGAGCAGCGTGTTCAGCTTGGGCGGCGGGCCCTCTGTCCAGGGATGGGCGAGCGTGTAGCCGCAGACGATGCCGGCCGGGTCGGCGAGAACGAGGCAGCCTGCCGGACAGAGATTCAGGCGGTCGGTGAAGACCGCCTCCTCCTCCGGCAATCCGGGGTGAACCCGGTCGGCCAGCGCGATCGCGGCGCGCAGATCGGAGCGCGCCATGAGGCGCCACCGGGCCGTGTCGTTCTGCGCCGTCATTTGCATGCCGTCCCGTCCCGCAGCCGGCCGCCGGTCAGCGGTGCTTCGTGCCCTCGCCGTAGAACAGCTTTTCCCAGGCCTTGTGCGCCTTGTAGCCCTCGCGGATGAAGGGCGTGAAGACCGCCATGTTGAGGACCGCCTTGTTGGTCGTCTTGGCCGGCTGCTTCAGCGGCTTCTCGAAATCGACGAACAGCACCACCCGCACCTTGTCGGAGTGGTTCCAGGCCTCGTGCTCATAGGCGTCGTCGAAGATCAGCGCCTTGCCCTCTTCCCAGTGGCAGGTGCGGTCGGCGACCCGGATGCCGATCTTGTCCGGCTCGTCGGGGACCAGCAGGCCGAGATGGAAGCGCAGGACGCCGTTATACGGACCGCGATGCGGCGGCAGGTGCTTGCCCGGCTCGAAGATCGAGAACATCGCCGATTTCATGCCGGGGATCTTCTGCAGGATGCGCCAGGTCTCGGGACACTGGCGGATCGCCTCCTCCGACTTGATGCCGTAGCCGCACAGGAAGAAGGTCTTCCAGTTCTGGTCCGACGAGATCGAGCGCACTTCCGACGAAATCTCGTGGAACGCTGGCAGTTCGCCCTTGCGCACCAGGACATTGTCGAGCTCGGCGCGGATCGCCTTCCACTCGGCCTCGACCTCGCGCGCCCATGGAAAGTCGTCGGTCTCGAAGACCGGCGGATTGCCGACGGCCGAATGCTTCAGATTGAGCTTCTCGGCGCCATCGACGAGCCGCTGCACCGAGCGTGCGACGAAGCCGTCGCGGGTCATCGTATCGTCCAGACCTTCGGTCTTCTGCTTCTGCTGGCTCACAGGCTTGTCTTTCGTTGTGTTCGCATTCCCGCCGGCCACCGCCGGGCGATGTCCGCCTTCGCCGCAGGTCGCCGCGCTCGCCCGCTAATTGTGACGGTACGCTGACACCTGCAAGGGCGCGTCGCGCTGCATCTGGCCCCTGTTCACTGGAAATCAAATGCCGACAGGCCGGTGACCATTTCGTCGAGACCCAGCGGGCGCGTCAGCGGCGGCTCGGCGCGGGCAAGGCACGCCTGCCGCTCGCACAGCCGGCAGGCCGGGCCGATGCCGACCGTGGCGGGCTTGGTTCCCAGATGCCGGCCATAGACCGTCTCGTCCTTGTAGCCGATGTCGCAGCCGATCAGGATGGCCGTCCGCCGCGGACGCTCGGCAAAGCCGGCCTGCAGCCCTTCCAGCGTCCGAGCGACGAGCAGGAACTCGGCGCCGTCCGGCATTTCGGCGCTCTCGACCAGGATCTGCCCCGGCTGGGCGAAGGCGGCGTGGATCGGCAGCTTGGGACAGCCGCCGCCAAAGCGCTGCACCGGGAAGCCGCGGGCACCGGCCCGGCGGAAGCGGTTGCCGGCATTGTCGACCTCGAGCAGGAAGAACGGCACGCCCGGCGCACCCTGGCGCTGCAGCATGGTCAGCCGGTTGGCCGCCTGCTCGAAGGACACCTGGAAACGGCCGCGCAGGACGTCGATGTCGTAGGCCGAGCGCTCGGCCGCGGCCTGGAAGGCGGCATAGGGCATCATCAGCGCATGGGCGGCGTAGCGCAGCAGCTCGAACCGTGCCAGCCGGCGCGCCTCGTCGCTGGTGAAGGCGAAGGTCGCGGCCTCGGCCGAGACCACCTCGCCGAAGGCCAGAAGGCAGGATTCCAGCGCCACCTCGCGCAGCCGGTCTGCCGGGGCGAGACGCTCGGACAGGAACAGCCGGCGCGAGTGCCGGTCGAAGCGGCGACGCCAGTTCGGCATGGTCTGCACCGGCAGCACCCGCACGGAAATGTCGTGCTCCTTGCGCAGCCAGGTCTTCAGCGCCCCCATCAGGTCGTCGCCGGCGGCCAGCGTCTGGTGCAGGGTCTCGGCGGCAGTTTCGAGAGCGGCGAAATAGTTCGGCCGGGTCTCGAACACCTCGCGGACCTCGTCGATCGGCAACCGCGCGCCGGCCAGCCCGGTGCCGCGCCCCTCCCGCGCCAGGAGATCGGACAGGTCGGAGAGCCGCCCGTGCTGCTCGCGATAGGCGCGATAGAGCTTGATCACGCCGGTCGCCGCGTTCGGCGCGGCTTCGGCGATCTCCAAGAGTTCCTGCTCGCCGGGAAGTTCGCCAGCGAGCAGCGGGTCCGAGAAGACCCCGCGCAATTCGGCGACGGAGCCCTGCTGCTCGCCCCGCAGATCGCCGATATCGACCTCGTAGGTCTGCGACAGCTTGAGGATGAGCTGCACCGTCAGCGGGCGCTGATTGCGTTCGATGAGGTTCAGATAGGACGGCGAGATGCCGAGTTCCTCGGCCATCGCGGTCTGGGTCAGGCCGAGACCGTTGCGGATGCGGCGAATGCGCGGTCCGGCGAAGATCTTGTTCTCGGCCATCAGGCACCTCCCGGGAAGACAGAGCGCGCCGGATCGTCAGGGGCCAGGGAATCGTCAGGGGTAAGGGAGTGGAAGGGGTGCGGCCGGGTGCGCCGGCCACCGCGTGCGAAACGGTCGTTCAGGCGCCCAGATGCGTGCCGCCGCCCTGCATGCGACGCAGGCAGGCAGGGCCCGGTCCGCGCATGTAGTGACGCTCGGGATGGTAGGCCGCCAAAGCGTTGCTCAGGCCCAGAAGACGCAAAACCACACGCACCGCACTCATCGTCCGCTCCAAATCTCGACCGGTCGTCCGCCGACAATTGGCAGCATGACCGGGAAAGGTTTCGATTGATGGAATCCAAGGCGATATTGTGTTGGTGGATCATGTCTTTCACGAAAATCCATACCCCTGTGACGCCACAGCAACGGCTTTGAGCGCCCCGGGCCGACGGCCGCGGGCGACCGCAATGCGCCATCCCGGCCTATGACAATTTTTACATCGTGACAATCGCAGTCTGTGAAGGTCCTGACAAGACGACCCGAATAAGCCTGCGATCCACCCGCCCGGCGCTTCTCAGCACATACCGGCGATGTCATGTCTCTCCCCAGGCACTGCCGGTGACTTGTCACAGTCGCATCGGCAGCCGGAATTCAGGAGAGGATCGACCGCCATGACCGATTTTTACAATCTCGTCCCGTCTGCCCCCGAAGGCCGCTTCGACAATGTCGAGCGCAACTACACGCCCGAGGACGTCCAGCGCCTGCGCGGCTCGGTCCAGATCCGCTACACGCTGGCCGAAAACGGCGCCAACCGGCTCTGGGAGCTGATCCACTCGGAAGACTTCGTCAATTCGCTCGGCGCGATGACCGGCAACCAGGCCATGCAGCAGGTCCGCGCCGGCCTGAAGGCGATCTACCTCTCCGGCTGGCAGGTCGCCGCCGATTCCAACACCGCATCGTCGATGTATCCGGACCAGTCGCTCTATCCGGCCAATGCCGCGCCCGAGCTCTGCCGCCGCATCAACCGCACCCTGCAGCGCGCCGACCAGATCGAGCATGCCGAAGGCGCGAAGTCCGTCGACACCTGGTTCGCCCCGATCGTTGCCGACGCAGAGGCCGGCTTCGGCGGCCCGCTCAACGCCTTCGAGATCATGAAGGCCTTTATCGAGGCCGGCGCGGCGGGCGTCCATTTCGAGGACCAGCTTGCTTCGGAAAAGAAGTGCGGCCATCTCGGCGGCAAGGTGCTGATCCCCACCCAGGCGCATATCCGCAACCTGACCGCGGCGCGGCTGGCGGCCGACGTGATGGGCGTGCCTTCGCTGGTGATCTGCCGCACCGACGCCGAGGCGGCCAAGCTGATCACCTCGGACATCGACGAGCGCGACCAGCCCTATGTCGATTATGACGGCGGCCGCACGCCGGAAGGCTTCTACCGGGTCAAGAACGGCCTCGAGCCGTGCATCGCCCGGGCCATCGCCTGCGCCCCCTATTCGGACCTGATCTGGTGCGAAACGTCGAAGCCTGATCTGGAGCAGGCCCGGCGCTTCGCCGAGGCGGTGAGGAAGGAGCATCCGAACCAGCTGCTCGCCTACAATTGCTCGCCGTCCTTCAACTGGAAGAAGAACCTCGACGACGCGACCATCGCCAAGTTCCAGCGCGAACTGGGAGCCATGGGCTACAAGTTCCAGTTCATCACGCTGGCCGGCTTCCACCAGCTGAACCACGGCATGTTCGAACTGGCCCGCGGCTACAAGGATCGGCAGATGGCCGCCTATTCGGAGCTGCAGGAAGCCGAGTTCGCCTCCGAGGCCGACGGCTATACGGCGACGAAGCACCAGCGCGAGGTCGGCACCGGCTATTTCGACGCCGTCTCCATGGCCATCACCGGCGGCCAGTCCTCGACGACCGCCATGGGCGAATCCACCGAGAGCGCGCAGTTCAAGAAGGACCAGCATCTCAGCGTGGCAGCCGAGTAACCCCCTCGCGCAAGTCGGTTGGCCAACCTCCGGCCCCTTGCGCAAACGGAGCGGGACACGCGCGGGAGTTTCTCTTCCCGCTTCCGCGGCCCCCAGTCTCCCGCTCCCCCGGAACGCTCCCCCGAGCGGCGTTCCGGGACCCCACGACACCGACATGACGACCAACCAAGGAGACAGACGATGAGTGCAGTCGCTATCGACGAAAGCCGCCCTCGCACCCGCGTCAAGGAGCGGGCCGAGGAGCAGTCCTCCGCCATGGACGAGGCCCAGCAGGCCGCGATCCGCATGCTGGCCAACGACCTTCACCGGCTGAACCAGTCCGTGATGAAGGCGGTCGAGGCCGGCGTCTCCGTCGAACTCGTGCGCTCCGCCCGCCACCATTCCGGCAACGGCAATTGGGGCGACCTGCTGATCCCGGTCGTGGTCAAGACCGGGATCTGAGCACCCGGCGGACGCCCGTAGAACGGCGCCTTCCGAAACCACCCAAGCGGCGCCCGTTCCTTGCACAGCCGGGGAGCGGGCGCTTTGCGTCGGGGATGCGGCGCTGATCATCGCCACAACGGGCATCCCGGCGCGGGCCCCGCCTTCCCTCACCCCCGTCCGGCACGCTACACTCCGGCCCAATCCGCCCGAGAGGCGCTTCCCCGCAGGATGGCATGACCAGCACGAAACCTCCGAAATCGCCGCGTCCGAGCGGACCCGCACGGATCGATTACGGCCGCAAGACCGGCCGCGTCGGCGGCAACGAGGCCAGCGCCGTCAAGGGCGCGCCGAACGCCAAGCGCGACCCGGCCCCGGTCAAGGTGCCCGCGAATGACGGCGCCCATCTGGAATCCAAGCGCGGCGTCGCCTCCATGCACGAGGCCTCGGGCTGGCTCGCCGCCCGCGGCATCGACGATCTGGAATGCATCACGCCGGATCTGGCGGGCGTGGCCCGCGGCAAGATGATGCCGGCCAAGAAGTTCACCGCCAACACTTCGCTGGCGCTGCCGTCGGCGCTGTTCATGCACACGATCTCCGGCGAATATCCCGAGGAGAGCGGCGAGTTCCGCTATTCGCCCGGCGACGGCGACCTCAAGCTCGTGCCCGACCTCTCCACCCTGTGCCGGGTACCGTGGGAGAGCGACCCGACCGCCCAGGTGATCTGCGATCTCGTCGACCAGAACGGCGTCGCCGTCGGCTACACGCCGCGCAACGTTCTGAAGCGGGTGATGGCGCTTTATGACGCCAAGGGCTGGAAGCCGGTCGTCGCACCGGAGATCGAATTCTACCTCGTCTCCAAGAATGTCGACCCGGACTACCCGCTGGTGCCGCCGATCGGCCGCTCCGGCCGGCAGATCCAGTCGGGCCAGTCCTATTCCATCGGCGGCGTCAACGAATTCGACGAGCTGATCGACGACATCTACGACTATTCCGACGCGCAGGGGCTGGAGATCGACACGCTGATCCACGAGGAGGGCGCCGCCCAGCTCGAGATCAATCTGCGCCATGGCGACCCGCTGGAGCTCGCCGACCAGGTCTTCATGTTCAAGCGCACCATCCGCGAGGCGGCGCTCGGCCAGGACATCTACGCCACCTTCATGGCCAAGCCCATTCAGGGCCAGCCGGGCTCGGCCATGCACATCCACCAGTCGGTGATCGACAAGGAAACCGGCCGCAACGTCTTCTCCAACGAGGACGGCTCGGCCTCCGACCTGTTCTTCGCCTTTCTCGGCGGCATGCAGCGCTACGTGCCGGCGGCGCTGATCATGATGGCGCCCTATGTGAATTCCTATCGCCGCCTGACCTACGGCATGGCCGCGCCGACCAACACGGCCTGGGGCTACGACAACCGCACCACCGCCTTCCGGGTACCGACCTCGGACGCCGCCGGCCGCCGCGTCGAGAACCGCCTGCCCTCGTCCGACACCAATCCCTATCTCGCCATCGCGGCCTCGCTCGCCTGCGGCTATCTGGGCATGGTCAACAAGCTGACGCCCGAGGGTCCGACCGACCGGACCGTCAACGAGGACGGCGTCATCTCGCTGCCCCGCGGTCTCCTGGAAGCCCTGGCGATCTTCGAGGCCGAGAAGGATTTCGACACCGTCTTCAGCCCGGAATTCGTCGGCACCTATGCCGGCATCAAGCGCGGCGAGCACGAGACCTTCATGCAGGTGATCAGTCCCTGGGAACGCGAGTTCCTGCTCCTGCAGGTCTGAGTCTTGTCCGCCTATCAGTCTCCCATCGCCCCCGGCCGCTCCTGGTACGAGGACAGCGTCGAGCGACCGACCTATCCGGCCTTGGACGGCAGCCGCAAGGTGGACGTCCTGGTCGTCGGCGGCGGCTTCACCGGCCTGTCGGCGGCGCTGCATCTCGCCCGCACCGGCGTCGACGTGGCGGTGCTGGAGGCGCATCGCTTCGGCGATGGCGCCTCGGGTCGCAATGGTGGACAGATGGGAACCGGCCAGCGGCTCTGGCCGATGGAGATCGAGGCGGCCTACGGCTTCGAGCGATCCAAGGCCCTGTTCGATCTCGCCGAGGAAGCCAAGGCCCATCTGACCGAGTTCATCACCGCCAACGGCATCGACGCCGACTACCGCGGAGGCCAGCTTTCGGTCGTCCACAAGCGCCGCTACCTGAAGGACTATCGCGCCCAGGTCGAGGAGCTGACGACCCGCTACGCCTATCCCCATGTCAGCTTCATGGATGCCGACGAGACCGCCGACCGGCTCGGCTCGCGCCGCTATTTCGGCGGCATTCGCGACACCGGCACCGGCCATATCAACCCGATGAAGCTGGTCGTCGGCAGCGCCCGGGTCGCGGCCGAGGCCGGGGCGCAGCTCTTCGAGAACAGCCATGTCGAGCGGCTCGACCGGCGCGATGGCCGGATCGTCGCCGTCACCGCCCATGGCGAGGTCAGCGCCGAGCGCGTGCTGATCGCCACCAATGCCTATGGCGGGGGCCTCGACCCGCAGGTCGACGCCCATGTCATGCCGATCGGCTCCTTCATCGGTGCGACCGAGCCGCTCGCCGATCCCCACGCGGTGCTGCCCGGCGGCGAATCCTGCGACGATTCCCGCTTCGTCGTGCGCTATTTCCGCAAGAGCGGCGACGGCCGCCTGCTCTTTGGCGGCCGCGAGGCCTACACCTCCGCCACCGGTGACATCGGCCGGCACATCCGCAAGCAGATCGCCGAGGTCTATCCGCATCTGGCCGATGTGCGCCTCAGCCACGCCTGGGGCGGCTCGGTCGGCATCACCATGGAGCGCCTGCCCTATGTGCGCAGCCTCGCGCCGGGGATCACCACCATCGGCGGGTTTTCCGGACATGGCGTCATGCTCGCGAACTTCGCCGGCCGGCTCTATGCCGAGCGCGTCAACGGCAATCGCGACCGCCTCGCCGACTTCGAGGCGCTGCGCATTCCCGCCTTTCCGGGCGGCCGGCGACTGCGCGCGCCGCTGCTTTTCCTCGCAATGACTTGGTTTTCCCTGCGCGACCGCTTCTAAAACCCGGGCCGCGCGACATATTCGGATCGTGCGCGGCGGGACCCTTCGCCCGCAGCCGACAGGCAGGCAGCCCAACCGACGCACCATGACGGCCCAGGAGCAGACGACACGATGCCAGATCTCGACATTCTCAAGGACCGCACGGGGCTGATCGTCGAGGACAACATGATCATCGCGCTCGATGCCGAGCAATTGCTGCTCGACAACGGCATGGCGCGGATCCTGACCGCCGCGAATGTCGCCGAGGCGCTGCGCCTGATCGAGACCGAAACGATCGATGTCGCGCTGCTCGACGTCAATCTCGGCTCGGAGACCAGTTTTGCGCTGATCGCGCCGCTGAATGCGCGGAGCGTGCCCTACATCTTCGTCACCGGCTATGGCGAGAATCTCGATCTGCCGCCGGAAGCCGGCGCCAGCGAAGCGATCAACAAGCCCTATGACGACGTCCGCATGCTGGAGGCGGTCACACGGGCCTTTGCCAGGCGCGAGGCCGCGGCCTGAGCGCCCGGCGCGAATGATCTTCGCCGGCCCACCGCGGCTATGGAATAATTCAATCGATTAGATTACACAGCGGACGGAACGGCTTCCCCCGCTCATTGTCTTGCAGAGGGACGATACATGTCCAGCCAGATCATTCCCGTCGATCCGTTCGACTATGTCGTGTTCGGCGGCAATGGCGACCTTGCCGAACGCAAGCTGCTGCCGGCGCTCTATCATCGCGATCATGACGGGCAGATGCCGCAGGATTCGCGGATCATCGGCGCCTCGCGCACCCATATTTCCGACGAGGAATACCGGGCCTTCGCCCGCGAGGCGATCGCCAAGCACGTCAAGCCCGAGGACACTCACACGACGTCCGTCGAACGTTTCGTCTCGCGCCTGCACTACCGCCAGGTGGATGCGCGCGCCGACGAGGGCTGGGACGAGCTGAAGGCGCTTCTGGAAGGCGCCGAGGATGGCAACGGCACGCGCGTGCGCGCCTTCTACCTGGCGGTCGGCCCGGCGCTGTTCGCCGATCTCGCCTGCCGTATCGGCGAGAAGGGTCTCGTCCACGCCAACACGCGGCTGGTCGTCGAGAAGCCCGTCGGCCGCGATTTGGAATCGGCCCGTGAACTGAACGACATCATCGGCCGCTACTTCACCGAGGACCAGGTCTTCCGCATCGACCATTATCTCGGCAAGGAGACGGTGCAGAACCTGATGGCGCTGCGCTTCGCCAATGCGCTGTACGAGCCGATCTGGAACTCCGCCCATATCGACCACGTGCAGATCACCGTGGCGGAATCGGTCGGGCTGGAAGGCCGCGCCGGCTATTACGACAAGGCCGGCGCGCTGCGCGACATGGTGCAGAACCATATCCTGCAGCTGATGTGCCTGGTCGCCCTCGAGCCGCCCCCGACGCTGGACGCCGACGCCCTGCGCGACGAGAAGCTGAAGGTGCTGCGCGCCCTAACTCCGATCGATGCCTCGAATGTCGAGAGCCGCACCGTGCGCGGCCAGTACAAGGCCGGCGCCTCCGATGGCGCGGCCGTGCGCAGCTATCTCGACGATCTCGGCGAGGCCCAGAGCGACACCGAGACCTTCGTCGCCATCAAGGCCGAGATCGGCAACTGGCGCTGGGCCGGCGTGCCCTTCTACCTGCGGACCGGCAAGCGCCTGTCCGAGCGCATGTCGGAGATCGTCGTCACCTTCCGGCCGATCCCGCATTCGATCTTCGCCGGCCTCTCGGGCAGCATCCAGCAGAACCAGCTCGTCATGCGGCTGCAGCCCAATGAGGGCGTCAAGCAGTGGGTAATGATCAAGGACCCCGGTCCCGGCGGCATGCGCCTGCGCCACGTCCCGCTGGACATGAGCTTTGCCGAATCCTTCCGGGTGCGAAACCCGGACGCCTATGAGCGGCTGCTGATGGACGTCATCCGCGGCAACCAGACCCTGTTCATGCGCCGCGACGAAGTCGAGGCGGCCTGGAACTGGATCGACCCGATCCCGCAGGCCTGGGCCGAGAAATCCATGAAGCCGCAGGGCTACACGGCCGGCACCTGGGGCCCCTCCTCCGGCGTGGCGCTGATCGAGCGCGACGGCCGCACCTGGCACGAACCCGACTGAGGCGATCCGGAATGAGCACAGCCCCCGTCCTGCACCGCTACCGCGATGGCGACGCCCTGGCCGAGGCCCTCGCGGTCGGCGTGGCCGCCGTCCTCGCCGGCGCCATCGCCACCCGCGGCACGGCGACCCTGGCGGTCTCCGGGGGCTCGACGCCGAAGCGCTTCTTCGAGCGTCTGTCGCAGGCCGAGATCGACTGGCCGAATGTGAACGTGCTGCTGGTGGACGAACGCTGGGTGCCGGCATCGAGCGATCGCTCGAACGCCGCGCTGGTCGCCGACAAGCTCCTGAAGAACCGCGCCGCGGCGGCGCATTTCATCCCCTTCTATCTCGACGCCGAAACGCCCGAGGATGCGCGCGAGGATCTCGCCGAGCGCTTCCGGCGGCTGGCCCGTCCGCTCGACGCCGCCGTGCTCGGCATGGGCACGGACGGCCATACCGCCTCGTTCTTTCCGGGCGGCGACAATCTCGATGCCGCCATCGACCCGCAGACCACCGAGCCGGTCGTCGCCATGCGGGCGCCCGGGGCCGGCGAGCCCCGCGTCACCCTGACCCTGCCGATGCTGGTGGAAGCGCGGCTCCTGGCGATCCACATCGAAGGCGAGGAAAAGCTCGCCGTCTACGAAAAGGCATTGGCCGGCGGCCCCGTCGAGGAGCTGCCGATCCGGGCGGTCCTCGAAGCACCGCGCAAGGACCCGGCCAACGTCTTCTGGTGTCCCTGACGCCCCTTTCACCGTCCAGGAGGTCAATCCCATGACCGTCGATCCGCGCATTGCAGAGATCACCGACCGCATCCGGGAGCGCTCCGCGCCGACGCGCGAACCCTATGTGGCGCGCATCATGGCCAAGGGCGCCGAGGGACCGAAGCGCTCGACCCTGACCTGCGGCAACCTCGCCCATGGCTTCGCCGCCTGCGGCCCGCTGGACAAGTCCCGCCTGTCGGGCGACCAGACGCCCAATCTCGGCATCATCACCGCCTATAACGACATGCTCTCGGCCCATCAGCCCTTCGAGCGCTACCCCGAACTGATCCGCGAGGCCGCCCGCGCCATGGGCGGCACCGCCCAGGTGGCGTCCGGCGTTCCGGCCATGTGCGACGGCGTCACGCAAGGCCAGGCCGGCATGGAGCTGTCGCTGTTCTCGCGCGACGTGATCGCCATGGCGACCGCCGTCGGCCTCTCCCACGACATGTTCGACGCCGCCGTCTATCTGGGCGTCTGCGACAAGATCGTGCCGGGCCTGACCATCGCCGCTTTGACCTTCGGCCATCTGCCGGCGATCTTCGTGCCCGCCGGACCGATGACCTCGGGCCTGCCCAATGACGAGAAGAGCCGCATCCGGCAGCTCTACGCCGAGGGCAAGGTCGGGCGCGAGGAGCTGCTCGCCGCCGAATCCCAGTCCTATCACGGCCCCGGCACCTGCACCTTCTACGGCACCGCCAATTCCAACCAGATGCTGATGGAGATCATGGGCCTGCACACGCCGGGCTCGTCCTTCGTCAATCCGAACACGCCGCTGCGCGATGCGCTGACGCGGGAAGCGGCAAAGCGCGCCCTGTCGATCACCGCACTGGGCAACGAATACACGCCGGCCGGCCTGGTGGTGGACGAGCGCGCCGTGGTCAACGGCGTCGTCGGGCTGCACGCCACGGGCGGTTCGACCAACCACACCATGCATCTGGTGGCGATGGCCGCGGCTGCCGGCATCAGGCTGACCTGGCAGGACATTTCCGACCTGTCGGACATCACGCCGCTGCTGGCCCGCGTCTATCCGAACGGCCTCGCCGACGTGAACCATTTCCAGGCAGCCGGCGGCATGGGCTTCCTGATCCGCGAACTGCTCGATTGCGGCCTGCTGCACGAGGACGTGCGGACCGCATGGGGCCATGGCCTGCGCGCCTATACGGTGGAAGCGCGCCTCGCGCCGGACGGCGAGACCGTGCTGCGCGAAGCCGCCCCCGCCCACAGCGGCGATCCCAAGGTGCTGACAACAGCCGACCAGCCCTTCTCGTCCAATGGCGGCCTGCGCATGCTCAAGGGCAATCTCGGCAAGGCCGTCATCAAGGTTTCCGCCGTTCGGCCCGAGCGCCGCATCGTCGAGGCGCCGGCGAAGATCTTCCACGACCAGAACGACATGAAGGCCGCCTTCGATTCCGGCGAGCTCAACCGCGACTTCGTCGCCGTGGTCCGCTTCCAGGGCCCCCGGTCCAACGGCATGCCGGAACTGCACAAGCTGACGCCGCTGCTCGGCGTCCTCCTCGACCGCGGCCACAAGGTGGCGCTGGTCACCGACGGGCGGATGTCGGGGGCCAGCGGCAAGGTGCCGGCGGCGATCCACGTCACGCCGGAAGCCAAGGCCGGCGGGATGATCGCCAGGCTGGTCGATGGCGACATGGTGCGCCTCGATGCCGATGGCGGCACGCTGGAAATCCTCGTGGACGCCGACGAACTGGCGGCGCGCCCCCTCGCCGACCCCGATCTCAGCGGCAACGAATTCGGCATGGGCCGGGAATTGTTCGCCACCTTCCGGGCGGCGGTGGGGACGGCTGACGCAGGCGCCAGCGTCTTTTGACGGCTTCCGCAGCGCGCGTTCGCATGATAGCGCACTAAATGGTCTGCCCGAGGAGGCGGAACCATGGATTCCTGTTGATGAATTTCGCCAAGAGCATGCTGGCCATCTCCCTGCGACAGCTCGGTATCGTCCACGACATCCTGATCGCCGCGGTATCGATGACCATCGCCATGTCGATCGCCTGGGGATGGCAGCCGCTGTTCAGCGTCTGGCAGATCTGGCTTCTGATCGGTGCCTATACGGCACTGAGCGCGGTCTGCTTTCCGTTCTTCTCGCTCAACAGCGGCGCCTGGCGCTATGCCTCGCTGCTCGACGTCCTGTCGATCGTCAAGGCGGTCACCTTCATCAACCTGGCCTTCCTGCTGCTGCATTTCCTGCTGTTTCGCGGCGCCTTCCTGCCCCGCTCCACGATCGTGATCTCCTGGTTCATCATGATCGTCGGCCTGGGCGGCCCCCGCCTCGCCTACCGGCTGATGAAGGAGCGCCGCCTCGACCGCCGCAGCCTCGCCGCCTCGGCCATCGCCGGCACCAAGCGCGACCTCCTGCTCTACGGCTTCAACGACAATGCCGACCTGTTCATCCGCAACAGCCGTCGTAACCGCCGGCAGGACGCTATCGTCGGCATCATCGACGAGAAGTCCAAGAACCGGCGCCGGCAGTTGCATGGCATCCGCGTGCTCGGCACGCTGGCCGAACTGGAACAGACCATCGCCTGGGCCGAGAAGCGGGGCACGCCGGTCGGCGAACTGGTGGTCACCGAGGTCGACATTCCGGCCGCGCGGCTGTCGCGCATCGTCGCCACCTGCGCGCCGCTGGGCGTGACGGTCAAGCGGCTGCCCGACATCAGCCAGACGGGCATCGTCGACGAGAACCGCCCGATAGAGCCGCTGCCGATCGCGCTGGAAGATCTCCTGGGGCGCCAGGAGGTGGATCTCGACATCGCCGAGGTCGAGCGGCTGATCAAGGACCGGCTGGTCATCGTCACCGGCGCCGGCGGCTCGATCGGCTCCGAACTCGTGCGCCAGATCGCGCGCTTCGCGCCGCGCCGTCTCGTCCTCGTCGACAATTCCGAATTCAATCTCTGGTCGGTCACCCGGCAGATTTCCGACGAATTCCCGAGCGTTCCGATCCTGCCGCGGATCGTCGACGTGCGCCACGGCAATCGTATCCGGGCGCTGTTCGCCGAGGTCGGCCCCGACGTCGTCTTCCACGCCGCCGCGCTGAAGCACGTGCCCATCGTCGAGGACAATCCGGTCGAGGGGATCGACACCAACCTCCTGGGCACCCGCAACGTCGCCGATGCGACCCTTGCCGCCGGCGCCTCGGCCTTCGTGATGATCTCGACCGACAAGGCCGTGAACCCGTCCAACGTCATGGGCGCGACCAAGCGGGCCGCCGAAGCCTATTGCCAGGCACTGGATCTCGATCAGGACGCGACGCGCTTCATCACCGTGCGCTTCGGCAACGTCCTCGGCTCGACCGGTTCGGTGATCCCGCTGTTCCGCTCGCAGCTCGAAAAGGGCGGGCCGCTGACGGTCACCCACCCGCATATCACCCGCTTCTTCATGACCATTCCCGAGGCGTCGCGGCTGATCCTGCATGCGGCGGGCCACGGCATGACCGACACCCGCGCCAAGGGCCAGATCTTCGTGCTCGACATGGGCAAGCCGATCCGCGTCGCCGAGCTCGCCGAGCGGGTGATCCAGCTGGCCGGACTGAAGCCGCATATCGACATCGACATCCGCTTCGTCGGGCTGCGCAAGGGCGAGAAGCTCTACGAGGAACTGTTCGGCGAGGGCGAGACGCGCGAGGAGACCGGCCGCGCCGGCCTGCTCATCGCCGGCTCTCGCGTCAGCGACGTGAAGCTCCTGTCGCGCAGCTTCGCCAATATCGAGGGTGCGGTCACAGCCGGCGATGCCGAGCGCGCGCTGGAGATCCTCAGGCGCATCGTGCCGGAATACCAGCCGGCCATCATCGACGACGATACCGGCGCCGACCCGGCGCGTCTGGCCCAGCCGACACCGCCGGCACCGGCCTGATCCTCATCACAACACCATCGCGGGACGCTGACTGAACGGCCTGCGCTGGCGACAGCGCGCGCTCGCCTCCCCCGTCGTCGATCCGCGCTGACCGCGTGTCGGGACTACAGCGCCTGGCGGCGGCCGCGAATGTCGGCAATGTGCTTCTTCACCGCGGCGATGTCGTTCTGCAGCCGCACGACTTCCTCGTCGTCGCCCGCCTGCGGCTTCTCGCTGTCGGCGGGATCGGGAAGATCGCCGCCCAGCGCACGAATGCGCTCGCGCAGCGTCCGGCGCCGCGCGGCCGGCGGCAGGGTCTCGTCTTCGCCTGCACTGTCCGCGTCCGACGCGTCCTGCACGGGGGCCGCGGCATCCTCTGCGTCATTCGCCGGGACCGGCCGATCCTCCGACGCAGCGGTCTCGGCCTGCGCCGGGTCGGCCTCATCGGACACGGGCGCTTCGGCAACCGGCATCGCCTCGGCCATGCGCCGTTGATCCTGCGCGCTCGCATGGACCGATGGACGGAAGTCGTCGTCCTTGGTCTGGGTGCCGGCGGTCATGGCGCCGTCCCCGGGGGCCAGAACGATAGCCGTGGAATAGCCGCCGCCATTGCCGAAATGACCGGTCGCGGCCGAGCCGTAGGAGGTGCTGAAGCCGCTCAGGCGGGGCCGTGCGGCCATCTCCGCCCGCATCCGCATGGCGTTGCGATACTGCTCGGAGATCGCACCGACGCCGGCCAGGAACACCCCGGCCAGAAAGCCCAGCATGCCGCCGGCCCCGACCACCAGGCGCCGCGACAGGCTGGAGGGCCGCAGCGGCGGAGTGGCTTCCGAGATCACCCGGACATTGGCCGTGTTGATGCCCTGCTGTTCACCAGTTTCCCGGGCGCGCAGCAGGTAGGATTCATAGACTGCCCGCGACGCCTCGACCTCGCGCTGCAATTCGCGCAGTCGCACGAAGGAGCCGCTCGTCGCCACCTGATCGGACTTCAGCTCGTCGAGCTGCCGGGTGAGATCGCTGTTGGTGCGCTCGGCGCGGGCGAGATCGGTCTGCGCCCCGGCGACGATCCGGGCGAGCTCGGAGCGGATGGCGTCGCGCGCCGACGCCAGCGACTGGCGGCTGGCGATGAGCTGCGGGTGCCGGGGGCCGAGAGTGGCCGCCAGCGACGCGGTCTTCTGGGCAAGGTCCGAATAGGTGGCGCGCAGGCGCGTCAGCGCATCCGAGGTCAGCTCCTCGGGAAACGCGCCTTCGACCACGTCGTCGACACTGGCCCTGGACATCTGCTCGGCCTTCACCCTGAGGGCGGTCACATTGGCCCGGCCGCGCGACAGTTCGTCGTTGATCCGCAGGATGTAGCTGTCGTCGACCAGCTGTCCGCCGACGCCGACGAGCTCGTTCTCGGACTTGTAGTCCTCCACCGCCCGTTCGGCGGCCGAGACCTTCTCGCGCAGCTCGGCCAGGCGCGAGGAGAGCGCATTGGTCGCCCGCCCCGCCGTATCCGACTGGACCTCGGCCAGATGGTCGATGAAGGTATTGGCGACCAGACGCGACAGCCGGGCGGATTTCTCCGGGCTTTCGGTCGTCACCGAAATGTTGAGGATGAAGCTCTTGGCATCGCGCGAGACGCCGGTGACCTCGCGCAGATTCTCCATCGTCTGCAGGAAGCGTTCGTTGGTCGACGCGGTGGTGGGGCTGGTGAGGCCGAGGCTTTCCAGCGACGGCAGCAGCGACTCGCCCTGGCCATTGAACTCGGGATCCGACGTCAGGTCGGCGCTCTCGACGATCTTGGCCATCATGTCGTTGGAATTGATGACCGCGATCTGGCTCTCGATCAGGGCGAGCGTCGCCTCCGTCGGCAGGCCGTTCGGCGTGACCTCGTTCTGCACCACCTTGATGTCGCGGGGATCGGCGAAGATCTGCGAATAGGCGGTGTATTTCTTCGGCATCGACAGCGCGAATGCGACGCCGAGCAACAGCCCGAAGATGGTCGTCAGGATGATCAGCCGCCGCGCCGACCAGACCGACTGGAAGACATGCACCGGGTCGATCAGCGAGCCGTTGGAATCCTGCATCTGCGGTCCTGACGGGCGCGCGGCATACGGTGCGTTCGGGTTCGTCTCGGATGAGAACATAGCCATATCGATCCGCAGAATAGCCGTCCGGATCAAGTGCCGGAGCTTGCCGACCGACTCTGGGCAATCATGGCTAATGAACGGTTAAGACGCACGTCCCTAGCGGAACTTTCCGTCGGTCAGCCGGTCCGTAGGCGTGATTTTAGCAGCTCCATCCATGGTTTCGGGCGCAGGTCGCGGTCGAGCGGAAGCGGCCGGTCGGGATGGCCGTCCGGCCGCGGCAGCACATCCGGCACCCAGCTGTAGCGGTCGGTGATGCCCCACACCGTCACCGCCTGCGGCGGCTTCCAGGCGAAGATCGCGTCCAGAAGGTCGGAGACCAGCCCGTAGGCGGTCTCGTCCTGCGCCGCGTTGCTCGGCGGGGTTTCCCAGTCGATGATGTCCAGCTCGGTGACCATCAGCCCGACGCCGAGCCGGTCCAGTTCCTTGTGGAAGCCTTCGAGCCCCTCCTTGTCGATCTGCCGGCCCGCATACAGATGCCCCTGCATGCCGACGCTGTGGACCGGCACATTGCCGTCCTGCAGCTGGCGCACGATGCCGAGCATGATCTCCCGGCGCGCGTCGAAGCGCGGGCCGACGAACTCCAGATCGTAGTCGTTGATCACCAGCCGCGCCTGTGGATCGGCCCGGGCCGAGGCCGCAAAGGCGATGGGGATGTGCTTCGGCCCGAGCTTGTCCAGCCAGACGGTCTGGCGCAGCGGGCCTTCGGTCGCCGGATCGTTGGCAATGACCTCGTTGACGACGTCCCACCCGGTCAGCCGGCCCTTGTAGCGGTCGCCAATCCGTTCGATGTGGTCGACCAGCGCGGCCTCCGCCGCGGCCGGCGTGTCGAGCCGCTCCACCCAGTCCGGGGTCGCGCCCCACCAGACATGGCAGGTCCCCCGGCTGAGCCGGTCGTTCTGAAGGGCGAAATCGACCACCCGGTCGGCGGGCTCGAAATTCCACTGGTCGGGCGCGGGATGGACGAGGCTGAACTTCAGCCCGTTCATCGGCATGATCAGGTCGCAATGGTCGAGAAACGCCTGCTTGTAGCCGGGGTCGACCTCCATGAACTCGGCCTGGATGGCGCCGCCCAGCGGCACGCCGCCGGCCGCTCGCGCACCCGTTCCGGCGGCCGAGGCAGCACCCGGCGCCAACGCCAGCGCGGCCCCGGCGCCCAGAAGGGAACGGCGCGTTAAACTTCCCGCGCTAGTCGGGGACGAGCCGCCAGGCGCCGCCGCTTCCGGCTGGTGCACGCTTCGCAGCTTGGAACGTGCATCGCGCCCGCGGTGGTGTATCGTCATCTGCCTATCGCTCTCCCGAAGGTTGGAGCATGCCACGCACAGCAGTCTGGATCGAAAGCTTTAAGGGCAACCTAAGCGTGATCCGCGATTACGCCTGGTTGCTCAGCGGATCCGCCGGCCGGCTGGTCCTGTCGCTCGCCTATTTCGTCAGCATCGCCAACGGCCTGTCCGTCGGCGATTTCGGCCTGTTCGCCACCGCGTCGGCGACCGGCGTCGTCCTGTCGCGCATCGGCGGCTTCGGCTTCGTCTCGCCGCTCTACCGGATGGCCACGGTGCGCCAGCGTCTGGTCGGCACCTATACGGCCGGCCTGCTCGTCGCCTTCCTCCTGTCGCTACCCGTCGTCGCCATCGCCGCCGCCGGCTTCTATGCCGCCTTCTTCGACGGCGAGATGGGCATTGCCGCCTTCGTCGCCGTGGTCACCGCGGAAATCCTCTTCTGGCGGGCGCTGGAAGTGGTGGTCATCGTCAATAACGGCCTCGGCCGCTTCGGACGGGGCGCCAGCATCGTCATCGCCGGTTCGGCGATCCGCGCCGCCGCCGCGGTCGGCTTCGTCCTTCTCGGCAGCGGCACCCTGCTGGAATGGTCCTGGATCTACATGACGGCCAATGCCGTCGCTGCGCTCTTCGCCATTGTCGGCTTCTATCCCCGCCAGCGGCTGCGCTTCCGGCCGGCGCTCTATCTGGGGCGCTGGCGCGACAGCCTCTCGGTCGCCGGCGCCGAGATCATCTTCTATCTGCAGTCCGAGCTCGACAAGCTGCTCGTCCTGTCGCTGGGCGGACCGCAGATGGCCGGCATCTACGCCATCCTGATGCGGCTGATCGACCTGACCGCGCTGCCGATCCGCTCAGCCAACACGATGATCGTCCAGAAGCTCATGAAGAGTCCGGGCTGGATCTCCGACTGGAAGAGGCGCTGGGGACTGGAAGCGATCGTCGCGGTCGTCTCGGTCGCCGGGCTCGCGGTCCTCGGCGGCATCCTGCACCTCTACCCCACGCTCCTCGGTCGCAATGTCGCCGACGCCGCGCCGCTGGTCCTCGTCGCGCTGTTCGTCCCGGCCTTCCGCAATCTCATCGAATACGAGAGCGAGCTGCTCTATGCGCGTGGCAAGACCGGACTGCGCGCGCTGATCCTCGCCATTGTCGGCCTGATCAAGGCGGGCCTTCTGGTGGTGCTGCTGCGCGCCGCGCCCGACACCGAACGCTGGATCCTCGGCCTGAACGGGCTGTTCCTGGTGCTGTGGATCGTCTCGGCGTCCTCGACCTACGCCGCCTTCGACTGGTCGCGCCCGCGCCGCCGCCGGTCGCGCCGCTGGCTCAGGTCAGCCCCACAGCCCGGCGAATGAGCGCCGGGTCCGTCCCGGTGAAGGACTGGATGCCCGCCGCCACCTGATGCGGTGCGAGCCCGCGCGAGAAATCGGCCAGCGCCTGCGCGCCCAGTGCCGCGCCGTTCCAGTACATGTGGCAGAGTTCGACATCCGTCGGGACATGCCGGTCCGGCCGGTTCTCCAGCTCGGCGACGAAGCGGCCGTAGAGTGTGCATTCCGACAGCGCCCGCCCACCGACCAGGATGCTCATCCACGAGCGGCCGCCGACCGTCTCCATGCGGGCCTTCATCTCGCGCACCGTGTCCGTGCGCCACGGCAGCAGCGTCCCGATATAGCCTTCGTCGGTCGTTGCCGGCGCGTCGATCCCGAGCATGGCCCCGGCCCGGCGCGACCAGGCGCGGTGTTCGCTGCGGGCCGGCTCGTCGAGAAAGGCCACGGAGCCTGGACGCCGGAAGAAGTCGACCCCTCCGTTGCGGTGAAACCAGCCGAGATCGAAAGGCCGCAGGAACACGACGTCGGAATCCACCGACACGACGACCTTTTCGTCGAGCAGCGCGGAAATGGCGAGACGGCGCAATTGCTGCACGTGCCAGCCCCGCAGCGGCGGCCCCTTCGGCGTCAGCCAGATGCGGCGGCGCCCGAGCGACAACGGATCGGGAAACGGCCGCAGCCATCGCGGCAGCAGATCGCGTTCGTCGACGATCTCGCGGCGCGGGCCGGCCAGTTGCCGGAACAGGGCGACATCGGCACCCTCGACCATGATCAGATGACGGCGATGGCCGGTGACGCGCTGGTCCATGCTCTCGCACAGGAGGCGGCAGCGCTCGAAATCGCCGCGATAGCTCGACGTCACAATGGCCGACTGCAAGGTCATCGTCTCCGTCCCGCGGGCCTCAACACATCAGCCGATCGGGTGACGCGGCGCGAACCTATCGCGCAGAATCCCGAGGAGAAAGGCTGGATTGCCGAGAATGTAGCGCCGCCACAACCGTGCCGGCTCGAGCCCCAGGCGCCACACCCATTCCATGCGCAACCGCCGCACGAGCGCCGGCGCCCGCGACACGTTTCCGGCGTAGAAATCGAACAGCGCACCGACCCCGACGAACAGGCGACCGTGCCGCGAATTCAATGCGTTGACCAGGAAGAGCTCCTGCGCCGGCACGCCCATCGCCACCAGCACGATGTCCGCATCCGCATGCTCCAGCGCGGTCAGGACAACGGCCTGCCCCGCCGCATCGAAATAGCCGTCGGAGATGGTCACATAGTCGTGGTGGGGCGCAATCTCGCCGAATCGCCCTGCCGCACGCTCGGCAACGCCCGGCGCGCCGCCGATCAGCGCGACGCGCAGCGGCCGATCCAGCGCTGACAGAAGTCGCGGGACGAAGTCGGTGCCGTTGAGGTTCTCGCGAAAGCGCGCGCCGTAGAGAAGCCGCGCGGCGATGTCGACGCCGATCCCGTCCGGCAGGACCAGGCAGGCGGCCAGCGCCTGCCGGTAGTCAGGCTTCGCGCGCACCAGATTGACGCAATGGGCGTTGAGGAAGGCAAGCCGCGTCGGGCCGGCGTCGCTTGTCAGGGCTGCGCCCAGCCGGCGAATGGCGTCCGCTCCGGTGATATCGGCCACCGCGATCCCGGCGATCCGGCGCTCGGGCATCGCCGCCTGCGGGGATGCCTCCTGGGGCAGGTGCTGTCCGCCGTCCATCAGGCCGGATCCCGGCCGGCCAGGGCGACCGGCCCGGCTTCGGCGGCCACGCGCGCAGTGTCCCGCCGCCCCGGGCCGTTCGCCTGGCGGGCCAATGCCGTGCGCAGCATGTCGAGACCGGCGGCGATGCCGGCATCCAGCGCGGCGGTCTGCGACCGCACGAAATCGGCGCCATCCATGCGCACGCTCTCCCCGGCGCGCTCGGCGGCCACCAGCTCGACCAGCCGGTCGGCGAAATCCTGCGGATCGTCGGCGGTGCGGACATTTGCCGGCACGGCACCGACGCCCCGCAGGGCCTGCGGTGTCGCGACGGCCGGCATGCCCTCCTCGAAGGTCTCGATGGTCTTGAGCTGGATGCCGGTGCCGCCCCTCGTCGCCAGCGCCAGCACCCGCGAGGCGCCGACGAAGGCCTGTGCGTCAGCGACCCGGCCGAGGAAGGAGACGTTGCCGGGCAGCGCCGGCGGCGTGCCGTCGAAGTTGCCGGCGATGGCGACGCGGATGTCGGACGGCAGGCGCGGCACGACATGCGCCAGGAACCAGTCGAGACCGACGCGGTTCGGCGCCCAGCTCCAGGTGCCGATCAGTCCGACGTCATGGCTGCGCACGCCGTCGTCGGCGCGGGGGGAGCGTCCCGTCGTCAGGGCCAGCGGCCGGCAACGGGCGGTTCCGGCGAGGCCCAGCGCGGCGCGATCCTCCTCGCTCAGCGTGTGGATGACCGCCGCGTCGCGGCAGATGCGGTGTTCCACCCGCCGCAAGAGCGCGGCCTCGCGGGCATAGAGCGCCCGCGTGTGCAGGCGACCGGCATTGCGGGCATTCTCGGCGGCCGAGCGATGCTCGACATTGTGGGCGATGAAGATCGACGGCTTCTCCCCCGCCAGAAACGGATAGGCGGCGGGCATCTGCACCGAGCTCAGCACGTAGCCGTCCACCGGGCCGGCCTCCGCCAGCCGCGCGCGCAGCCCGTCCCGCGTCAGCCCGGCGACCTTGGCGGCCGACACCGGCAGGTTGCGCAGCGTCGCGGCGCCCACCCAGCCGATCTTCTGCGACAGCGACGCCGCGGCGTTCTCGATGGCCAGTTCGCCGAGACAGATCTCGTCCGCGCCCGGTTGCCGGCTCCCGGGCCGGCGAAAGCCGGCGAAGCTCAGGCGCACGCCCTGCCGCCGGTAGGACTGCGCGATCGCGTGATTGGCGATCTCGAATCCGGTCGACGGCCGGCCGTCCGGCAGCAGCGAGGAGAGAAAGAGAAGATGCATCCGACAAACCAGGGGTGTGCGCTGCAAGGAGCGGAATGCTGGCACGGAAGGATTGAAGGAATATCAACCCGCCGGATCAAACCCGGCAGGTTCGTGCCCAAAACGAGGATTTCCCCGTGCGACAGCGCGCGATCTGAGGGAAATCGATCCTTTCTTCACCTTTCTCTGGTCTGCTCGCGCCGAACCGCGGACAATCGCCCGAGCGAGATCGATGACCGACGCCATCACCATCGCATGTGAATCGCCCGGCCTCGATGGCGACGCCTTCGCGATCGTCGTCACTCTTCCGACCTTCCGCCGGCCCGAGCATCTCCTGAAGACGCTCGCCTCGCTGGCCGCGCAGCGGACCGCCCGTCCCTTTGCCGTGATCGTCATGGAGAACGATGCCGAGGGCCGTGCCGGGCTCGATGCCGCGCGCCCTCTGTTTGCCGACGGTCAGTTGAACGGCCTCGTCCTGATCGCCCATGAGCGCGGCAATTGCGCCGCCTACAATGCCGGCTGGCAGACTGCGCTGACGCGGTTTCCGGCGATGCGCCATCTGCTGGTGATCGACGACGACGAGATCGCCGACCCGGACTGGATCGACCGTCTCGTGGCGACCTCCGACAGGCTCGATGTCGATATCGTCGGCGGGCCGCAGGTGCCGGTCTTCGAGGACGGCGCCAGCACCCGCTACGCGCGCCATCCCGTCTTCACGCCGCATTACAGCGAGACCGGGGCGGTCCCGATCCTCTATTCCTCGGGCAATGTCGCGATCCGCCGGAAGGTGCTGGAGACGATCGGCGCGCCCTTTCTCGACACCGCCTTCAACTTCATCGGCGGCGGTGACAGCGACTTCTATACGCGTTGCCGCCAGCGCGGCTTCACCTTCGGCTGGTGTGCCGAGGCACCGGTTCTGGAGACGACCCCGGCGCGCCGCACCGAGTTTTCGTGGCTGAACGCCCGCGGCCTGCGCAACGGCGCCATATCCTCGATCATCGAGCGCCGGCAGACCTCGGGCGGCCGCAATGGGCTGCGCCGCGTCGCCAAGAGCGCCGCGCTGCTGGCGGCCTCGCCGCTGCGCTCGGCAGGGCTGGCCCTGCGCACGCGCTCGCCGGTGATCGGGCTTTATCACATGCAGGTCGCCATCGGCCGGCTGATGGCAGAATTCGGATGGGTGAATGAGCAATATCGCCGTCCAGAACAGAACTGACTTTCGCTCCTTCGGCGACACCCAGTGGTGGACGGATACCGTCCGCATGCTGCTGGGCGCCGGGATCTTCACGGCGCTGCTGGTCACCGTCACGCCCTTCGCCGTCACCTTCACCGGCGATCAGGACGCCGGCAGCCTGGCCAACCAGCTGGGTTACGCCTCCATGGCGCTGGTCGTCTTCGCCGGGCATGCCCTCCTCACCGACCGCACGACGCTGCTTGCGCTGGCCCGCCCCATGTGGCTCATCATGGCGGCGTGGCTGCTGGTCAGCGCCCTGTGGGCGGACAGTCCGGAAAACGCCCTGCGCGGCGCGGCCTTCACGCTGCTGGCGATGGCGACCGTCAGCGCCATCCTGTGCTTCCCCAAGGATGTACACGCCTTCCGCACCGCGCTGACGCTCGCCATGCTGGCCGTGCTGGCGCTGTCCTATTTCGGCGTCATCGCCATGCCGGGCCTTGCCATGCACGACGGCTCGGGCTCGGAGCCCCAGCATGCGGGCCTGTGGCGCGGCGCCTATTCCCACAAGAACGTCGCCGGCGCGGTGTTCGCCGTGGTGTTCTTCTGCGGTGTCTATCTGTTTCGCTGCGGCCAGCGCTGGTCGGGTTTCGCCATTGCGCTTCTGGCCGCCTTCTTCGTTCTGAAGACCGGTTCCAAGACGTCGATCACGCTGCTGCCGGTGGTCGCCGCCATCGTCATCATCGGGTCGCTCACCGGCCGCTGGCTGCTGACCATCGGCATCGCCCTGACCTTGACCGTCATGGCGTTCCTGACGATCGGCACGGTCCTGTCGCCGCTGTTCGACCAGATCGTCCAGACGGTGGTGCCGGGTACGACCTTCACCGGCCGCATGGATCTGTGGCGCTTTGCCCTGGAAGTCTTCGAAGGGCATGAATGGACCGGATTCGGCCTCAACGCCTTCTGGCAGAGCCAGGTCGTCTACGGCACCGAGCGCAATTTCGAACTGTCCTGGGATCCGCGCGGCAGCCCCAACGCCCATAATGGCTATCTCGACATCGCCATCTCGATGGGCCTGCCCGGCCTCGTCCTCGCCGTCATCGTGCTCGTCGTCCTGCCGCTGTGGGATTTCACCCGTGTCGGGCGCGATCGCGAGAGCCAGCGGCTCGGCCAGCTCTTCCTGATGGTCCTGGCCTATCTGCTGCTGAACGCGTTTCTGGAGAGCTTCCTGTTCGACCGGGCCAATCCGATCTGGATGGCGGTCTGTTTCGCGGTCATCGGCCTGCGGCTTTTGTCGCGCCACTCGGTCAGGGCGTAGAGCCGTCCGCGACAGGCTTGTCGGCCGGATGTCCGGCGACCGGAGCAGCCTTCCGTGCCAGGCGCTTCTGGCCATAGGCCATGCCCGGCCGCTCGATGAACCGCCAGGTGATCGCGCTCATGGCGATCGTGCCGGCCAGGATGATCGCCAGCGCCGTCAGCGACTGCCATTCCGTGCTGCCCATCAGGCGCTTGCCGTCCGCCGCCGCCGAGAAGATCGGCCAGCCGGTTCTGTCGCCGAGAACTGTCGCGACGTTCTCGGCGCGGGAGATGACGAAGGCGTGGGTCATGTAGACGGAGTAGGAGATTGCCCCGAGAAAGGCGATCGGACCTGCCTTCAGAAGACGGCTTATCGCGCCGCCCTCATGGCCGAAGACATAGATCGCGAAGGCGAAGACCAGGGGCGCGGCCACCGACAGCACCGATCCGCCGAGCTCGCTGACGAAGACCGCGACCAGCAGGACGCAGGCAAGCTCTGCCAGCGTCCAGGCGGTGCCCCCGACGGCCACCCGTCCACCAGCCCGCGGCCAGATCACCAGCCGCAGGACGGCGCCGAGCGAGAAGCCGGCGAGACAGCGCAGCCAGCCAAAGCGGACCGTCGTGTCCATTGTGCCCTCGACCAGCGCGATGACGACGAGTCCGGCGACGATGGTCACCGCCATCAGCGGCAGCATCGCCCGCGGCGCGCGGATGACCATGAGCGCGAACAGGCCATAGGCCAGAAGCTCAGCCGAGATGCTCCAGCTCGGATAGTTCCAGCCGAGCGTATCCACGGTGCCGAAGGAATGGCTCATCAGGAGGTTGTGGGCGAGCGCCACCACGGAATTGCCACCGACGAAGGCCTCCGACGGGCCCTTGGCCACCAGCATCAGGCACTCGAAGGCGACGAACAGCGCCAGCATGAAGAGATGCAGCGGATAGACCCGGAACAGCCGCAAGCCGAAGAAGCGGCCGAAATTCTGCTCTCCGCGCAGCCGGTCGTAGAAGGCGTGGGCGATGACGAAGCCCGACAGGACGAAGAAGAAGTCGACGAAGAGATAGCCGTGCCGGAAGAAGGCGGTCTCGTGGACGATGCCGGCGACCGGGGCGTGGAACAGGACGACCAGCAGCGCGCAGATACCGCGCCAGCCATCCAGCGCTTCGAACCGTGCCGGCTGGCTGCGATCCTGAACGGCGGCCTCACGCTGTTTGTCGTGCATGGCAATCCCCCCGGATGCCCGCGCCGATCGGCGGCGCCGTCGGCTCTCGCGGTCGTTGGACCCCGCCAGAATGGACCGGAAACGTTAAGCTTTTGGTCATGCCTCGATGCAGGGGGCGGCGATGGGCCGGATGTCGGGCCGAGATGCCGTTGCGGTCGGTGCCGGCGCGCCCTAGGTTCCGCGCTGCCAACACGGAAAGAACCCTTCGCATGACAGACCGCCTGCGCCTCCTCGCCGTCGACACCGACGACCTGGCGATCATCTCAGCCTATTGTCAGGACGCGGTGGTCAAGCCGAAGGACTGCCAGCACCGGGCCGCCGCCGGCCAGTTCATCGTCGAGATGAACCGCTTCGTCTGGGAGACCTCACAGGGCGTATCGCGCTTCCGCCTGTTCAAGAAGGCCGAATATGAGCGCCGCCGCGCGGTGCTGCATTTCGACCGGGTCACCGAGGTCAAGCATACCGGCCTCGCGCCCGCCTCCGACGACGTGCTGGTTCTCCTCGCCATCCGCTTCACTGTGACGGAAGCGCCCTCGGGGATTGTCGAGCTTGTCTTCGCCGGCGGCTCCGCGATAAGGCTGACCGTCGAGGTGATCGAGGCGCAGCTCGCCGATATCGGCGGCTCCTGGAGCACCGGGTCGAAGCCGGACCACAACCGGCCAGACCGGATCAGCTGACGGCCGCATGGCTGGCGCGCCCTGCCGCAAGGCAGGTGGAACCGCGACGGCCCGACGGCGTCCGACGAGAGTGACGGAAGGGGTTTGCAGAGTGCCGTCGAGGCTCAATACCGACGATTCCGGTTTCGAGGCGGAGTTTCGCGCTCTGCTCGGCGCCAAGCGCGAGCAGGCGGACGATGTCGATTCGGCGGTCCGCCACATCATCGCGCGGGTGCGCGAAGAGGGCGACGCCGCCCTGATCGATCTGACGCGCCAGTTCGACGGGCTCGACCTGACCCCCGAAGTGCTGCGGGTCGGCCAGGACGAGATCGACGCCGCCCATGCCGCAACGCCCGAAGAGACACTGGCGGCGCTGACCACGGCCCATGATCGCATCTCCAGCCACCATGCCCGGCAGATGCCCAAGGACGACCGCTATGTCGACGCGATCGGCGTCGAGCTGGGCAGTCGCTGGACGGCGGTTGATTCGGTCGGCCTCTACGTTCCCGGCGGTCAGGCGAGCTACCCCTCCTCCGTGCTGATGAACGCCGTGCCGGCCAAGGTCGCCGGCGTCGAGCGCATTGCCATGACGGTGCCCGCCATGCGCGGCGTCCTCAACCCGCTGGTCCTTGCCGCGGCGAAGATCTGCGGTGTCAGCGAAATCTACCGGCTGGGCGGGGCCCAGGCCGTGGCCGCCTTCGCCTATGGTACCGAGACCATCGCCCCCGTCGCCAAGATCGTCGGCCCGGGCAACGCCTTCGTGGCCGCCGCCAAGCGCCAGGTCTTCGGCACCGTCGGCATCGACATGATCGCCGGCCCGTCGGAAATCCTCGTTATCGCCGACGGCCAGAACGATCCCGACTGGATCGCCGCCGATCTGCTCAGCCAGGCCGAGCACGATTCCGCCGCCCAGTCGATCCTGATCACCGACGACGCGGGCTTTGCCGACGCGGTCGAAGCTGCCGTCGAGCGGCAGCTCAAGACCCTCTCGCGCGGCGCGACGGCGGCCGCGAGCTGGCGCGACCACGGCGCGATCATCCTCGTCGGCTCGCTCGACGAGGCCCCGGCCCTGTCCGACCGGATCGCACCGGAGCATCTGGAACTGGCGGTCGACGATCCCGAAGCCCTGTTCGCCCGGCTGCGCCACGCCGGCGCGGTCTTCCTCGGCCGGCATACGCCGGAAGTGATCGGCGACTATGTCGGCGGCTCGAACCATGTCCTGCCCACCGCCCGCTCGGCGCGCTTCTCCTCCGGCCTGTCGGTGCTCGACTTCGTCAAGCGCACCTCGATCCTCAAGCTCGGCCCGGACCAGTTGCGCGAGCTCGGCCCGGCGGCGATCGAACTCGCCCGTGTCGAAGGGCTCGACGCCCATGGCCGGTCGGTCGCGATCCGGCTGAACCTTTGAGGATGGCATGAGCGAAGCGGACGGCACGGGCGATGGCCATCTGATCGACGTCGAGCTCGACGACACGATCGGCCGGGCGACGCCCGACGTCGAGCACGAGCGTGCCGTGGCGATCTTCGACCTGATCGAGGAGAACGTCTTCAATCCGGTCGGCGCGCCCCGGGGCGGCCGCTTCAAGCTGAAGCTGTCGCTTGCCGACAAGCGCCTGGTCTTCGACATCCGCGACGAGAACGACGCGCCGCTGGTCGCCCATATCCTGTCGCTGACCCCGTTTCGCCGGGTCATCAAGGACTATTTCCTGATCTGCGACAGCTATTACGAGGCGATCCGCTCGGCCACGCCCCAGCATATCGAGGCCATCGACATGGGCCGGCGCGGGATTCACAATGACGGCTCCCAGACCCTCATGGAACGGCTGAAGGGCAAGATCGACGTCGATCTGGATACGGCGCGGCGGCTGTTCACCCTGATCTGCGTTCTCCACTGGCGGAGCTGACCCCGGCCATGGTGTGGCGAGTGACGGCATCGGGGCGAGATCGGGATGCGGGGTCCGGCAGGACCCGGCGCGGTTCCGCTGCCGCCGGGAGGCGTTGCCCATGAGCCCGGCCGGCGAAGGCGGCGACAAACGGCGCATCTCCTCGGTGCTGTTCGTCTGCGGCATGAACGCGATCCGCTCGCCCATGGCCGAGGCGCTGGCCCGGTCGCTGCTCCCCCAGTCGGTCTATGTCGCTTCCGCCGGCGTGCGCGACGGCCAGCGTGATCCGTTCGTCGACAGTGTTCTGGCGGAAAAGGGGCTCAGCCTCGGCGACCGGCGGCCGCAGCGGCTGGAGGATCTCGAGGACAGCTATTTCGACCTGATCGTCACCATGGCGCCGGAAGCCCACCACGCGGTCCTCGACGCCACCGGCACGGCCTCGGTGGATGTCGAGTTCTGGCCGATGCCCGACCCGTCGGTCGCCACCGGCAGCCGCGACCAGATCATGGAAGCCTACAGAGCGGTCTGCAGCCGCATCGACGACCACATCCGCAAGCGCCTGCTGCCGGATCAGGCGACGCCGCCCGCACCGACAGACTGAGGCGCCGGGCGGCCAACGCCGGAAGGGCCCTGCCCTATTCGGCCAGTGCGGCGATCTCGGCCTTCAGCTCGTCGAGCCCCACACCCTTTTCCGACGACGTCGAGAGAATTCGCGGAAACGCCGCCGGGTGCCGCTTGATGCCGAGCGCCGTCGCCTCAATCAGCTTCGGCACGCCGGTCGCCTTGATCTTGTCGGTCTTGGTCAAAACGATCTGGTAGGAGACGGCGGCCTTGTCGAGCAGGCCCATGACCTCCTCGTCGTTCTTCTTGATTCCGTGCCGCGCATCGATCAGCAGGAAGACCCGCTTCAGGCTGGCGCGGCCGCGCAGATACGAGAAGACCAGCTTCGTCCAGGCGTCGACATGGTCCTTCGGGGCCTTGGCATAGCCATAGCCGGGCATGTCCACCACCGCGATCGGCGGCAGCTCGGCGGTCTCGCCGCCATAGCCGTCCGGCACGAAGAAGTTGAGCTCCTGCGTCCGGCCCGGCGTGTTCGACGTGCGCGCCAGGCCCTTCTGGGCGAGAAGCGCATTGATCAGCGACGACTTGCCGACATTGGAGCGACCGGCGAAGGCGATCTCGGGCGGGCCTTCCGGCGGCAGGAACTTCATCGCCGGGACACCGCGCACGAAGACCCAGGGCTGGCCGAAGAAATGCGCGGCGGCCGGCGGCGGCGGCGTGTTGGCGTCGTCGGTCATGTCCTGATCCATCGTCATTTCGCCTTTTCCAGCGCGTCTATGTCACCGCCCCGGATCGCACCGAGATTGCGGCTGATCCTGTCGGCCGGCCAGTTCCACCACGCGATTTCCAGGAGGCGCCGGACGGCGTCGTCGGGAAAGCGCATGCGGATCGTTCTGGCCGGATTGCCGCCGACCACGGCATAGGCCGGAACGTCCTTCGTGACCACCGCATGGGCGGCGATCACCGCACCGTCGCCGACGGTGACACCCGGCATGATGGTCGCCTTCTCGCCGATCCACACGTCGTTGCCGATCCGCGTATCGCCCTTCACCCCGTCGCGGATGGTCTGGAAGTCGAAACCGTCGTCCCAGCCCTTGCCGAAGATCTGGAAGGGATAGGTCGAGATCCCGCCCATCGCGTGATTGGCGCCGTTCATCACGAAGGACACGCCGCGGGCGATGGCGCAGAACCGGCCGATGACTAGCCGGTCGCCGATGAACGGATACAGATGACCGACGCAGGCGTCGACGAAGCGCCCAGGCCCATCCGGGTCGTCGTAATAGGTGTAGTCGCCGATCTCGATCTGCGGATGGTCGACCAGCGGCTTCAGGAAGCCGACACGCGGATGCCCGGCCAAGGGGTGCGGATCGGTCGGGTCGGGTCCGTGCATGCTCGGTCCTTTTTGAGGACGGCACCCCCGAACGGCGTCGTCCCGCGCGGCGCGACCCGAAGGCCGCATCGCACGGGACGTCTGCTCAGCCCTCGGAGGGCTTTTCCTTTCGTCGGAACATCCCGCGCAGATTGTCCCAGAGTTCGATCTTGGTGCCGTTGCGCTTCATGATCACCGACTGCTGGATCACCGAAAGCAGGTTGTTCCAGGTCCAGTAGATCACCAGTCCGGCCGGGAACGAGGCCAGCATGAAGGTGAAGACCACCGGCATCCAGGTGAAGATCATCTGCTGCGTCGGGTCCGGCGGCGTCGGGTTGAGGCGCATCTGGATGAACATCGTGATGCCCATCAGGATCGGCCAGACGCCGACCATCAGAAGCTGCGGCATCTCCAGCGGGATCAGGCCGAACAGGTTGAAGATGCTCGTCGGATCAGGTGCGGCCAGATCCTGGATCCAGCCGAAGAACGGCGCATGCCGCATCTCGATCGTCACATACAGCACCTTGTACAGCGCGAAGAACACCGGGATCTGGATCAGGATCGGCCAGCAGCCTGCGGCCGGGTTGATCTTCTCCTCCCGGTAGATGCGCATCATCTCCTGCTGCTGCTTCTGCTTGTCGTCCTTGAAGCGCTCACGCATCTCCATGATCTTCGGCTGCATGTTCTTCATGCGCGCCATCGACTTGTACGACTTGTTGGCCAGCGGGAAGAAGATGAGCTTCAGCACGACGGTGACCGCGAGGATCGCGACACCGAAATTGCCGATCATGCTGTAGAACCAGTCCAGCGCATGGAACATCGGCCGGGTGATGAAATAGAACCAGCCCCAGTCGATCAGCTGGCCGAACTGGCGGATGTTGTAGCGCTCTTCATAGCTGTCGATGTCGCTGACGACCTTGGCGCCGGCGAAGGTGCGCGAGACGTTGGTCGCGGTGGCGCCCGGCTCGACCGTCACCGGGTCGGCGACATATTCCGTCTGATAATGCGCACGGCCATCGGTCATGTAGAGGAAGCGCGACTGGAACGGACGGCCCGCTTCCGGGACCAGCGTCGTCGCCCAGTACTTGTCGGTGATGCCGAGCCAGCCGCTGGAGGATTTCGGCGGCGTGTAGCGCAGGTCGTCCTCGATGGTGGAGTACGAGATCTCCGACAGGCCGTCATCGCCGAAGACGCCGATCAGACCTTCGAACAGGACGTAGACCGACGCGACTTCCGGCTTCGCATAGCGGGTGACCCGGCCGTAGGACGACAGGGTCAGCGGCGCCGAGCCCTCGTTGCGGATCGTGTCCTCGTAGGTGAACATGAACCGGTCGTCGACGGAGATGGTCCGCTCGAAGGTGACGCCCGCGCCGTTCGTGGCGGTCAGCGTGACCGGGCTGTCGGGCGTCAGGGACTGGCCGCCTTCGGCCTGCCAGACCGTGCTCGGCCCGGGAAGCTCGCCAGCATCGCGGCCGAGATAGCCGAATTCCGCGAAATAGCCCGACGGCAGACGCTCCGGCGACAGGAGCACGATCGTCGGCGACGAATCGTCGACGGTCTCGTGGTAGTTCTTCAGGCGCAGATCATCGAGCCGCGCACCGGTCAGATTGATCGAGCCCGACAGGGCCGGCGTGTCGATGGCGATGCGGTTGCCGGCGGCGATGGCCTGCTCGCGGGTCTCGCCGGTCGTCGGCAGAGCGCCCTGATCCGGCACGACGCTTTCGCGGCCCGACGGTGCGGCGACATTGTCCTGCGGCGTTCCGGCGGGCGTCTGCGGCGTCTGCAGCGAGCCGTCGTTCTGCGCGACGTTGGACTGCGCGGCCTCGTTCTTGAGCCGCTGGGCTTCCATGCGCGGGCTGACGACCAGAAACTGCCACCCGACCAGCACCCCGATCGACAGGATCATGGCGATCAGGAAGTTGCGGTTGTTTTGCATCAGTCAGACCCCGATGGACGCTTCGACGGGCGCCGTTCCGTTGTGGCCGGCTCTCGCTGCGGCTGCTTCATCCTGGCGACCCGACGCGACAGCTCGTCTTTGAGCTGCTCGAAAGGCAGCGTCAGCACATCGCGGCGGGCGACGACCACATAGTCGATCCCCGGGGCCATGTCAGCCTGCGCATCGAGACGAATCGCCTCGCTCAGCCGCCGCCGGATCCGGTTGCGGACCACGGCATTGCCGACCTTCTTGGTCACAGTGAGCCCGACACGAGGTGGAGCCGCGTCGCCGCGGTCCAGCGCCTCGATGAAGAAGGACGGGCCGTTCAGACGACGACCCCGGCGCGCGGCGAGAAACTCCGCGCGCTTTGTCATGCGGCCGACAGCCTTCGGCATCTCGCCTGGCCGCGACCTGCTCACGTCTGGTGTCAGGCCGACAGCCGCTTGCGGCCGCGTGCGCGGCGAGCGGCGATGACCTTCTGGCCACCCTTGGTCGCCATGCGCGAGCGGAAACCGTGGCGGCGTTTGCGGACGAGCCGGGACGGCTGATAAGTGCGCTTCATCGTTTCACCCCCGCACCTTGCGGCACGGGCCCTTCATGTGTTCCGGAAACTGGGTTCGCGGTACAAGACGCTGCACGCAACTATCCGTCGCGCGGAACGCTGCCCGCTCGTGTGCGCGGCTTATAGGAAGGAAGAGCGGGAAAAGTCAATCACCGACGCGCAGGTCACGACGAACGGATCGATTCCGGATTTTGCGCAACATGGCGTGATCTGCCTCCGTTTTGCGCCACCGCCCTTTCGGTTTGCCGCGCCCCGCGCGATGTTGCGGGCCACGCCAAACGGCGGCGCGGGCGACCTTGGCCGCGCCGGCAGAAAAATCGGACGCTGCATGAGACCGCATCTCGACACCAAAACCGGGCCGCCGCCGCTGGTGCGCTATCTTCCCGTCGCGGTGATCGTCGCGGGCCTCGCCTTGGCCTACGCGCTTGAACTGCACCTCTATCTCTCCCTCGACGTCTTCCTCGACAGCCGCGAGCGCCTGCGCGACTTCGTCGCCGGCCATATTGTCCTCGCCTCGCTCGGCTTCGTCACGCTCTATGCCCTGCTCGTCGCCTTTGCCTTCCCGGCGGCCTCGGTGGTGACGATCGCCGGCGGTTTCCTGTTCGGCTGGCTTCTCGGGGGCACCCTGACGGTGATCGGCGCGACCATCGGCGCGACGGCGCTCTTCCTGGCCGCGCGGCACGCCTTCGGCGATGTTCTGCGGCGGCGGGCCGGCGGCGCCATCCGGCGTTTCGCCGAGGGTTTCCGCGACGACGCCTTCGCCTATCTCCTCGTCCTGCGGCTGACGCCGATCCTGCCCTTCCTGGCGGTCAACGTCGCGCCGGCCTTCTTCGAGGTCTCGCTGCGCACCTATGTCGTCACCACCTTCCTCGGCATCATTCCCGGTGCCATGGTCTACGCCTTTCTCGGCAGCGGCCTGAACCAGACGCTGGTCAATGTCGGCAGCGGCGATGTCGAGATCGCCGACCTCGTGACTATGGAAACGACCATCGGCCTTGCGGGACTGGCGACACTCGCGATCCTCGGCCTGGTCCTGAAGAAGACCTTCTTTCGCCGGCGCGCCGCGTCCGCGGACCACAAGAACGGCGAGCGCTGAATGGCCGAGATCCTCACACCCGACATCTGCGTCATCGGCGCCGGCTCCGGCGGCCTGATCACGGCGGCGGCCGCGGCCGCCTTCGGCGTGCCCGTAGTTCTGGTCGAACGCGGCAAGATGGGCGGCGACTGTCTGAATTATGGCTGCGTGCCGTCCAAGGCGCTGATCGCGGCCGGCAAGCACGCCGCCGCGATCCGCGAGGCGCCGGCCTTCGGCGTGTCGGCTGGCGACCCGCTGGTCGATTTTCCGGCGGTCAAGGATCATGTCGACGCCGTCATCGCGGCCATCGCGCCGAACGATTCGGTCGAGCGCTTCGAGGGCCTCGGCGTGACCGTCATCAAGGCCGACGCGACCTTCGTCGACCCGCGCACGATCTCGGCGGGCGGCCAGCTCATCCGCCCCCGGCGTTTCGTCATCGCCACGGGCTCGTCGGCACTCGTGCCGCCGATCGACGGCATCGGCGCGACGCCGTATCTGACCAACGAGACGGTCTTCGGCCTGCGCGAACGGCCCGACCATCTGCTTATTATCGGCGGCGGGCCGATCGGCATGGAGATGGCGCAGGCCCATCGCCGGCTCGGATCGCGGGTGACGGTGGTCGAGGGCAGCAAGGCGCTGGGCCGCGACGATCCCGAACTGACCGAAGTGGCGATTGCCGCGCTGCGCCGCGACGGCGTGACCATCATGGAGAACACCAAGGTGGTGCGCGCCGAAGGCCAGGACGGCGCCATTCGTCTGACCATCGACCCCGCCGATGGCGACCGCCGGACGATCGAGGGCAGCCATCTTCTCCTGGCGGTCGGGCGCTCACCCAATCTCGACGGGCTCGGGCTGGAAGCGGCCGGCATCGCGTATGACAAGCGCGGCATCACGGTCGGCGCGGATCTGCGCACCAGCAACCGGCGCGCCTATGCCATCGGGGACATCGCCGGCGGGCCGCAATTCACCCATGTGGCGAATTATCACGCCGGCCTCGTCATGCGGGCGCTGCTGTTCCGGCTGCCGGTCCGCACGAACCACGACATCCTGCCCCATGTCACCTTCACCGATCCGGAAGTCGGCCAGGTCGGGCTGACCGAGGCGCAGGCGAAGGAGCGCGGTCTTACCGTCGAGATCCTGCGCTGGCCCTATGCCGAGAACGACCGCGCCCAGGCCGAGCGCCGGACCGAAGGTCTGGTCAAGCTCGTGGTCTGCCGGCGCGGCAAGATCGTCGGCGCCGGCGTCGCCGGCGCCCAGGCCGGCGAGATCACCAATCTCCTGTCGCTGGTGGTCAGCCGGGGCCTGACGGTCGCGGCCCTGCGTGACTTCGTTTCGCCCTACCCCACCTTGTCGGAAATTGGCAAACGGGCGGCCACCGCCTACTATCAGCCCTATACGCGGCGTCCCCTGGTGCGCCGCGCCGTTGCCTTCCTGCAGCGGTTCGGCTGACCGGAGGCAGGCGCTCCGGCAGCGGACCGCGCGGATGGCTGTGGATGGCAGCGAAAGGACAGACTGCGACTTGCCGCTGACGCCCGACAGACCTGCGGACGGCGCGACGACGCGCGCCAGCGTGCCGACTGTGCGGCACCGCATCTCCAACCGCCTCCTGATCATCACCATGCTGGCCGTCATGCTGGCGGAGGTGCTGATCTTCGTGCCGTCCATCGCCAATTTCCGCGAGGAATGGCTGTCCGACAGGATAGCCACGGTGGCGGTGGCGGGCCTCGCCTCGCGGGGGCGCGACAGCGAGGACGCCGCGCCGCTGAGTCCGGACGAGGAGGCCGGCCTCCTGCGGGCGCTCGACGCGCTGCTCGTCGCCATCATCGAGGGCGACGCCTCGCGGTTGCTGGCCCGCGACCCCCGCCTGGACGCCGTCGACCTGCAGATCGATCTGGGCAATCGCGGCCCATGGAGCGCGGTCACCGGCGCCTTCGACACGCTGTTCTTCGGGGGCGATCGCATCATGCGGATTTCCGGGCCCGTCGGCGACCGCTCCATGCTGGCCGAGATGGTGATGTCGGAAGCGCCGCTGCGCCGCGACATGCTGGTCTATTCGCGCAACATCCTGCTTCTCTCGCTGGCCATCGCCAGCTTTGCCGCGCTCCTGGTCTATGCCGCCATCAGCGTCTATCTGGTGCGACCGATCCAGGCGATGACGACGGCGATGGTGCGCTTTGCCGAGCAGCCGTCCGACCCGCGGCGGATCCTGCGGCCGAGCGGCCGCGACGACGAGATCGGCGTCGCCGAGGCCGAGCTTGCCGACGTCCAGTCGCGGCTGGCCGAAACCCTGCGCGAACAGCGCCATCTCGCCGATCTCGGCCTTGCCGTTTCCAAGATCAATCACGACCTGCGCAACATCCTCGCCTCGGCCCAGATGATCTCCGACCGCCTGTCCACCGTGAACGATCCGCGCGTCCAGCGGGTGGCGCCGATGCTGCTGCGCAGCCTCGACCGGGCGCTGCACTATACCCAGTCGGTGCTGGCCTATGGCCGCGCCGTCGAGACCGTCCCGGTTAAGCGCCGCATCCGCCTCAGGCAGCTCGTCGACGACGTCTTCCAGATGTTGACGATCTCGCCGCAATCGCCGATCGAGCTCGTCAACGCGGTAGACGCCGGCATGGAGCTGGATGCCGATCTCGACCAGTTGCACCGTGTCCTTCTCAATCTGTGCCGCAACGCCGCGCAGGCGCTGGAGGCCGAGGACGACGATCTGTCCTCGCTGGTGCGGCGCGTCACCGTGTCGGCCACCGGCGGGCCGGCCGAGAGCATCGTCATCGCCGTGGACGACACCGGCCCCGGACTGCCGACCCGCGCCCGCGACAATCTGTTCCGCGCCTTCCGGGGCTCGGCCCGGACCGGCGGAACCGGCCTCGGCCTCGCCATCGCCGCGGAGATCATCGAGGCCCATGGCGGAACGATTCGCCTGGCCGAGACCAACGCCTCGGGAACCCGGTTCGAGATCGCCCTTCCGGGCACCGCCGCCCCGGTCCGCCCGGCCCCCGGGCGCCCGCCGCGCAATGGAGCGGAAGCACCGACGGCGCCCGACGCGCCCTGAAAGGCCGGCAACTCCCGTCACCCGAGCGTCACGAACGCCGGATAGACAGGCCAATCAGCGACGACGAAAAAATGCGTCAGTGGACGGCTTGCATTCCGCGAACCGAGCCGTTAGGAACCCCCTCAAGAGCGGGCGGCAAACGCGGCCCCTTCTGGATGCGCCCGTAGCTCAGCTGGATAGAGCACCAGACTACGAATCTGGGGGTCAGAGGTTCGAATCCTTTCGGGCGCACCATTTCCTTAAAATCTGCGAATGCCGAACGCGCCAGCCGCTCCGCACTTCTGCAGTGCCTGCTTCTCCGCCATCATCTGCTTGAACGTTGCCGCATCGTCGGCGATGCCGATCATCGCGTTGTCCGCCTCGACGCGCTGGATGACGGACCGCAGGTCCGTCTTGCAGAATGAACGTCACCCGTGCGGAGGTTCTCGCGCCTGGGCCCGCCCCTCACCGCCAAGGACATCGTCGCGATCGATGCGGCGGCCAGGGACGCGGGCGTTCCGGGACCTGGCTTAACCGGAAGCCCGCCGGCCGCACCCGTCGGGCGGGCCGGCGGTGATCGGTTCAGTCCGTCGGGGTCACGATGACCCCGGACTGGCGCAGCGCGTCGATCGACGTGTCGTCATAGCCCAGTTCCAAGAGCAGCGCGTCGGTGTCGGCGCCCATCGCCGGGGGATCGGAGCGGATGCCGAGATCGTGGCCGGCGATCTGGAACGGCAGCCGCGGCAGCCTGGTCTTCGTCCCGTTGGGCATGGTGGTGGGCAGCAGCCCGCCGGTCGCTTCCAGATGCGGATCGTCGAACAGATCCGCCGGCTCCGCGATCGGGGCGAAGGGAATGCGCGCCGCCTCGCAGAGCGCGATCGCCCCGGCCGAGTCGAGATTGCGGAAGACCTCCTGGACGATCGGGATTAGCCGGCCGCGGGCAGCCACCCGTTGGTTGTTGGTCGCCAGTTCCGGATCGCTGCCCAGATCATCACGCTGCAGCGCCGCGCAAAAACGCTTCCAGTGGGCGTCGGTGGTGATCCCGACGAACATCTGCTCGCCGTCCTTCAGGGTGAACAGCTCGTAGACCGCCCAGGACGACCGGCGCGCCGGCATCGGCGGGACCGGTTCGTCGATCTGCGAGGCATAGGCCAGATGCTGGCCGACCAGGAACACGCAGGATTCGAACAGGGCCGAGCCGACGGCGGCGCCCTTGCCGGTCTCGCCCCGCTGCATCAGCGCCGCGAGGATGCCGATCACCGCGAACATGCCGCCGGTGATGTCGACGACCGAGGTGCCCGCCCGCAACGGCTGCCCCGGCGGCCCCGTCATATAGGCGAGGCCGGCCATCATCTGCACGACCTCGTCCAGCGCCAGCCGGTTGTCGTAGGGCCCCTTGAGAAAGCCCTTCAGGCTGGCATTGACGAGCCGCGGATTGAGTTCGGCCACCGTCTCGGCCGACAGGCCCAGCCGGTCCATCGTGCCCGGCGCGAAATTCTCCACCAGGACGTCGGCGCTGCGCACCAGGCGATGGGCGATCTCCTGCCCCTCCGCCGTCTTCAGATCGAGCGCGATCGATCGCTTGTTGCGGTTGAAGAAGCCGAAATAGCCCGTCCCGAACCCCTTCAGGGTCCGGGTCGGGTCGCCCCGCGGGGCCGGTTCGATCTTGATCACGTCGGCTCCGAGATCGGCCAGGATGAGCCCGCAGGTCGGGCCCATCACCGTATGTCCGAAGTCGAGGACGCGGATGCCGGCTAGCGGCAGGCGTGCGGCTGGTTCGCTGGGCAAGGCTCAGGTCCGGAAGGACGGGTCGATCCGGTCCAGCTTGCGCAGCAGGCCCGGCCATTCCAGGACGCCGAACGGGCGGCGCGTCTCGGGCCGGTAGAGCGCGTTGGTCTTTTCGATGATCGCCTCCGGCGGCGTGCCGATCTCGGTATTGGCCGACATCGCCATCACCTGCACCTTGCAGGCCAGTTCGGCGCGATAGATGTTCGAGAAGGCCTGGGCAACGGACGGCGCCACCGTCAGGAGGCCGTGATTGCGCAGGATGAGCAGGTCGGAATCGCCGAGATCGGCGACGATGGATTCCTGCTCGGCGAGATCGACGGCGACCGACTGGTAGTCGTGATAGCCGATCGTGGCGAAGCGCATCGCCGTCTGGGTCAGCGGCAGCAGGCCGCATTTCATCGTCGAGACCGCCATGCCGGCGGGCGTATGGGTGTGGATGACGCAATGCGCGTCCTCGCGCGCCCGGTGGATGGCGCTGTGGATGACGAAGCCGGCGCGGTTCGGCTCGTAATCGAAGTCGGGCTTCTGGACGACATTGCCGTCGAGGTCGATCTTGATCAGGCTCGAAGCCGTGATCTCCTCGTAGAAATAGCCATAGGGATTGATGAGGAAGGTGTCCTCCTCGCCCGGCACGCGCACCGAGATGTGGTTGGCGATCATCTCGTCCATGCCCCACAGGGCGACGAGCCGGTAGGCGGCGGCGAGGTTCACCCGCGCTTCCCATTCCGCTTCGCTGACCTTGTCCTTCATCGACGCGATGTCGGTCGTGTAGTTCTTGGTCTTCAGAACCGCCATCGGGTCTTCCGCGACAATGTTCTTGTCATGCTTGGTCATGGCTCTTCCTCCTTGCGAGGCGGGCGCGCGAGGCTGCTCCGCCGCTGCGACAGCCGCCCTCGCTCCCGGGCGGCATGGCATTCGATGCCCCAGTCATGCGCCATTGCCTGTTATCTTTCCATGCACTAGTTTCGCCTGAACGGTAACTTTTGGTGTCCAATGGAATTGCGCGACCTCGCCTTCTTCGAATCCGTCGCGACGCGCGCCTCCTATGAAGAGGCCGCCGCCGAGGTCGGCCGGACCAAGCCGGCGCTGACCAAGGCCGTGCGCCGGCTGGAACAGCAGATCGGCGCGAAGCTCTTCGACCGCACCGGCCGCGGCAAGCGGCTGACGCCGGTGGGCGCGATCCTCCTGGAAAAGGCGCGTCACCTGCGCCAGGAAGCCGAAGCGGTGTCGCGGGAGGTCGGCGAAGTGGCGCGCGGCGAGGCCGGCACGCTGCGCATCGGTTCGGGCACGACCATCGTCAACCACGTGCTGCCCCGCGCCTGCCGCATGCTGACGGCGGTGGCGCCGGGTGTCGACATCGCGCTGACCGTAGGCATGAGCGACGTCCTGCAGGCGCATCTGCGGGCCGGCGAATGCGACCTGGTGATCGCCCCGGTCGATCCGCGGGCCCATAGCGAGTTCGACGCCCGCACCATCTACCGCGACGAGATGGTGGTCGCCGCCAGCCCCTCGCACCGGCTGGCGAAAGGCGGGGCGAGCCTTGCCGATCTCGCCGGCGAGAAATGGGTGTTGCCGTCGCGCTCGGTCGGCACCCGCGCCTGGCTCGACCGGATCTTCGTTCAGAACGGCCTGCCACCGCCCCAGGCCCGGGTGGAGACCAGCTCGATCTCGGCCCTGCCGGAGATGGTGGCCGAACTCGATCTCCTGACCTTCGTGGGGCGCAATTCGCTGGGGATCCTGACCGAGATCGCCCTGCCGGAGACGACCCTGTCGCGCAGCTTCGCGCTGCTCACCCGGCGATCGGGCAATCTGCCGCCGGTCGCCACCCGCTTTGCCGACATCCTCGCCGCGCTGCCCGCCGACTGAGGAGCCGGCACGGCTCGTCTCATCCCGCAGCCGGGCGCGGTTCAGTCGTCGCTGCTGCCGCCACCCGTCGAGAGCCGCAGGCGCATCGAATATTCGAAACGACCGGCAGGATAGGTGTTGGTCGAGACCTCCATCGTCTCGCCGTCGGCGGTGATGTACTGGCGCACGATGTGCAGGATCGGCGAACCGGCTGCCACGTTCAGCAGCTCGGCATCCTCCTCGCCCGCGGCCTCGGCGCGCATCGTCTGGCGGATTTCGCCGATGGCCAGGCCGTAGGTGTCGGCAACGGTCTGGTAGATCGGCGTCGTCAGCGGCGGCCCGCCGAGCGCGATCGACCTGCGGACCTCGCCGAACCGGCCGGCGACATAGGCGCAGGTGCGGCAGAAGGCGCCCTGGCTGTCGCCGGGCACCGCCCGCGTACCGCAAAACGCCACCCAGCGCTCGCCGATCCGGCCGCCCATCCGGGCGACGAAGCTCTCATCGGCCGTGATCTCGTCGATCGACCGGACCGAGAACTCCGTCTCGGCCGCATATTGCATGACCTTTTCCACCGACTGGGCGGACATGATGTAGGTCGACTTGGCGTGGCGCTGCTCGACGCGGGTGCCGATGCCCTGGGTCCGGGAGACGAGGCCGAGCGCCGCCAGTCGGCGCAGCGCCTCGCGGATCGTCGACCGGCTGACGCCGTGGAGCACGCAGAGCTCGGCCTCGGTCGGCAGCATGCCGCCGACCGCATAGCGGCCATCGGCGATGTCGGCGGCCAGCGCCTGCGCGATCCGCAGATAGCGCGGCGGCTGTCCGGCCAGGCCGAGCGGGTCCGTTCCCATCGCCATCCTCATTCCTGCGGCCCGGCCTCGCCATCCGGGCGAAGCGGCATCGTCCATCGGTTGACGGCGCGCCCTGCCGGCGCGCGCGTCCCGCAAGCCCCTCTTACGTCACGCGACGCGGCAGGCAAAGACGTCGCCGCGCAGCAGCCGGTCCAGATTGTCGAGAGCCCGCTCGCACTGGCGGCGCAGGCCAATGGGCGAGCGGCCCGCCATATGTGGCGTGACCACGAAATTGGGCGCGCCGAGGAGCGCCGCCGGGATCTCGGGCTCTTCCTCCAGCACGTCGACGCCCGCCGCATGGATGCGCCCGTCCTTCAGCGCCTCGGCGAGCGCCTGCGAATCCACCACCGACCCACGGCCGATATTGACCAGGATGCCGTCCGGTCCGAGTGCGTCCAGCACCTCACGGCCGATGAGGTGGCGGGTCTCCTTGCCGCCGGGGATCGCCACGACGAGGAAGTCGCTCTCCTGCGCCAGCGTCAGGACGTCGGGAATGTAGCGATAGCGCACACCGGTCTTCTCGCTGCGGGTGGTGTAGTTGATCGACGCGTTGAAGGCGCTGGCGCGCGTCGCGATGGCCTGGCCGATCGCCCCCAGCCCCAGCATGCCGACCCGGGCGCCGTTGAGGGTCGGCCGGTAGCGCTTGCGGGCCTCGTTCCAGCGCCCCTCGCGCGCCGCGCCCATCACCTCCGGCAGTCCCCGCGCCGCGGCCAGCATCAGCATGATCGTATGGTCGGCCACCGTCTCGCCATTGGTCGCCGGTGCATTGGTCACCGCGATGCTGCGCTCGATCGCGGCGGCCAGATCAACATTCTCGTAGCCGACGCCGAAACAGGCGATGAGCTTGAGATTCGGCAAGAGATCCATCTGCGCAGCTGTGAAGCCGACAATGCCGCTGGTCACGACCGCGGCGACGGCCTCCCGCTCGGCCTGCAGCATGAAGTCGGCGTCGAATTCGCCGATCCGGTCGCGCAGGTCGCTCGCCTCGCAACCGGCGGCCAGAAATCCGTAGGACGCATCGACCAGCGGCGCGAAGACGAGGGTGCGGACGGGAAGTTTCGTGTCCGGGCTGCCGAGCATGATGGGCGTCTCCAAGGGGTCAACGGGTCTGTGGCCGGCTGGACATCCCGACCGCGATTGGTATGATTGATAATAACATCCGTACAAATGGGCAAGCATGCCCCGCACTGCGCGAAGGGTCCGCCTTGTCTGCCATGTCCTCGATGCCGATCGTCGCCGCCGTCGCACCGGTCGGATCATTCCCCGGTCGGCGCCGCCGCCGCCCGCGTTCGTCGTGACGGGCGGCCCGCGGTGAAGGGTCTGGCTCCCAATCTCGTCGGCGCCCTGTGGATGCTGGGCAGCGCCCTGGTGCTGACCGTGCAGGGGTCGCTGGTCAAGCACCTCGGCCAGGACCTGCCGGTGGTGATGATCCTGTTCCTGCGGGTAATCCTGATCCTGTCGATCGCCGCGCCGCTCGCCATGCATCGCATCGGCCTGTCCGGCCTGCGCACCCAGCGGCCCGGCGCCCATATCGGCCGCACCGTCTTCGGCCTCGGCATGATGGCCTGCACCTTCTACGCCATCACCGTCCTGCCGCTGGCCGATGCCACAGCGCTGTCCTTCACCCGGCCGCTCTGGTCGATGCTGACCTCCTATCTGGCCTTCGGCGAGGTCGTCGGCTGGCTGGGCGGCTTTGCCACCGTGTCCGGCTTCGGCGGGGTGCTCGTCGTGGTGCAACCGCAATCGGGCATCCATCACGGCATGATCATCGCGCTGGCCGGCGCCGCCTCGTCGAGCCTGGCGCTGGTCTTCATCAAAAAGCTGACCCGGACCGAGCCGGTCGCGCGGATCCTGTTCTACTTCTCCGCCATCTGCGCGGTAATCCTGGTGGGCCCGGCGATCCTGTGGTGGCAGACGCCGACGCTGACCCAGATGGCCTGGCTCTGTCTCATGGCAATCTGCGGCTCGGCCGGGCAGTTGATGTCCTCGCTCGCCGTCAAATACGGCGACATGACCGTCGTCACGCCGATCGATTTCATCCGCGTGCCGGCGGCCGCGGCCATCGGCTTCATGGTCTTCGGCGAAAGCCCGACCCTGTGGACCTTCGTCGGCACCGCGATCATCTTCGTGGCGACGATCATCGTCCTCAACATCCGCCGTCGCCGCCCGGCGACGCTGCCCCTCGACGAACCGACCGCCGTCGGCGCGCACAAGACCGGAACGATCCCAGGAGACTGACGATGAAGATCGCCATACTCGACGACTGGCTGGACACGGCCCGCGACCTGGCGGACTGGGACCAGCTCGACGCCAAGATCACCTTCGTCACCCGCCACATCCGCGAGGAGGATCTCCCACAGGCGCTGGCCGGCTTCGACGCGGTCTGCCTGATGCGCGAGCGCACGGCCCTGCCCCGCAACGTCATCGCGGCACTGCCGGATCTCCGCCTCATCGTCACCGCCGGACGCCGCAACATGCGGATCGATCTCGACGCGGCCGCCGAGCGCGGCATCATCGTCTGCGGCACCGAGAGTCATGGTGGCGGCACGGTGGAACTCACCTGGGCACTGATCCTCGCCCTTGCCCAGCGCATCCCGCAGAACGACGCGGCGATGAAGGCCGGCGGCTGGCAGACCGGGCTCGGCACGCTTCTGGCCGGCCGGCGGCTCGGCGTGGTCGGCCTCGGCCGCCTCGGCAGCCGCGTTGCGGCGATCGCGCCGGCCTTCGGCATGGAGGTCGTCGCCTGGAGCCAGAACCTGACCGACGAAGCGGCCGCGGCCGGCGGCGCCCGCCGCGTTTCCAAGCACGAACTCTTCGCAACCGCCGACGTGGTGACGGTGCATCTGACCCTGTCGGAGCGAACCCGGCACATCGTCGACGCGGCGGCGATCGGCGCGATGCGGCCCTCGGCCTTTCTGGTCAACGCTGCCCGCGCCGGGCTGGTCGAGACGCCGGCGCTGATTGCCGCGCTGCAGGACAACCGGATCGCCGGCGCCGCCATCGATGTCTATGACGAAGAGCCGCTGCCGGCGGACGATCCGCTGCGCGGCGTGCCGAACCTCGTCCTGACGCCCCATGTCGGCTATGTCTCGCGCGAGAACATGGGCGTGTTCTACCGCCAGATGGTCGAGAACATCGCCGCCTTCCAGGCTGGAGCGCCCATCCGTCGTCTGACGCCGGACGCCCCGTCGCTGGGCTGATCGCGCCGCTTCGCCCGGTTCAGGCGAAAGCCGCCGCGCCGCTCGAGGCCAGCGCCGCGATCTCGGCCTCGTCGAAGCCGGCCTCGGCCAGTGCCGCACGGCCGCCTTCCCCCACCCTCGGCGGTGTGGCGAGCGCCGAATCCCGCTCCGACGGCTTCGCCAGGCCCGGAAGCCGGGTGGCCGGCAGACGGCCGAGGCCGTTCAGTTCGGCCCAGCCGATCGCCTCCATCTCGACGACCTGCGGATCCTCCATCAGCTCACGGTAATCGTGCACCTTGGCGTGCAGGATATCGGCCTCGGACAGTTTCTCCTGCCACCAGCGCGTCGGATGCGCGGCGACATGCGGCGCGACCAGCGCGTTGAGGTCGGCCGCATTGGCGACGCGCTGCTGTTCGGACGCAAAGCGCGCATCCTCCAGCCATTCCGGCGTGCCGGTAATGGTCACCAGCTTGGCGAAATGGGCATCGCGCCGGGCATTGAGGCTCAGATAACCGTCCGCCGTCGGGAAGGTGCCGACCGGCGCCCCGACCGGCTTGACCGCCGCGCCGTCGAAGATCTCGGCGACGATCCGCGCCTCCTGAAAGGCCATGGCGCATTCCAGCAGACTGGTGCGCAGATGCGTGCCCTCGCCCTTGACCGCCTTGCGGTAGAGCGCCGCCGACACGGCCTGGGCGAGATAGAGCCCGGTGGAGATGTCGATCGCCAGCATGTTGAGCCGGCGCGGCACGCCGGCGAGATCGCGGTTGATCGACATGAAGCCGGTATAGCCCTGCATCACCGTGTCGGTGGCCGGCAGGTCCCTATTCGGGCCGGTCTCGCCGAAGCCGGTGACGGTGGCATAGACAACGGACGGGTTGCGGGCCGCCACGCTGGCATAGTCCAGTCCGAGCCGGCTGGTGACGCCGGGCCGGTAATTCTCGATCACCACATCCGCCTGCTCCAGGAGCCGCAGCGCCGTCTCGCGCCCCTCCGGCGCCTTCAGATTGAGGGCCAGCGAGCGCTTGCCGCGATTGAGGACAATCGCCTCGGCGGAAAAGTCGTCCACCCGCTTGCCGAGGCCGCGGCTCCAGTCGCCATAGCCGATAGGCTCGATCTTGGTGACGCTGGCGCCGTTCTGGGCCAGCATCATGCCGCAATAGGGCGCGGCGACGCCCTGCGCGAGCTCGACGACCTTCAGCCCCTCGAATGGCGGGCTCGCCAGGCCGGCGCCGGTCACTTGGCGCTCTTCTTGTCGAGGAAGGCGCGCACCGCGTCGCGGTGCTCGTCGGAGGCGTAGCAGATCGACTGGGCCTCAGAGCCGAGGGCGAAGATCTGCTCCGCCGGCAGGTCGAGGGCGCGGTTGAGGATCGATTTCGACAACGCCATGGCAATCATCGAGCCGCGGGTCAGTTCCCCGGCCCAGGCGCGCGCCTCGTCCAGAAGCGGGCCCGCCGCCTGCCGGTCGGCCAGCCCGATGGCCAGCGCCTCGTCCGCCGCGACCGTGCGAGCCGAATAGATCAGCTCCTTGGCGCGCGGCAGGCCGACCCGCCGCGGCAGGAAATACAGGCCGCCGCCATCCGGGATCAGGCCGCGCTTGCGATAGGCCATGGCGAAGCTGGCCTCTGCCGAGACCATGACGAAGTCGCAGGCCAGCGCCAGATCGCAACCGAGGCCCGACGCCGGTCCGTTGACCGCCGCGATCGTCGGCTTGTCGATATTGTTCATTGTCGAGATGGCCCGGTGCGTCGATTTCTGCCGCTTCCAGCCATTGATGCCGACCTGCCCGATCGGGGCGTCGAGCCGCGCCTTCATGCCGGCAATGTCGCCGCCTGCGCAGAACGCGCTGCCGGCCCCCGTCAGGACGATGGCCCGGACCTCCTCCTGGACGTTCAGCCGTTCGAGAATGTCGATCAACAGGACGCGCGTCGCGTCGTCGATGGCGTTGCGCTTGTCCGGCCGGTTGAGGGTGACGGTCGCGATGCCGTCCGCCACGTCGCAGAGAATGGCTGCGTTACTGTCCTGCATGGTCGTCGTCCTGATCCGTTGACGCAAACGGCCCCCCGCGGACGGGGGGCCGTGCTTGGTTGGCAATCTGGTCTCGAATTACTGGATCCAGGGCGCCTTCTCCCAGAGCGCCTGCATCTGCTCCTTGGTGGAGCGCATGTGCTCGCCATATTCCTTCGGCGGCAGGAAGTTCAGCGGCAGGTCCTGCTTCTTGGCGGCCGCCTGGAACTCCTCGTCCTGCATCATCTTGTCGACGGCCGTGACCAGCGCGTCGCGGGCCTCGTCGGGAATGCCGGCCGGTGCGGCGAGGCCGCGATCGGAGCCGGCGACCACGTCATAGCCCAACTCCTTGAAGGTCGGCACGTCCGGCAGCTGGTCCCAGCGCTCCGCACGCATCGTCGCCAGCGCCCGCAGCGTCCCGTCGGTCACGTAAGGCGCGGCTTCGCCGATCCCCATCACCGAGGCGGCGACGTGACCGCCGAGCAGCGCCGTGCGGCTCGGCGCGGCGCCCGGGAACGGCACATGGGTCACTTCCAGATCGTTCGGCGTCAGAACCCGCAGCAGCGAGGTGTGGGTGGCGCCGCCGAGCGAGGAATTGCCGACCGGCATCACGCCCGGATTCTCCTTCACATAGGACATGAAGTCTTCCAGCGTCTTGAACTGGCTGTCCTCGCGCACGACCAGCGTTGTGCCGTCGGAGACGATGTTGGCCACCGGCTCGAAGGAATCGATCGTGTAGTCGGGCTCGCGCTCGATGATCGGGTTGATGAAGGACGGGATGTTCAGCATCCCGATCGTGTAGCCATCGGGATTGGCATTGGCGATCGCGGTGAAGCCGAGCTCGCCGCCGGCGCCCGGCTTGTTCTCCACGACCACGGAGACGCCGTTGCCGAGATATTTCTCGAGGAACGGCGCCACGGTGCGCGCCATCACGTCGGTACCGCCGCCGGCCGAGTAGCCGACGATGACGGTGATGTCCCGCTCGGGATAACCCTGGGCATGGGCAGCGCCGGCCAGCATCAGCGTGCCCGCCAGCGCTGCCGCGATCTTGGTACGTAAGCTCATTGTCGTCTCCTCCACTCGGAAAATCTTGCCGTCGATGCGCTCCCGAAAGCGACGGCAGCCGGTGCCGGCTGCCTGTCGCCCTGCATGGACCTCCCGCATCGCGTCGTGGCAACATAGACAAAGCGCACGACAGAACACAATAGGATACAATCATTCCCGTCGCCGCTCGGCGCACCGATCCCGCCCCCGTCGCACGGCCTGTCGCGGGACCCGCATGTCCGCCGCGCCACCCGTCGAACCCGCAGTGAAGGACTGACCAGACGATGCAACACGACCCGCTGGACCACGCGGCTGCGATGCTCGCCGGCCGCCGGCAAGAGGACCCGGATGCAGTGATCGCCGCCGTGGAAGAGGCGGGCACGCGGTTCGAGACGCCTTGCGGCGCCGGCACGATGGCCTGGCGGGTCTTCGGCGACGGGCCGCCGCTGGCGCTGCTGCACGGCGGGCATGGTTCCTGGCTGCACTGGTTGCTGGCGATCCCTGCGCTGGCGCGGCATCACCGGCTCCTGGTGCCGGACCTGCCCGGCTTCGGAGAATCCGCCGGCCTCGACGACGCTCCGGCGGCCGGCACCGCCGCGGCCGAAGCCGTCGCCGCACCGGTGCTGGCCGGGCTGAACAGGATCTGCGGGGAACGGCCGGTTGCCCTCGCCGGCTTCTCCTTCGGCGGCGTCATCGCCGCGACCATGGCGGCGCAGCTCGGCCCCTCGGCCACGGCCCTGGTGATCGTCGGCGCGCCGGGCCTCGGGCTGCTGCCGACCGGGCCCCTGGCCACGCGGTCGGTCCGCAATCACCCGACCGAGGCGTCGCTCATGGCGGCCCATCGGGACAATCTCGCCGCCATGATGATCCACGACGCCGCGCTGATCGACGATCTGGCGGTTCGCATCCAGGCGCTGAACGTCCCGCGGGCGCGCACGCCCAGCCGTCTCGTCTCCCGCAGCACCGCGCTCGGCGATGCCCTCGCCCGCATCGCTTGCCCGCTGACCGCCATCTACGGCGAGCACGACGTCGTCTCCCCACAACATGAGGAGCGCCTCGCGATCCTGCGCGACATGCTGCCATCCGCGCGCCAGGCCGTGCTGCCGGGTGTCGGGCACTGGGCCCCGTACGAAGCGCCGGACGCCGTCACCACGCGGATGGCGCGCGCGACCAGTCCCGGCTGACCGCGACTGTACGCTGGACCACCTCTTGTAGACTTCTGTATACCGTCGTAGTCTGGAGCTGGGAAACGGTCGCAGACCGGCGTTCAGCCGGCTGGCCATGGGAGGAGTGTACGGTTGCTCGAGGCCGGCAGAGACATGCGCATGACAACGTCCGGCAGCGCCGGCGCGTCCGCGCTGCGGTCCCGCCGGCCTTCGCAGTCGTCCGGACCGTTCCCCCGCCGCAGCGAATGCGGCAGGGGTGTTCGGTTCAGGGCGTCACTTGCCCCAGGGCGTGCGCTCCCAGACCTCTTCCATCTTGGTCAGGGTCTCGGCGAGATGCTCCCGGTGCTCCTTCGGCGGCAGGTAGTTCAGCGGCAGGAGCTGCTTGCGTGCCTCCTCCTGGAACTCCGGATCGGCGACCGCCTGGCGCACGGCCTCGGCCAGCGCAGTGGCCGCATCTTCGGGAATGCCCGCCGGCGCGACGAGGCCGCGATCGGAGCCGGCCACGATGTCATAGCCCAGTTCCTTGAAGGTCGGGGCCTCCGGCACTTCGTCCCAGCGCTCGGACGCCATGGTACCGAGGATCCGCAGCTTGCCTTCCTGGTGATACGGGCCGGCCTCACCGAGCCCCATGATCGACGCGGCCACATGCCCGCCCAGAAGCGCCGTGCGGCTCGGCGCGGAGCCCGGGAACGGCACATGGGTCACTTCCAGATCGGCCATGCCGAGGAAGCGCAGCAGCGCCGTATGGGTCGAGCCGCCGATGGCGGAATTGCCGATCGGAAGCGAGCCGGGATTCTCGCGGACATAGGTCACGAGATCGTCCAGCGTCTGGAATTCGGAATCCTCGCGCACGACGATGGTGCCGGGATCGGAAACGACATTGCCCAGGGTTTCGAAGCTGTCGAGGTCGTAGCCGGGCGTGCGCTGGATCAGCGGCGTGACGACGGCCGGCACGTTGATCATGCCGATGCTGTAGCCGTCATTCTCGGCGGTCGCGATGGCGGTGAAGCCGATCTCGCCACCGGCGCCCGGCTTGTTCTCGACGACGATGGAGCCGTCGCCCGGCAGATACTTCTCCAGATAGGGAATGAGGGTGCGCGCCATGACGTCGGTGCCGCCGCCGGGCGAGTAGGCCACATACATGGTGACGTTGCGCTCGGGATAGTAGGCCGCGGCGCTGCCCGACGCGCCCATGGCCAGCGCCGACACTGCCAGGCCCGCTGCCGCGATTGCCCTGAATATTCGCATGGTTTCCTCCACTGCTTCTGGTCTGAACTTCCCGGCACCTCGCCGGGAATCGCAATAGCGTGGAATAATCATATGAAGATGTAAACATTGAAATCACGAAAAATGCGATTTATGGAAGACGAATCGCCAGATCGCGAAGCACAAAACCGCGCATTCCAGAGAATTTATGCCGGAATCTAATAACGGATACTTAGGATGACTTACATCAAGGACAGAATTGGCGCGGTGGCGCTGCTGCTGCTGGCGGTCAGCGTGTTCGTCGCCTCGGGTTCGCTGCCCTTCAAGTCGATGATCTTCCCGCGGATGATCAGCACCGTCATGGCCCTGTGCGCGGTCCTGATGCTCCTGCGCACGGTGCCGCTGCGGTCCGGCCGGGCCCCCGCGGCGGCCACGGACCCCAAGCTGAACCAGCCCTTCTTCCGCAATTCGCGGAACTTCCTGATCACCTTCGGGGCGTTCATCGCCTACGTCGTGGCCATCAGCACCCTCGGCTATTTCGTGGCGACGGCCATCCTCATCGTCGCCCTCGCCCTCGCTCTCGGCTTCCGGGACTATCGCCTTCTGGCCGCCGCCACGGCGAGCTTCCTGGTGCTGGTCTACGTGGTCTTCATCCTCGTGTTCGAGCGGCCGCTGCCGCACGGCATGTTCTACTGACACCAGCGGCCATTCGGAGTTCCTGACGTGTTCGAACCGCTCCTTCACGCCCTTCCCTATGTCTTCCAGCCAGCGAATCTCTTCGCCATGGTGGCGGGCGTGGTGCTGGGCATCGCCATCGGCGCCCTGCCCGGCCTGTCCGCGACCATGGGCATCGCCGTTCTCATTCCCCTGACCTTCGGGCTCGATCCGCTGGTCGGGCTCGGCATGATGGCCGGCATCTACAACGGCGCCATGTATGGCGGCGCGATCCCGGCCGTGCTGCTGCGCATTCCCGGCACCCCGGCCTCGATCGTCACCACCTTCGACGGCTACCCCATGGCCCAGAAGGGCGAGGCCGGCCGCGCCCTGCAGATCGCGGTGGTCTCCTCGGCCATCGGCGGCATGGTCAGCGCCGTCGTCCTGATGACGCTGGCGCCGCCTTTGGCCCGCGTTACCCTGGCCTTCGGCCCGGCGGAATATTTCTGGGTCGGCATCTTCGGCCTGTCGGCCATTGCCGTCTTCGTCGGCAAGAACCCGATCAAGGGCGTCCTGTCCGCCTGCATCGGCCTCCTGATCGGCTGCATCGGCATCGACACGATCACCGGCGCCCAGCGTTTCACCTTCGGCAACATCAATCTCTATGACGGCTTCAACATCGTCGTGCTGCTGACCGGCCTCTACGCCATCCCGCCGGCCATCGCGATGGCCGAGGAGGCGGTGAAGACGGGCATCAGCCGCGACAAGCTGCGGGTGAAATCCAGCCACGGCATGTTCGACGACTGGCGGCGGCTGTGGAAGACCTGGACGCGCTCGTCGGTCATCGGCGTCATCGTCGGCCTGCTGCCGGGCGCCGGCGGCAACATCGCCGCCTTCCTGTCCTACAACGAGGCCAAGCGCGCCTCCAAGACGCCGGACGAGTTCGGCGAGGGCTCGCCGGAAGGCGTCGCCGCCGGCGAATGCGGCAACAATGCCGACAATTCCGCAGCCCTCGTGCCGGCCCTGACCCTCGGCGTGCCAGGCAGTTCAGTCGCCGCCGTCATCCTCGGCGGCCTTCTGATCCACGGTCTGCGGCCCGGCCCGGCGCTGTTCCGCGACTATCCCGACGTTGTCTACGGCTTCATGATCCAGATGTTCGTGACCTCGGCGCTGCTGATGTTCATCGGCGGCATCATCGGCACGCGCGTGTTCATCCACGTGCTGCGCCTGCCGCGGGTGCTGCTGGTGCCCCTCATCGCCGGCCTGACGGCCGTCGGCGTCTACTCGATCAACAATTCCATGTTCGATCTCTACATGATGCTGGGCTTCGGCCTTCTGGGCTACGCCATGGAGCGGCTGGACTTCCCGCTTGCCCCGGCGGTGCTCGGCCTGATCCTCGGGCCCATGGCGGAGGAGAACATGAGGCTGGCGCTGCTCATCTCGCAGAACGACTGGCTGGTCTTCGTCACTAGGCCGATCTCGGTCACCATCGCGGTGCTGACGCTGCTGGTCCTGGCCTTCCCGATCATCCGCGACATGATCGCCAGGCGCCGAACGGCGCCCGCCTGAAGCGGGCAACGCCGGACATGAAAAAGGCCGGACCCGCGGGGGCCCGGCCTTTTTCGTTGCATCGGAAGGTGGTCAGGCGACGCTGGCACGCGCCGCCTTCGCCTGGAGACCCGGCAGGTCGAGGGAACTCCGCTTCTCCAGACCCCAGAGCGCCGCCAGCAGCGCCTCGGCTTCGGCTTCGGCCAGCACGGAGCCGGCCAGTTCGGTGAACTTGTCGGACAGTTCCTCGTCACTCAGCGGCATGTCCGGATCGCCCTTGCGGGTCGGCTGCAGGAAGCTGAAGCGCTCGCCATTCCTCATGGCGATCGTCACCCGCGCCGCGCGCTGGCCGGGAAAGCGGGAATCGATGTCCTCGTCGAGCTCCAGCGTGATCTTCGGCAGGAGATCGCGCACCGCCGGGTCCGCCATGCGCTCGGGCTCGAAGGCTGCGAGGCGGACCGAGCCGTGGACCAGCGCATGGGCGACGACGTAGTGGAGGCTGAACCGGCAATCGACCGGCGTCTGCGGGTCGGGCCGGTTGCAGATGTCGACGCTCGGCCGGTAGGTGCCGACATGGATGCTGTCGATGTCCGCGGCGTCGATGCCGTGCTGCTGCTTCAGCACCAGCGCCCCGTCGATTGCCGCGAAGGTATGGCCGCAGCAGCCGTGGTTCTTGAAGGTCATGACCTCGATATTGTAGGCGCTGCCGAGCCCGGCGGTTGCCTTCGACCAGTCGGCCCGCCCGCTCATCGCGGCCCCCATGCCGACCGGCCCGTCGAGGACGTCGAGCGCCCCGGTGACGCCCTTGCCGGCCGCCATCGCGCTGGTGACGCCGGCTTCCGCGGCATGGCCGGCATGGATCGGCTTGCTCATGGCGTCGGACCGGAAGGCCTGCTGCAGCCCCGCCGCCATCGTCGCGGCCGTCGCCAGCGCATGGGCCGTCTCGTCCTCGTCGAGGCCGAGGATCAGCGCCGCGGCGGCCGACGCGCCGAAGGTCGAGATCGTCGCGGTCGCGTGCCAGAACTTGTAGTGCTCGCGGGTCATCGCAAGGCCGATGCGCGTCGACACCTCGAAGCCGGCGATCACGCCGCGCAGGAAGGTTTCGCCGTCGCAGCCCGTGGTCTGGGCGCAGGCGAGCGCCGCCGCGATGGTCGCGCAGCCGGGATGAACCGCCGAGTCGCGATGGATGTCGTCGAACTCGGCGGTGTGGGCGGCCGTGCCGTTGAGAAAGGCGGCCGTGCGGGTCAGCGCCGACGCGCCACCCGGCAGCACGACGGCGCGACCATGGCCGATCTCCTCGGCGAGCGCGGCGCGCAGCATCGGCCCGGGGTCCTGCGCGGTCCCCGGCATGGTCGCCGCGAACCAGTCGATCACCGCGCGCTTGGCGTGGTGGATCGTCTTGTCCGACAGCTGCGAGCTGCGCTCGCGCGCGACATAGGCCCCGATCTCTTTCAGAAGCACGGCTGGTTTCCTCCCATTCTGGTCCGGTGATGGCGAGGGCGGCGACCCGTGTGCCGCAAGGCTTGCCGCCCGCCTTCATTCCGTGCGAATGAACCCCAAACCAATTGTCCGGTCAACCGAACATTTGCCGGACAACAGCATGGGGAGGCGTGTCATGGCGATCGATCTGGCGGTTCTGAGGGGTGACGGCATCGGCCCGGAGATCGCCGAGGCGACCCTCGCCGTGCTCGCGGCGGCGGACCGCCGTTTCGGGCTCGGCCTCTCCTTCAGCGAGATACCGGTCGGGCTGGCGGCCTTCGCGGCGGAGGGCACGACCTTTTCCGATGCCAGCGAAGCGCGGATCCGCGCCGCCGACGGCGTCATCCTGGCGCCGCTCGCCACCTACGAATATGCCGAGGGGCAGCCCAATCCCTCGGCCCGCATTCGCCGCGGGCTCGACCTCTACGCCAATATCCGGCCCAGCGTGTCGCGCCTGCCGGGCGCCGCCCGGCGGATGGATCTGGTGATCTACCGGGAAAACACCGAAGGCTTCTACGCCGACCGCTCGATGTTCGCCGGCAGCGGCGAGTTCATGCCGAGCCCCGACATGGCGCTGGCCGTGCGCAAGATCACCCGAAGCGCCTGCGAGCGGATCGCCCGCGCCGCCTTCGAGGCCGCCCTGCATCGTCGCCGCAAGGTGACGGCGGTCCACAAGGCCAATGTGCTGCGCCAGACGGACGGCCTGTTTCTGGAGGCCGTGCGCCATGTGGCCGGAGACTATCCGACGGTGTCGCTCGAAGAGGTGATTGTCGACGCGATGGCGGCGCATCTGGTGCGCGATGCCTCCGTCTACGATGTCGTCGTGACCACCAACATGTACGGCGACATTCTCTCCGACGAGGCCGGCGAACTGGCCGGCGGGCTGGGTCTCGCCCCGGCGCTCAATGTCGGGGCGGAGCACGCCGTGGCGCAGGCCGTCCACGGCTCGGCGCCCGACATCGCCGGCCGGGGCATCGCCAATCCGGTGGCGCTCATCCTCTCGGCCGCCCTCCTCCTCGAATGGCTCGGAGCGCGGCGGGGCGAGCCGCTCCTGACCGATGCCGCAAGGGCGATCGAGGCCGCGGTGACCGCCGCCCTTGCCGATCCCGCCACCCACACGCCCGATCTCGGCGGCGACGGAACGACCGCCGGCTTCGCCGACGCGGTCGTTCGGGCCCTGTCGCGCTGAGACACCGCTGAAAGGACGATCCATGGACAGCCTCTACACGCCGGAACAGATCATGTTCCGCGACGCGGTCGCGAAATTCGCCCGGGCCGAACTGGCCGAGGGCCGGGTTGCCCGCGCAAATGCCGACGGTCTCGATCCGGCCACGACGCAGAAACTCGTCGACATGGGGCTGATGGGCATCATGATGGACGAGGCCGATGGCGGCCAGGGCGGCACGCTGATGGACGCGGTCATCGCCATCCGCGAAATCGCGCAGGTCTGCCCCCGCTCCGCCGATGTGGTGCAGGCCGGCAATTTCGGCGCGATCCGCACCCTGTCGGAATTCGCCACCGCCGCGCAGCGGGCGCGCTGGCTGCCGGGCCTGCTGGCCGGCCGGACGGTGATCTCGGTCGGCATGAGCGAACCGGAGGCCGGTTCCGCCGTGACCGAACTGGCGACCACCGCCACGCCCGACGGCGACGGCTACCGCCTGAACGGCACCAAGGTCTTCGGCACCCATTCGGGCTCCGCCGACCTGATCCTCTGCTACTGCCGCTTCGCGCCCGGCGTCTCCGGCATCGGCTCGGTCATTCTCGAGCGCGGCATGGAGGGCTTCAGCGTCGGCCAGCCGGTCCGCTACATGAACGGCGAGAGTTGGAGCCAGCTCTATTTCGACAATCTCTACGTGCCGCCCGAGAACGTCCTGCTCGGCCCCGGCGGCTTCAAGAAGCAGATCTCCGGCTTCAATGTCGAGCGCCTCGGCAATGCCTCGCGGGCCGTCGCCCTTGGCCGCCTTGCCTTCGAGGTCGCCCGTGACCACGCGCTGGAGCGGCGCCAGTTCGGCCGCCGTCTCGCCGAGTTCCAGGGCATCCAGTGGAAATTCGCCGACATGGCGGTGAAGCTCGACGCGGCCGAACTGCTTTTGGCCCGCGCCGTGATCAATGCCGGTGACGGCCTGCCCTCCGCCATGGAGACCGCGATGTCCAAGCTCGCCTGCAACGAGGCCGGCCATTTCGCCGCGAACGAGGCGCTGCAGGTGATGGGCGCGCTGGGCTTCGGCGAGGACCATATCGTCCAGTACTGCCTGCGCCGCACCCGCGGCTGGATGATCGCCGGCGGCAGCACCGAGATCCTGAAGAACCGCATCGCCGAGGAAATCTTCGGCGAGAAGTTCTCGCAACGGCCGCCCCGGACGGCACCGTCGGACGCCCGGCCATGACCGGCAGCGCACGCGGCCCGGCCTTCGTCGATGCCCTGCTGCGCCCGCGCAGCGTCGCCATCATCGGCGCCTCCGACACCGCCGGCCGGCTGACCGCCCGGCCGCAGGCGTTTCTCGCCCGCCACGGCTATGCCGGCACCGTCTATCCGGTCAATCCGCGCCGCGAGACCGTGCAGGGGGCAAGGGCCTGGCCCAGCCTCGCCGCCCTGCCGCAGGTGCCGGACCACGCCTACATCCTGCTCGATACGGAGCGGGCGATCGGCGCCGTTGCCGAATGCGCCGCCGCCGGCGTCAGGGTCGCCACCGTCCTGGCCGACGGCTTTGCCGAATCCGGCGGCGAGGGCATCGCCCGGCAGGCCCGGCTCGTCGCCGCCGCGCGCGAGGCCGGCGTTGCACTGATCGGGCCGAATTCCACCGGCGTCGTCGGGTCGGCCGCGGGCTTTTCGGCCACGACCAATGCCGCCTTCGCCGTCGACGCCCTGCCCCAGGGGCGCACTGCTGTGCTGTCGCAATCGGGTTCGGTGATCGGCGCCATCATGTCGCGCGGCGCCGCCACGGGGCGCGGCTTCGGCGCCTTCGTGTCCGTCGGCAACGAGGCGATGCTGGGCGTCGGCGAACTCGGCGAGGCGCTGGTCGAGGACGAGGCCTTCGATTCCTTCGCGCTGTTCGTCGAGACCCTGCGCCGGCCCGAGAGGGTCGCCGCCTTTGCGGCGCGCGCCCGTGCCCTCGGCAAGCCGATCACCGCCTTCCTCGTTGGCCGTTCGGAAGCCGGCCGGGCTCTGGCCCAGTCCCATACGGGCGCGATGATCGGCGGGCCGCGGGCCCTGGCAAGCTTCCTCGCCCATCACGGCATCGTCGTCGCCGACAGTTTCGAGGGCATGATCGAGACCGCCGGCGCCCTGTCCCTGCGCACCCGCCTCGCGTCGCGCCCGAAGCGGGCCACCGTGCTGACGACGACGGGCGGCGGCGGCGGCATGGTCTATGACGGCATCGCCCTCAGGAGCTCGGCGCTGGCCGGCCTGTCGCCCCGCGCCGATGCCGCCCTTCGCGCCGAGGGGATCGCCATCAAGCCCGGACTGATCGTCGACGTCACCTTCGCCGGGGCCCGCTACGAGACGATGAAGGCCGTGGTCGCCGCGCTGGCGAGCGATCCAGAGACCGGCCTGATCGTCGCCGCCATCGGCTCCTCGGCCCAGTTCAATCCCGAGATCGCCGTCCGGCCCATTGTCGACGCGGTCGCCGAGCTTGGACCGGAGGCCGCACCGGTGATCGCCATGCCGGTCCCGCACGCGCCCGAGAGCCTGGCGCTGTTCAACGATGGCGGCGTGCCGGCCTTCCGGACGGTGGAAAGCTGTGCCCAGGCCGTTGCGGCGCTTCTCGCCGATCCCGCGCCGGCGCCGCCGGGTCCCGCCCGCTTGCCCGACGCCGTCACGGAGCGGCTCGCGGCGCTGCCCGAAGGGCTGGCCGACGAAATCGCCGCGGCAGACATCTTCGCGACGCTCGGCATCGCCGGACCGCAATGCCTGCATGTGGGGGCCGACGAGCCTCTGCCCGATCTGCCCTTTGCCGGGCCCTATGTCCTGAAGGCGGTCTCGGCCGATCTGCCGCACAAATCGGAGGCGGGCGCCGTTCGGCTGGATCTTGCCGGTCGCAGCGACGTCGCCGCCGCACTTCTCGACATGCGCGCCCATCTCGCCCGGCAGGTGCCAGAGGCCCGGATCAGGGGCTACATGGTGGCGCAGATGGCGCGCGGCCTGGGCGAAGCCATTCTCGGCTTTACACGCGACCCGGTTACCGGCCCGATGGTCAGCGTCGGGCTCGGCGGCGTGATGACGGAAATCTTCGCCGACCTCGCCGTCAGCCCGGCCCCGGTCTCGCGTGACGGCGCGCGCGCCATGATCGCATCGGTGAAGAGTTTTGCGCTGCTGCGGGGCTATCGCGGGGCGCCGGAAGGCGATCTCGACGCGCTGGCCGACGGTCTCGTCGCCCTGTCGCAGCTCGCCGCGGAGCCGCGCGTGACCGAGGCCGAGATCAATCCCGTGCTGGTCCGCGAACATGCGCGCGGCATCCTCGCCCTCGACGCGGTCATCCGCATGGCTCCCCGCGACCCGGCGCTGGACACCCGCGACTGAGGGGTGCCCCTTCAGCCACGCGTGTCCCGTCCGTCACAGAAGCGCGTCGATCTCCGCCAGTACCTTGGCCGGGATGGACAGCCCGCTCTCGCGGTTCGCGGCGCTGCGCCGCTCCTCGATCTCGCCCGGCAGAAGCACTTCGCCCGGCTCGCCCGATGCCCGGATCATGCCGGTGATCGCCGCAAGCCGCGCGTCGGGCTCTCCCAGATGGTCGGTACGGGCCGCGATCAGCGTGAAGCAGGTTCCGGCCGTACGGGAGAAATCGCTGGATTCGCCGAGCTCGGTCGCGGCCGAGCCGCCGGCGAAGAAGCCGGTCAGCAATTCGATCATCAGCGCCAGACCGTATCCCTTCGGTCCCCCGATCGGGGCGAGCGTCCCGGCCAGCGCGGCATGGGCGTCGGTCGTCGGCCGGCCGTCGGCATCGAGGGCGAGCCCTTCGGCGATCGGCTGGTCCTCGGCGGCGGCCCGGCGGATCTTGCCGCGCGCCACCACGGTCGTCGCCATGTCCAGCGTGACGGGCGGCTCGGCGCCCGGCACCGCGATCGACACCGGGTTGGTGCCCAGCACCGGTCGCTTGCCCCCGATCGCCGCCATGGCCGGCGGCGCGTTGGAGACGACGATCGCCGCGCAGCCCCGGCGCGCCAGCCGCTGGGTATAGGCCGAGGCGAGGCCGAAATGGTTGGAGCCCCGCACCGAGATCCAGGCGACGCCGTGGGCCGCCGCCCGCTCGACCGCCAACTCCACGGCCCGCATGGCGGCCGTCGGCCCGTAGCCGTTGTTGCCGTCGAGGATCACCAGACCGCCGGCGTCGCTGACGATCGTCGCTTCGGCGGCCGGATCGATCAGGCCTTTCCTCGCCCGCGCCACGTAATTGGGCAGGCGGGCCACGCCATGGGACGCGACACCGCGAAGATCGGCTTCCACCAGCACATCGGCGACCGTCTCGGCGATCTTGCGCGGAGCGCCGTTCGCCGCGATCGCCCGGGTGGCGAGGGCGCGCAGTTCGTCTGCAGTCATGTCGTTCGTCTCATGCAGGCTTGGGGTTGGTCGGGCGCAGCAGATAGAGCGGCGCGAGGATCACCGGGATCGCCGCAAGATCGGTCCACAGGCCGGGCATCATCATCAGCACCGACCCCGCCCCGACGACGATGCGCCGCCACGGGGCGAGCGGTCCGCCCCACCAGCCGGTGGTGGCGATGGACAGTGCATAGACCCCGACGAAGGCCGATGTGATGGCGACCACGATGTCGCCCGTCGTGCCGATCAGGAGGATTTCCGGGCCATAGACGAAGACGAAGGGCACGACGATCTTGGCGAGCCCCATCAGGAACGCCTCCACGGAGGTTTCCAGCGGTTTCGACTTGGCGATGGCCGCCGCTGCATAGGCCGCCAGCGCCACGGGCGGCGTGATCGCCGAGACGAGGCCGTAGTAGAAGATGAAGAGATGCGCGGCGATCAGCGGCACGCCCATCTGGGTCAGCGCCGGTGCGACGAGCACCGCCAGAAGCAGATAGACGCCCACGGTCGGCAGTCCCATGCCCAGCACGATCGAGGCGACCGCGGTCAGGCAGAGCGCGATGAAGAGCGAGCCGCCGCTGGCGTCGACGATGAGGCCGGAGAGCTTCAGTCCGAGCCCGGTCAGGGTCAGCATGCCGATGACGATGCCGGCGCAGGCGCAGGCCGTCGCCACCGGCAGCAGCCCGGCCACCGCGGCCCGGCAGGTCGCCATCAGCCGCGCCGGGGTCGGTCGCGACGATCTGGCGAACATCGCCAGCACCAGCGCCGCCACGATGGCATAGAAGCCGGCACGATAGGGCGTGTAGCCGTCGAGCAGGAAGTAGAGGAGGATCGGGATCGGCAGGAGCATGTAGCCCCGCGTCAGAAGAAGATGCCGGAAATTCGGAAGGTCCGCCGCAGCGACCGCCTTCACGTCGTATCGGGCCGCATGGAGCTGCACCGCCGCGAACACCGCGCCGAAATACAGCAGTGCCGGGAACAGCGCGTGGCTGATGATCTCGACATAGGGAATGCCCGTGAAGGAGACCATCAGGAAGGCCGCCGCGCCCATGATCGGCGGCATGATCTGCCCGCCCGACGAGGCGGCCGCCTCGATGGCCGCCGCCGTCTGCGGCTTGTAGCCGGTGCGGATCATCAGCGGGATGGTGAAGGTGCCGGTGCTGGCGACGTTGGCGACGGCGCTGCCGTTGATCGAGCCGAACAGCGCCGAGGAGATCACGGCGACATAGGCCGGCCCGCCCTTCTTGCGGCCGGTCAGCGCATGGCCGAAGCCAATAAAGACGTCGCCCATGCCGGTGGTCTGCAACAGCGCGCCGAACAGGACGAAGACGGCGATATAGGTCGCCGAGGCGCCGACCGGGGTGCCGAGGACGCCTTCGGTGGTCAGGTAGAGATGCGAGACGATGCGGTCGATGCCGTAGCCCGTATGCCCGATCGGCGGCGGCAGAAGGTTGCCGAAGGCGGCATAGGCCAGCGCGAGAAGGGCGATGATCACCAGCGGCCAGCCGATGACCATGCGGGTGGCGATCAGCACGACGGAAATTAGGATCGCGCCGAGCCAGATCTGCTGCTCGGTGACGATGCCGGCGGTCTCGATGATCTCGCGATAGTCGAGGCAGACATAGAGTGCCGGCAGGGCCGTCACCAGCGCCAGGACAATGAGCGCGGTGCGCAGCCAGCGACCGCTCACCGCCGCCGTCGACAGGAACAGGATCGCGGCGATGCCGCAGACATGGACGACGCGCTGCTGCAGCGCGGTGAAGGGGCCGTAATAGGCGGTGTAGAGGTGGAACAGCGTGAATGCGACGACGCCGATGCCGACGATCAGCCGCAGCATCCAGTGCCCGTTGCCGCCGATGGCGGCACCGGCGGCCAGGGCCGGGTCCTCTGCGGGCAGGAGGTCGCGCTCAAGCAGCACGCCGGCGGCGGGAGTTGACTTGTCGGACATCGCAACATCGCTGGCTGGAGCAGGATGGGCGCGGCCGGCCCCGCCGGTCGCGCCCTGCTGTTCGGTCGAAACCGTGGCTCAGTCGAGCGCGCCGATTTCGCGATAGTAGCGCTGGGCTCCCGGCGCCAGATCGATCGGCGTCTTAACCGCCGATTCCGGCGTGATCTGGTTGGCCGCCGGATGGATCGCCTGCAGTTCGCCGATATTCTCGAACAGCGCCTTGGTCATGGAATAGACCAGTTCCTCGTCGGTCTTCTCGTTGACGAAGAGGATGTTCCAGATGTCCATCGTCGGGATGTCCGCGGTCTGACCCTCATAGGTCCCGGCCGGAATCACGCCCTCGATATAATAGGGATATTTCTCGTGCGTGGCGGCGATGGCGGCCTTGTCCAGCGGCAGGATCTTGATCTCGGCCGCGGTGGCCAGATCGATCACCGTCGGCGTCGGGAAGCCGGCCAGCACCACGGACGCGTCGAGATTGCGGTCCTTGAGGGCCTCGGTCGCCTCGGTGAAGTCGAGATATTCGCGCTGCACGTCGATGCCCGCCCCCTCGAACACCGCGTCGGCCATCACCCGGGTCGAGCCGCCCGGAGGGCCGACCGCAACGCGCTTGCCTTCGAGATCGGCAATGCTCTCCATGCCGGAATCGGTCCGCACGATGATCTGGATGGTACTCGGATAGAGCGCGGCGACCGCCTGCAGCGGCCAGGACTGCCGGAACGGCTCCTCCCCGTTCCGGGCGAAGAACACCGTGTTGGCGTTGCCGATCCCCAGCGTCATCTCGCCGGCGCCGACGCGGCGGGAATTCTCGATCGAGGCGCCGGTGACTTCCGCCGCCGCCGACACGCCGTCGATGGTCTTGGAGAAGATGTCGGCCATGCCGCCGCCGAGCGGATAATACACCCCGCCCGTGGAGCCGGTTCCGATGGTGATGCGCTCCTGCGCGACGGCGGTGATCGGCGTGGCGGCAACGGCGACGATGCCGAGCGCGCCGATCAGACGCGTGAGCGTTCCTGTCGTGAATGCCATGCTTACCTCCCAGTATAATGGCGACAATTCCGATGCAGCGGCGTCGTCTTGCGCGCAACAGGATGCAAATGTATACCAGCGTTCAGGACAACTTCAACGAAAATCGCGACCGCCCATGGCTTCCGCCAGCTCCAACGCCCCCACCGTTCCGCCACGGCTGGTCCACGGCAAGCCCCTGTGCGCACCGCCGCTGAGCAGCGACCGGCGGCCCCGCGCAACGATCCCGGCGGGAGCCTGGGACAGCCATTGCCATCTCTTCGGCGCCCATGATCGCTATCTGCCGGCCGACACCGCAACCCACATGGCGCCCGAAGCGACGCTTGCGGACTATCGCGGCCTGCTCGACCGGCTCGGCCTTGCCAGGGGAGTCTTCGTCACCTCCACCGTCTACGGCACCAACAACCGCCTTCTGATCGAAGCGCTCGCGGAAGCCAATGGCAACGCCGCCGACGATGGCTGGCTGCGCGGAATCGCGGTGATCGACTCCACCATTTCGGATGCCGAGCTGGAGGCGATGCACCGGGCCGGCGTGCGTGGTTTCCGGATCAATCTCATGCAGCAGACCGGCGGCCCGCATTTTCGCGGTGGCGTCGGCCAGGAACACCTCTTCCCTCTCGCCGAGCGGGTGAAGCAGTTCGGCTGGCACGCCCAGCTCTGGGTGGATTCGGCCCTTTTGCCGGAATTGCGGAGCGAGCTGCGGCGGCTGCCGATCCCCTTCGTGATCGACCATTTCGGTCGCACCCAGGCTTCCCGCGGCGCCGACGATCCGGGCTTTGTTCTCCTGTGCGACATGCTGGCGGCGGGCGAGGCCTATGCCAAGATTTCCGGCGCCTATCGGATCTCCAACCATGCGCCCGGCTATCCGGACGTCGCGCCGATGGCCGCCCGCATCATCGCCGCCGCACCCGACCGGCTGGTCTGGGGCACCGACTGGCCGCATCCCAACCATGCCGGCATCATGCCCGACGACGCCGACCTTCTCGACGTCCTTGCCGGCTGGTGCGAGGGCGACGCGGCGGCGCTGCGGGCGATCCTCGTCGACACCCCTTCCCTCCTCTACGCCTGAGATGACATGACCGACGCCACCACGCGTTTCGACCTTGCCGAGCTGACCCCGCGCGAGCGCTACAAGCTCCTGTCGAGCGCCATCGTGCCGCGCCCGATCGCGCTGGTCGTGACGCGCTCGCCCCAGGGCCATCACAACGCCGCGCCTTATTCCTTCTTCAACGTCCTGTCGGAAGATCCGGCCATCGTCGCTCTCGGCCTGCAGGTGAATGCGGCCGGGGAGCACAAGGACACGGCCAACAACATCGCGCGGGAAAAGGAATTCGTCATCAACCTCGTCGACGACGCCCTGGCCGACCGGATGAACATCTGTGCCGTCGACCTGCCGCCGGAGGAAAGCGAGATCGACGCGGCGGGCCTGACCATCGCCGCCTCGTCCATGGTCGGGCCGGGACGGATCGTGGAAAGCCCGATCGCGCTGGAATGCCGCGAGGTGCAGACGCTGAAATTCTCGCCCCGACGCAACATCGTTCTGGGCGAGGTGCTCTGCGTCCATGTGCGCGAGGGTCTCGTCGATCCGCAGACGCTGAATGTCGACATCGACAATTACGAGCCGCTCGGCCGCCTGTTCGCCAGCCTCTATTCGCGCCAGAGCACGCGGTTTTCCATGCCGCGCATGTCGCTGGAGGAATGGCGCGACCGGGCCGGAACGGACTGACCGCCCGCCCCGGACGCGTTTGATGCCTCAGGCGGCGCGGCGATAGGCGTTGAGGCGGCCGGCCTTCATCACGCTGCCGGGCAGCGCATGGCCGACGACCTGTTCGGCAAGCCGCGCCGCTTCCGACAGGGCCTCCAGATCGATCCCGGTCTCGATGCCCATCTCCTCGCAGAGAAACGCCAGATCCTCGCTGCAGACATTGCCGGCCGCGGCCTTGTGCCCGGCGAACGGACAACCGCCGAGACCGGCCACCGAGGCATCGAAGGTGTCGACGCCCATCTGCAGACCGGCAAAGGCGTTGGCGATGCCCATGCCGCGCGTGTCGTGCAGATGCAGCGCGACCTTCAGATCCGGCCAGCGCTCGCGCACCGCGCCGACGACCCGCTGCACCGCGGCAGGCGTCGCCCAGGCCATGGTGTCGGCCAGCGAATAGGTCTTGATCGTGACGCCGCATTCCTCGGCGATCTCGAAGGTCTCGGCCATCACCGCGAGGACCCGCGCGACCGGCACCTCGCCTTCGAAATTGCAGCCGAAGGCCGCCATCATCGAGGCCCGCTCGACGGTCAGCCCCGCCTCCAGATAGCGCTCGACCATGCGCGTCTGGACCCGGCGGTTCTCCGCGAAATCCCGGTTCTGGTTGCGCAGCATGAAGCTTTCCGACGCGACCATCGAGATCGAGCCTTTCAGATCGAGCTGGCCGCGATGGGCCAGCGCCCGGTCGAACCCCTTCTCGTTCAGCCACAGCGCGGTGTAGGCCGTGCCCGGCGCGCGGCGGATGCCGGCGACCACGGCGTCGGCATCCGCCATGCCCGGCACCCGGGCCGGATTGACGAAGGACGCCACCTGGATCTGCGGCAGGCGCGCCTGCGAGAGCGCATCGATCAGCGCGATCTTGTCGGCCGTCGCGATCGGTCCCTTCTCGAACTGGAAGCCCTCGCGCGGTCCCTCCTCGTTGATCCTCACGCGTTTCGGATAGTCGGCCATGCTGGTCTCCCTGGTGTTGAACGGGCGTCGCGCCGAACGGCCCCAAGCCCACGCCGGCGCGAGCGCCCGACGCCATACCGGCCGTGGGGCGCCACGGCGCCGGTCGGGGTCAGTCGTCGGTGATGCCCGGCTCGTCCTCATCGCTGGAGCGCGACAGATATTCCTGGCGCATGAGCTTGAGGCGGCTGCGCTGGGCATTGCGGATATGGATCTGCGCCGCCTCGTTCGCCGTCTTGGGATCGCGCCCCTTGATGGCGGCGAGAATGGCGAGATGCTCGTTATGGGCGCTCTCGTCCCGCCCGGGCAGGCGCAGCGTCGTGCCGCCGAGCAGCGCCATGGAGTCCCGCAGGCCGATCAGCGACCGCTTGAGAAAGCGATTATGGGCCGCATGGTAGATCGCCGAATGGATCAGCCGGTTGAGGTCGGCCATGGATTTCGACTGGCCGAAATGGTCGACCTCCGAGGCGATCAGCTCTTCCAGTTCCTCGATCTCGGCGACCGAGGCGTGACGGGCGGCAAAGCCGGCGGCCGCGCCCTCCAGAACCTCGCGAATGTCATAGAGCTCGATGGTCTCCTGGTGATCGAGCTTGGAGACCACGGCGCCGAATCGCGGGGTGAAGGAGATCAGTCCTTCCGCCTCGAGCCGGCGGATCGCCTCGCGGGCCGGCGTGCGGCTGAGGCCGAGACGCTCGGCGATCTCCAGTTCCCTGACCCGCGATCCGGGCGGCATCTCGCCGGCCTGGATGGCGGCTTTCAACTGCTGGTAAGCGGTCTCGCCGCGCGAGACATCCGATTTGCTCATGTCTGTCCATATCCGGTTGGAAACGGCACCCATTTCGAAATGCCGGGCGTGCGACCGGAACCATAGCACAGGCCCACCCGCCGGCGCCGCCCCCCGCAGGCCCGCGATCACGCGGCCAATGCGGACCGGACCGTCCTCAGGCCTGCGATCGGCCGGCCACCGGCAGCAACGTGCGCTTGCGATCGCCGGCCAGCGGGGCGTTCACCGCGACGTCGCCATGGGCCAGCCGCTGTTCATGGGCATGGCGCACGAGGGCCGTGAAGCGGTAGATGCCGTGGACGAACTTGCCATAGGGAAATGTCAGGAACAGCGCGAAGACGACGCCGAGATGGACGGCGAGCAGGACGCCCATGGCCGGTGTGGCGCGGAACACGAGCAGCGCCAGGCCGGTGACGCTGGTCAGGAGGAGCATCCACAGGAAGGCCGCGCCCATGCCGGTGCGGTCGTCGCGGCGGATGGCGACGTCGCGGCGCTCGCGCTGGCGGAACAGTCCGATCGGCCCGATGACGAGGCCGATCCCGCCGAGAACCCCGAGGATCACGGTCGGATGCCAGACCGGATAGGGCGCTTCCCAGCCGAAATAGTGAAACAGCGTGCCCGACGAGGTCGACGCGAAGCAGAGCAGGAAGCCGTAATAGGTGAAATGATGGTAGAGGCGCCGGCGATCGTTGGGCCGCTCGCTCTCGTCCATGCAGCCCATGCCGCCACCGTCGAGATAGCGCAGACGGCTGGTGTCCTTGACCGCCTGCCACAGCGACGACAGGCGCAGGTCCTGCACCGGGCCGCTGGCCCGCCAGAAGGACCGCACGCCCATCCCCAGCGCTACCATGGCGTAAAGGAAGACGCCGCCGAAGATGGCGACCATCGTGTTGTGGGGCATCAGCCGGTAGAAGGCGCCCTCGCCGGTATGGACGCCGAACAGCACCGAGGCGTCCTGCCAGGCGGCAAAACCGATCAGGAAGGCCGCGACCGATCCCGCCGCAGCCAGCGCCACCCAGAGGCCGTTGCGCTGAAAGACCCCGGAGAAGACCGGCGGCCAGGCGTAGCGGGCATAGGTTTCGTCGCGCAGCTCGGCCATGGCGACCGGCACGTTGATGGCGAATTCATGCGGCGGGGCGTACTGGCAATCGTAGTAGCAGGCCCCGCAATTGTGGCAGAGATTGGCGAGGAAATCGACGTCGCCGCCGGCGAAGTCGCGGCGCAGCTCCATGGCCGGAAACACCGCGCACAGGCCCTCGCAATAGCGGCAGGCATTGCACACGCTCATCTGGCGCGCGGCTTCCTCCTGCGAGGCCGAGGCGAGGGACGCCAGATCAATTCCGGACATAGCGAGCCGCTCCTTCTCCCGCCAGCCGCCCGAAGACGCTGCCGATGGTCATTCCAATTCCGGCCAGATAGCCCTCGCCCAGGACGTTGCCGGCCATGATCTCGCCGGCCGCGAACATGTTCGGCGACTCCGTGCCGTCCGCCATGACCATGCGGGCCTCGCGGTTCACTTTGACCCCGAGATAGGTGAAGGTGATGCCCGGCCGCAGCGTGTAGGCGTAGAAGGGCGGCTGATCGATGGTGCGGGCCCAGTGCGATTTCGGCGGCTCCAGCCCCTCGGTCCGGCAGTCGTCATGGATGGTGTGGTCGAAATGGCCGGGCTGGCAGGCGGCATTGAAACGGTCGATCGTCGCGCGCGTCCTGGCGGGGTCGAGCCCCATCTTGGTCGCGAGCTCCTCCAGCGTATCGGCCCGCTCGGGCGGAAACACCGAGGGCATGAAGGAGCGGATCGACTTCTCGTCGATGATCACATAGCCGATCTGGTCGGGCTGGGCGGCGACCAGCCGGCCCCAGATCGCGTAGCGTTTCGGCCAGAAATCCTCGCCCTCGTCGTAGAAGCGCTCGGCATTGGCGTTGAGGACGACACCGAAGGGCACGCAGTCGAGCCGGGTGACGATGCCGCCGTCGAATTTCGGCGCCCGCCCGTCGATGGCCACCGCATGGCCCTGGGTCGGATCGCCGACCTGCTCGACGCCGCGATCGAGCAGCATGCGCAGGATCTCGCCGCGATTGTAGGGCGTGCCGCGGATGAGAAAGTTTTTCGCCCCCGGGCCCCAGGCCTCGGTCAGCCATTCGATGTTGGATTCGAAGCCGCCCGAGGCGGCGACGAAGGAGCGCGCCGCGACCTCTTCCATGCGCCCCTCGACCTTGAGCGTGGCGCCGACGAAGAAGCCGTTGTCGATCTCCATGTCGACGAGACGCGTGTCGTAGCGGATCTGGACGCCGAGATCCTCGGCCGTGCGATAGAGGGCGTTCAGCATCGAGCGACCGCCGCCGAGGAAGAAGGCGTTGGTGCGCCCCAGCGACAGGGTGCCGCCCAGCGAGGGCTGGAACCGCACCCCCTGCTCCCACATGAAATCCCACAATTCCTTGGACCGTTCCAGGGTCAGGAGCGCCAGTTCCTCGTCGGTCCGGCCCTTGGTCACCCGCATCAAATCGTCGAGATACTCTTCGACCGGATAGGGACCGGTCAGGGTGCCGTTCGCCGCATCGTGGGCGACGCGCATGTTGCGCGTGTGCCGGGTGTTGCCGCCGCGATAGGATTTCGGCGCCCGCTCCACGACCATGACCCTTGCGCCCGTACAGGCCGCCGAGATCGCGGCGCAAAGGGCGGCGTTGCCGCCCCCGGCAACGAGTACGTCGAGCTGGTCTCCCTCGCCTGCCATCGTCGACATCAGTCCCTTCGGATGAATTCAGATCGGGCGTCGCCCGGCCCGACTTATGTCAAAGTATCCACCGGGATACAAGCGTGCGAAACCGCATCGGACGTAACGCCGCACACCAACATTCGGCACGCAGAGCGCTCGCAGGAGGCCGTTCCGGAGGTTCGGTAGCGACGATGGAAGTGCAGCGGGGATTAAGCGGGGCGAGGCGGCGACGGGCCCGAACGACGGTCAGTTGTGCAGTATCGCCATACGGAACGACTCTGCCGAGCTGTTCCCGGGCTGCGGTCCGACTGGGCGAAGGAGCGGCGATACCCTCGCACGCTCCAGCGACGTGATTCAAAGCTCCGATTGTCAACAATCTATTTGACAATTTGCCATGGGCGTTTATGCAAGGGGTGACCAAACGGGAGATGACCATGGCAAGACCGTCGACGATCCGGACCGTCGAGGCACGGACGATCCGTGTTCCGCTGGATTCTCCGACCTCCTTCTCGACCCGGCAGGTCCATCACCGCGACTATGCCGTCACCCGCGTCACCACCGACGACGGCGTGCGTGGTATCGGCTTCTGCTATGGCGGCAGCGATGCCGGCAGTCTCGTCACCCAGGGCGTCCGCGAGCTCTTCGCGCCGCTCCTGATCGACGAGGACGCCACCCGCGTCGAAGGCCTGTGGGACAAGATGTATGCGTCGGGCCTGTTGCAGGGCCGCACCGGATCGCTGATGCGCTCGCTGTCGATCCTCGACATTGCGCTGTGGGACCGCAACGCCCGCGCCGTCGCCATGCCGTTGCACCGCTATCTCGGCGGCTATCACGACGAGAGCGTGCCGGCCTATGCCTCCGGCGGCTATTATCTCGACGGCAAGTCGCCCGAGGCGCTGGGCGAGGAACTCGCCGGCTATGTCGCGCTGGGCTTTCAGGCAGTGAAGATGAAGGTCGGCCGGCTCGATCCCGCCGACGAGGAGGCCCGCATCCGGGCCGCCCGCGAGGCGATCGGCCCCGACGTTCTCCTGATGCTCGACGCCAACAATGCCTGGAGCGACCTGCCAACCTGCCTGCGCTTCATGGATCGCTACGAGCCCTATGATCCCTACTGGATCGAGGAGCCGTTCTCGCCGGACGACATCGCCAACCACGCGCGCCTCGCCCAGAACACCCGGGTCCCGGTCGCCACCGGCGAGATCGAGGCCGGCCGCTGGCGGTTCAAGGAACTGCTCGACCAGGATGCCGCCGCGATCCTGCAGACCGACGCCGCCGTGTGCGGCGGCATCAGCGAATATCGCCGCATCGGCGCGACGGCGGCGAGCTACGGCGTCAAACTGTGCCCGCACTGGTTCCACGATCTGCATGTCCATCTCGTCGGCTCAGCCGCCAACGGCCAGTTCGTCGAATATTTCCCGGACGACCAGGTGCTGAATTTCCGCCGGCTGATCGACCGGCAGCTCGAGACCAGGGGCGGACGGCTCATCCTGCCGACCGAGCCGGGCCTCGGCTTCGACTTCGACGACAAGGCGCTCGACACCTTCGCGCTCGACGACTGGGCGTAGGCAGCGTTTTCGCGAGGGGGCGACCGCGGCGCCGACGCCGCATCTTGAGGGGGAGTAGACCATGCCGGCCGATGCGATGAGGGGCGTTCTGTCGCCCGTGGTGACACCGTTCGACGCGGAGCTGCGCCCGGACAGGGCGGCCTGGCTCGCCCATTGCCGCTGGCTCCTGTCGCAGGAATGCGGCCTGGCGATCTTCGGCACCAACAGCGAGGCCAACTCGCTGGCCGTCGCCGAGCGCCGGGCGCTTCTGGAGGCTGCCTTCGAGGCGGGCCTCGACCCGGCCCGCATGATGCCCGGCACGGCGTCCTCGGCATTTCCCGAGACGGTGGAGCTGACCCGGGCGGCCGTCGACGGCGGGGCCGCCGGCGTCCTGATGCTGCCGCCCTTCTACTACAAGAACGTCTCCGACGACGGCCTCTTCGCCTATTACAGCGAGGTGATCCAGCGCGTCGGCGATGCCCGGCTGCGGGTCTATCTCTACCATATCCCGCCGGTCGCCCAGGTCCCGATCTCGCTGCCGCTGATCGAACGGCTGCTGAAGGCCTATCCGGGCACGGTCGCCGGCATCAAGGATTCCTCCGGCGACTGGGAGAACACCCGGGCGATGATCGCGGGCTTCGATGATTTCGCCGTCTTCGCTGGCTCGGAAGCCTTCCTTCTGGACACGATGCGGGCCGGCGGCGCCGGCTGCATCAGCGCCACGGCCAACATCAATCCGGCCGCCATTCACGACGTCTACGCCAATTGGCAGGCCGCCGATGCGGACCAGCGCCAGGCGGCGATCACCGACTTCCGCAGGGCCGTCGCCGCCTTCCCGATGATCCCGGCGCTGAAGGCGACGATTGGCCTCGCGACCGGCGAACGCGGCTGGGAGCGGGTGCGCCCGCCGCTGACCCCGCTCACCGACGCCGATCTGGCGTCGCTGTCGCAGATGCTGGACGGTCGCGGCTTTGCCATGCCGGGCCGCGGGGACGCAGCCTGATGACCGGCGTCGCCATCGTCGGCGCCGGCACGATGGGCCGGGCGATCGCCGCGGGCTTTGCCCGCTCGGGGGAGCGGACCCTTCTCGTCTCCCGCGATCCGGCCGGTGCCGATCCCGCCCCGGCGGGCGTCGATCTCGTCGGCGCCCTGCCCGACGAACCGCCGGCCATGGTCGTGGAGGCGATCCCGGAGGACCTGGCGCTGAAGACCGCCTTCTTCCGCTCGGTCGAGGCGCGCTACGGGCCGGATTCGGTCCCGCTGATGGCCTCCAACACCTCCGGCCTGCCGCTGCAGGACATCGCCGACCGGCTGGCCCGGCCCGATCTGTTTCTCGGCATCCACTGGTTCCATCCCGCTGACGAGCTGCCGATGGTGGAAAGCGTGCGCGTTGCACAAACGGCGCCGGCGACGGTCGACACCGCGCTTGCACTTCTGCGCGCGGCCGACTGGGACAGCATCGTCGTGCCGCGGCCCGTTCCCGGCGCGGTCGTCAATCGCCTGCAGCATGCGATCCTGCACGAGGCCTATCATCTGATGGCCGAGGGACTGGCGAGCGTCGAGGACATCGACCGGGCGGCCCGCTGGCTGCTGGGGCCCCGCATGTGCATCGCCGGGCTCCTGAAACAGAAGGATCTCGCCGGCCTCACCGGCCATATCCTGGCCCAGCGCAGCATCGTGCCGGACCTCTGCCACGATGCCGAGCCCAACGAGGCGGTCCAGGCGATGCTGGAGCGCGGCGAGACCGGTGCGATGGCCGGCCGCGGCTTCTACGACTGGGACGGGCGCGACGCCAGGGCGGAGATCGCCGCGGCGGCCGCGCGGCTGCGCCGCCTGATCGCCCATCTGGACGAGCCGGCGTAAGACGCCGCGCTCAGGTGAAGCGGGTGCGGAACATCTCGATGTAATGGTTCTTCGCCGGTGCGAGATGCGCCCGGCACAGCGCGATCAGCTCGGCGCGGTTCTGCGAACGGATCGCCGCGATCATCTCCCGATGCGCATTGGCGGCCCAGAGCAGATAGCCCCTGTCGTTGACGAAGATCGAACGATAGGCATGGGACTTCTGGGCGAAGCTGTTGATCGCCTCGATCAGCGCCGCATTGCCGCAATGGGCGAACAGCGCCTGGTGGAATTCGATGTTGGAGCGGAACACACCGCGCCGGTCTTCCGCCTCGATCGCCGCGGAGTGCCGGTCCTGGATCGCCTCGAGCTCGGCAATCGCCGCGTCGGACATCGGCAGTTCGATCAGCGATGCCGCATGGGATTCCAGGAGCTCGCGTACCGCGTTGATGTCCTCGACTTCGGCCTCGCTGTAGAGCCGCACGACCGCGCCGCGATTGCGGACCCGGTTGACCAGCCCGAGCCGCTCCAGCTCGATCAGCGCCTGGCGCACCACGTGGCGCTTGGCCTGGAACCGGCTGGAGATGTCTTCCTCGATCAGCCGTTCGCGGGGATGCAGGCGACCGAAGACGATGTCTTCCTCCAGCTGCCCGGCGATCTCCAGCGACGCCTCCTCGCCGCTCTGTCGGCCCGTGGCCGTCGCATAGGTTTCGTCAGCATCGCCGGGTGCGGCCGTTCTGGACATGGATTGGCAACTCCTGCGATCGAACGGCCCCGCATAGCGGCGCCGGAAGGTTTGCTCAACTGACGATGGTGTCAGTCGCGGCTCCCCGCGACGTCCCCCTCCACCGAGGATACGGTCCTGGCCGCCGCCGGCTTGCGGAACAGCCGGGCCAGCGATCCGAAGAACGGCGTCGCCTGCAGGATCGACAGGAAGGCCACGGCCAGAAGGGTCGCCGAGATCGGGTTCTGCAGGAAGATCATCCAGTCGTTGCGCCCGATCAGCATCGATTGCTGCAGCGTCGTGTCGAGGATCGGTCCGAGGATCAGCCCGATCACCAGCGGCGGCGTCGGAATGCGGAACTGGTCGAAGACGAAGCCGACCATGCCGAAGGCGATCATCAGCCCGACGTCGAACACCGAATTGTTGATGGCGAAGGAGCCGATCACCGAAAGGACGACGATGATCGGGCCGACGACGCGGTTGGGGATCCGGGTCACGGTGATGCAGGCGCGGGTGAACAGGAGGCCGACGACGAACAGCGCGATATTGGCGAACATCACCGCCCAGAGCAGCGTGTAGGTCACGTCGCCATGCTCGGTCATCAGCGACGGCCCGGGCAATATGCCGTGCACCATCAGGCCGCCCAGCAGCACGGCCGTGGAGGACGAGCCGGGTATGCCGAGCGAGATGGTCGGGATCAACGCGCCGCCGACGACGGCGTTGTTGGCCGCTTCCGGCGCCACGATGCCGGCCGGATAGCCGGTGCCGAACTCCGCCTTGTGCCGCGAAAAGCGCTTGGCCTCGTTATAGGCGAACCAGGAGGCGGTATCGCCGCCCGTGCCCGGAATGAGACCGACGAAGACGCCGATGAAGCCGGAGCGCACGCTGTTGGGCAGGAGCTTGATGAACTCCGCGCCGGTCGGCAACATCCGGTCGCGAATGCTGGAGACGCGCTCGTCCTGGTTGGAATTGCCCTGCACGATCAGCCGGATCGCCTGGGGAATGGAGAACAGGCCGATCAGCGCGACGGTGAAATTGACGCCGCCGAACAGGTCCAGCACCCCGAAGGTGAAGCGCGGCGTGCCGGTCGTCGGGTCCATGCCGACCGTGGCGATCAAGAGACCGATCGCGCCGGACATCAGGCCGAGGATCGCCGATCCCTGCGACAGCGAGCCGATGATGGTGATGCCGAGGACGGCGACCGCGAAGATCTCCACCGGGCCGAAATTCAGCACCACCCGGCCGAGCAACGGCGCGACGGTGAGAAGCACGATCGAAGAGATGACGCCGCCGATCAGCGATGCCGTCAGCGACAGGCCGAGCGCCTTGCCGGCAAGCCCCTTCTGCGCCATCGGATAGCCGTCGAGGACGGTGGCCGCCGCCGCCGGCGTTCCCGGCGTGCGCAAGAGGATCGCCGCGACGGAGCCGCCATACATCGCCGCCAGATACAGCGAGGCGAGCATGGCCAGCCCGGTTTCGGGCCGCATCGAATAGGTCAGCGGCAACAAGAGCGCGATGGCCATCGTCGCCGACAGGCCGGGCATCGCACCGACGAACATGCCGATGAGCGCGCCGGCGAAGATCGCCAGGAGATTGATCGGGTCGACCACATTGGCCAGGCCGATCCAGAGGAAGGATTCAGGCATGACGGGTCTCCTCAGACGGCCGGGTAGAGGGGGATCGACAGGTTCAGGAAATAGACGAAGACGGCCCAGATGAACCCGGTCACCACGAGCGTGGTCAGCACGGTCGCGGTCCATCCGATCGGCCGCAGCACGGCCAGCGGGATCAGGAGGAACAACGGCGTCGCGACGAGATAGCCGACATGGTTGATGCTCCAGGCATAGAGCACGATCAGACCCGCGAAGCCGGCCCCGACGGCGATGTCGCGCCATGCGAAGGGCGGGATCAGCACCAGCGTGCCGGCGGCCCTCTCCCGGCGCCATGCCAGAAGCGTCTGCGCGATCGCCGCGAGCGCCAGGATCAGGACGATCCAACCGAGAAGGTTCGGCAGGCGGGCGGCTGTTCGGGGATAGGCAGCGGCCTCGCTCCAAAAGAAGAAGGCGAGCGCGATGGCCGCGAGCGCAACCAGGATTCGACCCATGACATGGTCTCCGGACGGAGTCTGTGGCGGGGGCGGCGGGTCGCCGCCCCCGAGGGTGCTACTTGGCCTGGACTTCGTCCTTGATGTCGGCCCAGATCTCCCGGTACTCGCCTTCCTGCTTTTTCAGGAACGCCGTGTAGTCGTCACCACCGATGAAATCGATGTTCATCGCCGATGCCTTGGCCTTCTCGAGGAACTCCGGATTCTCGGTCACCCGGCGCAGCGCCTCCACGAACTGCGTGCGCGCCTCTTCCGGGAAACCGCCGGGGCCGCTGTAGCCGCGCGACGAACCGGCGACGAGATCGTAACCGAGCTCCCTGGCGGTCGGCACGTCCGGCAGCTCCGGCAGGCGCTCTTCGGTGAACACGGCGAGGGCACGCAGATTGCCCTCCTTCACCTGCGGATAGGCGACGCCGACATTGGTGAAGCTGGCGTCGATCTTGCCGCCCATCGCGGCGGTCCAGGACGGGCCGTCACCCTGGAACGGCACCTTCTGGAGCTGCACGCCGGCCGCCTTCTCGAACATCAGCGAAGTGAAGAAGTCGTCGCCGCCGACGCCGGAATTGCCGACGGTCACGGTGCTCGGATTGTCCTTCGCCGCCTTGACGAAATCCTCGAAGGTCTGGAACGGGCTGTCCTTGGCGACGACCGCGATGCCCGGATCGGTGACCACGTTGGCCAGCGGCGTGATCTCGTCGACGGTGTAGGTGATCGACGGATTCATGATGTAGTTCGTCGTCAGCATCGGGGTGTTGGTGATGCTGACCGTGGCGCCGTCCGGCTTGGTCTGCTTGGCGAGCTGCGTCCACGCGATCGCGCCGGTCGCGCCGGGAATGTACTGGTTGACGAAATTGACGCCGAGCTCTTCGGCGAGGAACGGCTGGACGAGCTGCGCCAGGGCGTCGGAACCGCCGCCGGCCTTGAAGCCCTGCATGACGTTGATCTCGTCGGATGCGGAGTATTTGGCGTCCTGTGCAAAGGCGGGCGCGACGATGGCGGTGGTAACGGCGAGAGCCGCGACAATGGTCATTCTCATGGGTGAATCCTCCCTTTTGGATTGACGCACTCCTCCAAGCGCGTCGATGGACCTTATCGACACCTGTGCAGGTGTCAAACATATTGTTGACAATCTTGGCAATCGTCTGTCAGGTCAACCCAGAGCAGCAGGCGTAAAAGGGTAAGGAGCGTATCGCATGTCGGAAGAGAACGGACGGGGGCTGAAGAAGGGACTGACGAGCTACGGCGATGCCGGTTTCTCGCTGTTCCTGCGCAAGGCCTTCATCAAGGGCATGGGCTATTCCGACGATGCGCTCGATCGGCCGATCGTCGGCATCGTCGATACGGCCAGCGGCTACAATGCCTGCCATGCCAACGTCCCGGACCTGATCGAGGCGGTGAAGCGCGGCGTCATGCTGGCGGGGGCCCTGCCGGTCCCCTTCCCCACCATCTCGATCCATGAATCCTTTTCCCATCCGACCTCGATGTATCTGCGCAATCTGATGGCGATGGATACCGAGGAGATGATCCGCGCCCAGCCGATGGACGCGGTCGTCCTGATCGGCGGCTGCGACAAGACCGTTCCGGCCCAGCTGATGGGCGCGGCGAGCGCGAAGGTCCCCGCGATCCAGCTCGTCACCGGGCCGATGCTGACCGGCAGCCATCGCGGCGAGAAGGTCGGTGCCTGCACCGATTGCCGCCGCTTCTGGGCGCGCCACCGCGCCGGCGAGGTCGATGCGGAGGAGATCTCCGACGTCAATTCGCAGCTCGTGCCGGGCGCCGGCACCTGCGGCGTGATGGGCACCGCCTCGACCATGGCCCTTGTCGTCGAGGCGCTCGGCATGATGGCGCCCGGCGGCGCGACGCCGCCGGCGGTCTCCGCCGACCGTCGCCGCATCGCCGAGACCACCGGTGCGCTGGCCGTGCAGATGGCCGCCAGCAATCTGACGCCCGACAAGATCATGACCGTGAGGGCCTTCGAGAACGCCCTGACGGTGCTCCTCGCCACCGGCGGCTCGACCAATGGCATCGTGCATCTGGCCGCCATGGCCGGCCGCCTCGGCCTGTCCCTCGATCTCGACGCCTTCGACCGGATCGGCCGCAAGGTGCCGGTGCTGGTCGACCTGAAACCGTCCGGCCAGCATTACATGCAGGACCTGCACGCCGCCGGCGGCCTGACGACCATCCTGCGCGAGCTGAAGGACCTCCTGCATCTCGACTGCCTGACCGTCACCGGGCGCACGCTCGGCGAAGAGATCGACTCCGCACCCGCCGGCTGGCAACAGTCGATCGTCGCGCCGGTCTCCGCGCCGCTCTATCCGGAAGGCGGCATGGCTGTCGTCCGTGGCAATCTGGCCCCCGGCGGCGCCATCGTGAAGCAGTCCGCCGCGACCCCGGCGCTGATGAGCCACACCGGCCGGGCCGTGGTGTTCTCCTCCATCGCCGACATGGCCGAGCGGGTCGACGATCCCGATCTCGACGTGACCGCCGAGGACATCCTCGTTCTCCAGAATGCCGGACCGAAGGGCGCACCGGGCATGCCGGAAGCCGGCTACATGCCGATCCCGCGCAAGCTCGCCGCCGCCGGCGTCAAGGACATGGTGCGCATTTCCGACGCCCGCATGAGCGGCACGGCGTCGGGCACCATCGTCCTGCACGTGACGCCGGAAAGCGCCGAGGGTGGCCCGCTGGGCCTTGTGCGCACTGGCGACCGGATCACGCTCGACGTGCCGAACCGCACGATCTCGCTGGATGTGAGCGAGGCCGAACTGGCCGAGCGGCGCAAGAGCTTCGTCGCCCCGGTCCATGCCGGGTCCGATCGCGGCTACAAGCGGCTGTTCCTGGAAACGGTGACCCAGGCCGACAAGGGCTGCGACTTCGACTTCCTCGTTCCGCCCGCCAGCGGCAGCGTGCCGGAAACCCGGGGATGAGCCGGCGCTACGATTATCGCGCGCTGATCGGCTACGCCCAGGACGCCCTTGCCGCCAGCGGACTGGATGCCGGTCATGCGCAGATCGTCGCGGAGACGCTCGTCGAAGGCGATCTCCTCGGCCATTCCACCCACGGCCTTGCGCTCCTGCCGCGCTATCTCAGGGAGCTCGCGGCCGGGCACATGACCAAGGCGGGCGAGCCCTCGGTCGTTCGCGACCATGGCGCCTCGGAGGCCTGGGACGGCAATTATCTGCCGGGCCCGGTGCTGGTGCGCCGGGCGCTGGCTCAATGCACGCAGCGGGCCCGCGACACCGGCGTCGCCACCGTGGCGATCGGCCAGAGCCATCACGTTGCCTGCCTCGCCGCCTATCTGAAGGCGGTGACCGACGAAGGGATGGCGGCGATCATCGCCTCGTCCTCGCCGGCCACCGCCTCGGTCGCGCCGTTCGGCGCCGTCGAGGGCATTTATTCGCCCAACCCCATCGCGGCAGGCTGGCCGACGGGCGGCGATCCCGTTCTCGTCGACATCTCCGCCTCGATCACCACCAACAGCCTCGTCAGCGAACGCGTCGAAGAAGGCCGGACGCTCCCCGGCGCCTGGATGATCGGCCCCGACGGCACGGCCAGCGACGATCCGGCGCTTCTGACAGCCGAGCCAGCCGGCGCGCTGCTGCCGCTGGGCGGCACCGAATACGGCCACAAGGGCTTCGCCCTCGGCCTGATCGTCGAGATGCTGACGGCGGGTCTCGCCGGCCATGGCCGGGCCGACGCGCCCGACCAATGGGGCGCCTCGGTCTTCGTAATGGTCGTCGATCCGGAGCACCATGGCGGCCGCGCCGCCTTCGAGCGGCAGACCGGCTTCATGGCCGGGGCCGCACGGGACGCGAAGGTGCCTGATGGCGCCAGTGCCGTGCGCCTGCCGGGCGAGCGGGCGCTGCGCCTTCGCCGTCAGCAGATGGCGGAGGGGGTCGCCCTGTCGGATGAGCTTCTCGCCCGGCTGCGCAAGGCCCTGTCGGACCGTCCGCTGGACGCCAGCCGATAGGGCCGACCGAGACGAGAGAGCGGACCACCAGGGAGAACACAATGACGGATCAGACCGGCGGCCGGGTGGCTGCGGGCACCCCCACCGGCGTCGCCGAGGCGCGGCGCGAGGAACGGCTTCCGCGCAGACTTCGCAACATCTTCAACATCGGCGAGTTCGAGCCGGCGGCGCGCAAGCGGCTGCCGCGCGGCGTCTTCTCCTACATCTCCGGCTCGGTCGAGACCGGCGCCGCCTTTAAGGCGAACCGCGCCGACTTCGAGGATATCCGCCTCGTCCCGCGCATTCTCGCCGGCCTTGCGGTCCGCGACCAGAGCCGCACCCTGTTCGGCAAGACCTGGCAGCACCCCTTCGGCATCTCGCCCATGGGGCTCAGCGCCCTCACCGCCTATGACGGCGACATCGTTCTCACCCGCAGCGCCCATGAATGCGGCATTCCGGCCGTCCTCAGCGCCACCTCGCTGATCAGCCTCGAGCGGGTCGCCAAGGAAGGCCATGCGCGCTGGTTCCAGGCCTATCTGCCCGGCGACGACGCGCGGGTCACCGGCATGGTCGACCGCCTCACCGCCGCCAATTACGACACGCTGGTCATCACGGCGGATGTGCCGGTTGCCGGCAACCGCGAGGATTCCAGGCGCGACCGCTTCGGCGCGCCGATGAAGCCCAGCCTCGATCTCGCCCTGCAGGGTGTGATGCGGCCGGGCTGGGTGATGGGCACCATGGCCCGCACCCTGATGAACCACGGCATGCCGCATTTCGAGAATGCCGATGTCGAGCGCGGCCCGGCCATCATCTCGAAGAACGTCGTGCGCTCCTTCGGCGGGCGCGGCACCTTCTCCTGGCGCCACGCCGCGATCGCGCGCGAGCGCTGGAAGGGCAGACTGGTGATCAAGGGCGTGCTGTCGCCGCAGGACGCACGACGGGCCCGCGAACTGGGCGCCGACGGCATCATCGTCTCCAACCATGGTGGCCGGCAGCTCGATTATGCGGTGTCGGCAATTGCGGCGCTGCCGGCGGTGAAGGCCGCGGCCGGCGACATGGCCGTCATGCTCGACGGCGGCGTGCGGCGCGGCTCCGACGTCCTGAAGGCGATCGCGCTGGGCGCGGACTTCGTCTTTGTCGGGCGGCCGTTCCTGTTCGCAGCCGCCGTGGCGGGCGACGCCGGGGTCAAGCACGCCGTCTCGCTGCTCGCGGCCGAGATCGACCGCGACATGGCGATGATCGGGGCGCCATCGCTGGATGCGATCACCCCGGACATCCTCGCCGAAAATGCACTGGCGCGCCCTTGAGGCCGCGCCAGGCGCTTCGGTCTCAGTCCATCAGATGCGGATAGCGGTTGCGGAACTCGGCCCGCATCCGGCGTGCTTCGCGCAGGCTGCCGGTGGCGCCGCGCAAATAGTCGATCATGCGGGAGTAGCTCTTGGGAGCGCGTGCGTCGATCGTCATGTCTCTTCCTCGCCGAGCGAATTGCTGTGCCATTAAATTATGCCGGCGCGGCCGTCCCGGTTAGGGCCTCTGGCGAATAGCTCCCATGCGGAAGCGGCAGGGAAGCGCATGTTCCGCAGAGTTGCGACAACGAAAAAGGGCCGGTCAGACCGGCCCTTTTCGTTGCATGTGGTGTGAGGCGACGCCGCGCTATTTGTAGAAGAAATCCACCAGCGACAGCGAGACGGCCGGCACGTAGGTCACCAGAAGCAGGACCACCAGCAGGATTCCGATGAACGGCAGGTTCGTCCGCGTCGTGCGCCAGATGTCGGTGCGGGCGATCGAGCAGGCCGTGACCAGCACGCTGGCGACCGGCGGGGTCTGCTGGCCGAGCGCGATGTTCAGCGTCAGCAGGATGCCGAACTGCACCGGATCGATGCCGATCTGATGGACCAGCGGCATGAAGATCGGCACCGTCAGGATGATCGCCGCGGCCCCGTGCAGCACCATGCCGACGAACAGCAGGAAGACGTTGATGATCATCAGGACGAGGAACTTGTCCGTCGTCAGCGTGGTGATGCTCGCCGCCAGCCGCTGCGGCATCTCGGTCTCGGTCAGATAGAGGCCGAGAACCGCGGAACTGGCCACCAGCAGCATCACCACGGCGGTCTGGATCACCCCGTCGGTCAGCGCATGGTAGAACAGGCGGATGTCGATCTCGCGATAGACGAAGCCGCCGATCACCAGCGCCGCGATGACGGCGAGCCCCGCGCCCTCGGTGGCGGTGACGAAGCCGCCGAAGATGCCGCCGAGAATGATCACCGGCAGGATCAGTGCCCAGCCGGCATCCTTCGCCGCCTTCCAGAGCCGGGTCAGGCTGAAGGCTTCTTCACGCGGCAGGTCGTAGCGCACCGCAAAATAGTAGCACAGCGCCATCATGCCGAAGCCGCCGAGCAGGCCCGGCACGATGCCGGCCACGAAGAGCTGCACGATCGAGGTGTCGGACAGGGCGCCGTAGAGGATCATCGGGATCGAGGGCGGAATGATGATTGCCAGCGATGCCGAGGACGAGGTGACCGCCGCGGCCATGCGGGGCGAATAGCCCTTCTTCTTCATCGCCGGGATCAGCACCGAACCGATCGCCGCGACGTCGGCGACGGCCGAGCCGGAGATCTCGGCGAAGAACAGCGACACGCCGACATTCACCATGGCGAGGCCGCCCCGCATGAAGCCGATCAGCGCCGAGACGAAATTGATCAGCCGGCGCGAGATGCCGCCGGTGTTCATCAGCGCACCGGCGAGGATGAACAACGGAATGGCGATCAGCGGGAAGCTCGTGGCCCCGTCGAACACCGACAGCGCGGCGTTCAGGAAGCCGAGATGGCCGTTGAGGATGTAGACGCCCACCAGCGCGCTGGCGAGGATCGCGACGGCGATCGGCAGGCCGATGGCGATCATCACGAACAGGGACAGAAGGATCAACGCCTCGGTCATTTGGATTCTCCAGCGCGCGAAGCTTCGAGCTCGGCCTGGGCGCGAGCGATTTCGGCGGCGATTTCACGCTCCTCGGGATCGAGCCCGATCCTGGCGTCCTCGTAGCGTTCGGGCAGCGTCAGGAGACGCGCCAGGATCACCAGGCCCGCACTCACCGGCAGGATGCTCTGCACGAAGCTGCGGGAAACGAAGCGCACCGAGATCAGCGTCTCGTTGCCGAAGATGTCGAGAATGGCCCAGCCGGCCCAGCCGATGACGGCGAAGGTCGCCAGGAAGATCAGTTCCACGCCGGAGAACAGCAGCAGGCGGCCTTTGGGCGGCAGGGAATAGAGCAGGCCGCTGAAGCTCAGATGCGCATTGCGCATGGTTGCGAGGGCGGCGCCCGAAAAGGTGATCCAGGCGAGGAGCACCGAAGCGACCTCGTCGTACCAGATCAGCGAATTGCCGGAATAGCGGTAGCCGACGCCGAGCAGCACCACGAGTGCGAGGACGACGAGCAGGAAGATCGTCACGGCCTGAAGTGAGACGTCAAGCCAGCGGGCGAGCCGGGACATGGGTGGGTTCCCCCGATGAAGAGTTCTTGTGGGCAGGGCCCGGACCGGTCGGCGGGGAGAGGCGTCGCCCCTCCCCGCCGGTCATGGATCGCGATCGATCAGTCGGCGAGCGACATCGCCTTGTCGATCATCTCCTGCCCGCCATCGACTTCGGCAGCGAACTTTTCGTAGAGCGGCTTGGAGGCGTCGACGAAGGCCTGGCGATCGGCCTGGTTCACCTTCATGCCGGACTCCTCGAGTTCCTTCAGCAGCTTCTCGTCATCGGCCGCGCCCTGCTCGCGGGCCCACAACGCCACTTCCTCGGCGGTGGTCTTCAGGACCTCCTGGATCTCCGGGTCGAGCTTCTCGAAGGCGGTGACGCCGACGGTCGGATAGGCCGGCGAATAGACGTGGCCGGACATCGACAGATATTCCTGCACCTCGTTCAGCTTGCCTGCCGAGATGTTGGTCAGCGGGTTCTCCTGGCCGTCGATGACGCCGGTCTGCAGCGCGACGAAGACTTCCGAGAAGGACATCGGCGTCGGGTTGGCGCCGTAGGTCTTGAACATCTCGACGCGCCAGGACGAATTCGGCGTGCGGATCTTCAGGCCTTCCAGGTCGGCCGGGGTGTTGATCGGCCGCTCGTTGTTGGTGATCTGGCGGAAGCCGTTCTCCCAGATGGCGAGCGGGCGATAGCCCTGCTCCTCGGCGGCCGGCACCAGCACGTCGCGGAACAGCGTCTCGTCGATTCGCGCCAGGTGATCGCGATCCTTCACCATGAAGGGCAGGTCGAACAGCGCGTATTCGGCGGCGATCTCCGGCATGGTCGAAGACGGCAGGGTCATGTGCATGGTGCCCAGCTTGATCTTCTGGAGCATGTCCTTGTCCTTGCCGAGCTGCGAGGAGTCGAACACCTTCACCACGGCGGTGTCGCCGAGCTTCTCGTTGGCGCGGCGCGCGAACTCGCTGGCGGTGCGCTCCTGCAGCGAACCGTTGGCGGCGCTCAGGCCGAAGATGATTTCTTCCTGCGCCTGGGCGAAGCCGCTGGCGGCCAGAAGTGCGGCGGCGGCAACGGCCGATTTCAGCGTGAAGTGGATCATGTGGGTCCTCCCGTCAGATCGTTGGGGTTAAGTGGTGGCTGGTGTCTGCGCGACGCGACCTTGGCGGCCGTCTTGGATGTATTGGAGGGGCACTCGCCCCTCAGGCGGCCCGGGGTCCCTGCAGCCCCTTGGCGAACAGTGCCGACAACGGCGTTTCCGGCGGCGGCAGAATGTTGCCCTCGGCAGCCTTTCGGGCCGCCAGCATCAGGCCGAGTTCGATCGCCTTCTGCCCGGCGCCCGGATTGGCGATGCCCTGTCCGGCGATGTCGAAGGCCGTCCCGTGGGCCGGCGTGACGATCGGGAACGGATAGCCGGCGATCAGCGTGACGCCGCGATCGAAGCCGATCAGCTTCATGGCGATCTGGCCCTGGTCGTGGAACATGGTCAGGACGGCGTCGAACTCGCCCTTCATGGCGCGCACGAAGACCGTGTCGGACGGCACCGGACCCGTGACGGCCATCTGGTGGGCCTGGGCCCGCTGCACGGCCGGCAGGATGATCGCGTCGTCCTCGGTGCCGAAATTGCCGCCGTCGCCGGCATGCGGGTTGAGCGCGGCGACGCCGATGCGCGGCCGCTCGTAGCCGGCTCCCTGCATCGTCTCGATGGTCAGCCGCAGGCTCTCGAAGACGCGGTCCTCGGTGATCGACTCGGCGACCTTCGACAGCGGAATATGCGAGGTGCAGCGGGCGTTCCAGACCTCGTCGAGGACGTTGAACTCGCTGCCGTTCTTGGTGACCTCGATGGTCCGGTTCACGAAGCCGATCTCGTCGACATAGTCGCTTTCCGACAGGCGCATCGAGTGCTTGTTGAAGGGCGTGAAGAACACCGCGTCGGCATAGCCGTTCTTGGCCGCAAGCAGCGCGCAGCGGAAATTCGCCAGCGCCGAGGCGCCGCCCTCGGGGCTCGAGGCGCCCAGCGTGATCGCCGCCGGATCGCAGTTCTTGAGATCGACGAAGCAGCTGCGCTGCGGCCGCTCGCTGCCGAGTTCCGCGGCCGTCACATTCGGCAGATCCAGCGTGACGCCGGCATGGGCGGCACCCATGTCGAGCACCCGGCGGTCGCCGATGACCAGGAGGGTCGCCGTCTGCGCCACGGGATCGGCGAGAAGCCGCGCGGCCAGCTCCGGGCTGATTCCGGCCGGATCACCAATGGCAAAGGCCAGGACTTGGGACTGGGGCATGCTGTTTCCTCACCGGTTCCGCATATCGCATTTTGCATACGATATTTTTCTTTGCCCCCACAAGCCCCCTTTTTGCTATAATCTCCGCGACGACCCGAGCGACGCAGGAAGGTGAACCACATGGATGCGGCAGAGACGGCGACGCTGGACGCGCCCCTGATCCAGCGGCAGACCCTGCACGAGCAGGTCGCCGGGCGGATCCGCGACATGATCATCGAGGGGCATCTCCCGCCGGATTCGCGAATCAACGAGGCAGCCCTCGTCCAGAGCCTCGGCGTTTCGCGCACGCCCTTGCGCGAGGCGCTGCGTACCCTGGCCGGCGAAGGGCTGATCGACATCCGCCCGTCGCGCGGCAGCGTCGTGCGGCGCCTGTCGCCCGAAGACGTCGCCTCGATGCTGGAAGTGCTGGCCGAGCTCGAGAAGCTGGCGGGCCGGCTGTGCTGCGAACGCGCCACCGACGACGAGCTCGCGGAATTGCTGGCCGTGCACGACGCCATGATCGGCTATTACGAGAAGCGCGAGCGCCTGCCCTATTACAAGATGAACCAGGCGATCCATTCTGGCATCGCCCGGCTGTCGCGCAACAACATGCTCATCGACGTGCAGGGCACCATCCAGGGCCGGCTGAAGCGCATCCGCTTTCTCGGCAACCAGGGGCCGGAGGCCTGGGCCAAGGCGGTCGCCGAGCATGAGGAGATGGCCGTGGCCCTGCGGAACCGCGATGGTGAGCGGCTCGGCGAGGTCCTTGCCCGGCATCTGCAGAAGACCTGGGACCGCGTGAAGACCGTCGTCTAGCGTCGGGGCGACATCGAGCTGTCGGGATCGGGGCTCCGCCAGCGATCAAGCTGCGCAGCTTCGCGCCGCAACCGTCCCCGACGCCGCGGTCACCCATTACCCGGAAGACGCCACAGCGATCCTGTCCCACACGGCAACCCACCGGCCATTGTCGCGGACCCTCCCAGACTAGTAAGGTCGCATGATCTTGGCGCCCGTCTTGCCGGGCTCCCGCAACCGGATCGCCGACGGCGTCCGGGTTCGACAGAGGCAGCATCCCCCCCATGACGACAGACGCGTCCGTTTCCGATCGGCCCGGTGAGGCCGTGAGCCTGCCATGGCTGCTGGCCGAGACCACCATCATCCAGGCGCTCGGCACCGCCGCGGTGCTGACCGTGCCGGCCCTTGCCCCTGCCGTCGCGCTCACTCTCGGCGTGCCGTCGAGCTTCGTCGGCTATCAGGTCGGGCTGGTCTATCTGGCGGCGATGCTGTCCTCGCTGGTCGGCGGCGCGGTCGTGTCGCGCTGGGGCCCCTGCCGCACCGGCCAGACCGCGATGGCGCTGACGGCCGCCGGCTGCCTTCTCGCCAGCATTCCCTATCTGGCCGGCATGATCGCCGGATCGCTGGCCATCGGCCTCTCCTACGGGCTGATCAACCCGTCCGCCTCAGATCTCCTGCAGCGCCATTCGCCGGCGCATCGGCGCAATCTCTTCTTCTCCATCAAGCAGACCGGCGTCCCGATCGGCGGCATCATGGCCGGGCTCATCGGCGCGCCGATGGCCGTGGCGTTCGAATGGGGCGCCGTGCTGTGGGCCGTGGCCGCGACCTGCATCGTGCTGATGCTGGCGCTCGAGCGCGGCCGCGCCCGTCTCGATGCCCATGCGAACCCGGCAACCCGGCTGCTGCGCTCGGCCGGCCTCGGCCTTACGACCATCCGCTCCGACCGGTCGCTGCTCATGCTGGCCGCCGCCTCCTTCTGCTTTTCCGCCATCCAGCTCTGTCTCGTCGCCTTCCTGGTCGTGCTGCTGGTGGAGGAGCTGCAGATGGGCCTCGTCGAAGCCGGCATGGTTCTGGCCGCCGTCCAGGTCATGGGCGCCGTCGGCCGCCTGCTCTGGGGCCATGTCGCCGATCGCATCCGCAGCGGCCTCGCCGTCCTCACGGGCCTCGCCGCGCTGATGGCCGTGATCTCGACCGCGATCCTCTTCGTCTCGCCGCAATGGCCGCTCGCCGCGGTGATCGCAGCCTTCATGCTGCTCGGCCTGACCGGCGTCGGCTGGAACGGGGTCTATCTCTCCGAAGTCGCGCGCCTCAGCCCCCTGCGCGCCGTCGGCTCGGTCACCGGTACCGCCATGTTCGTCACCTTCGCCGGCGTGCTGGTGGGGCCGACACTGTTCTCCTCGGTGCACAATCATGTCGGCAGCTATATTGGCAGCTACGGCGTTCTCACCGGCCTCGCCATCATCGGCGGCTGTCTCGCCGCCGCCACCTGGCGGCGCGATCGCCGCAAGACCGGCGCCGCAGGCCAGAGCCCGGCGTGAACCGCAGGCTCAGACTTTCCGTCGTAGGCGGCGGAATAGTGACAGGCGCATGTCCCCATCTGGACGGCCGGAGCAGAAAGGCGCCTGACACGCCATGACACGGCTTTTGACGATCATCGCCCGCAATGGCCGCTGGATGCTGGTGGCGGGCCTTGTCGGCGGCGTGCTGTTTCCCGGCCTCGCGTCGCTCATGCGGGCCTGCCTGTTCCCGCTGATCGCCGCGATTCTCTTCGTCTCCGTCCTGCGGGTGGATCCTGCCCAGATCGCGCGGTCCCTCACCCATATGCGGCGCGACGTGCCGCTGGTCCTGTTCCTGCAGCTCGCGCTGCCCCTCGCCGTCGCCGCGATCCTTTACCTCGGCAATATCAGCGGCCCGCTCGCCAGCGTCGTCATTCTCACCCTGGCCGCCGCGCCGATCACCGGCGGCGCAGGCCTCGCCGCCCTCACCGGCCTCGACGGCATGACGGCGCTGCGACTGCTGGTCTGGGGCACCATCCTCTTGCCGCTCACTTCGATGCTGCCCCTGCAGATCGTCTTTCCCGGCGCAACAATCTCGCCGTTGGAGCCCGCACTGCGCCTTCTCGGTGTCATCGCGCTGGCCGGTGGCCTGGCGATCATCATGCGCCGGATCTGGCGCCCCGGACCGCAATCGGACGCCATCGTCATGCTCGATGCCGTCAGCGCACTTCTGCTCGCGGCCCTGGTCTTGGGCCTGATGGACGCGATCCAGCCGATGCTGCTGCGTGATCCGCTGCAGGTCGCCGGCATGCTCGCGGCCGCCTTCGCTCTGAATTTCGGGCTACAGATCACGGCCAACACCGTCATGCGCCGTGCCGGCAGCGATCCGGCCATCGGCGGCGCCGTGGCGCTGATGGCCGGCAACCGCAATCTGGCGCTGTTCCTCGTTGCCCTGCCGCCCGCGTCTCTGGAGGCCATGATGGTCTTCGTCGGCTGTTACCAGATCCCGATGTTCCTGACGCCCCTCCTCATGCGCGGCTATTATGGCCGGGCCGGCAGGCGCTGAGCGGGGAACCGACGCCGTGTTGCGGGTGTAGAAAACTCCCGTACCGCACACATACGGGGGCACCTTCGCGGCTCGCCCTCATGATCGTGCGATCGGATCCTTGACCTCCCGGCGGTGTCAGCCGTCGTACACGCGCAGCGTTCGCCGGAGAGATCGCTGTCACAAAGAATAGGCGGCAACTGACGCAGAGCGCCTATAGCTCTTCCGTCCACTCGCGCGGGGCCGTCGACGTCGTCGACAATCGCACAACGGCACCGAGTGCGGACGGCATCCAGGTCTCCGAAACCCAAGCCTCACCGGACGCCCATCGGCCGTCTTGCGAGAGCTCAGGCACCGAAACATCGCCCTGAACGCACAAAGCCCCTCGGCTGTTGAGCGCGAGGGGCTTTGGTGCTTGGTGTGAAGAAGGGTCTCTTGTTTCAACTTGCGATTTGCAGACCTGGCGGCGACCGACTTTCCCGCGTCTTGAGACGAAGTATCATGGGCGCTGGGGCGTTTCACGGCCGAGTTCGGAATGGGATCGGGTGCGGCCGCCCCGCTAGAACCACCAGGTCGGCAAATGGCAAGTTGGAAGCTGGTCTTGGGAGGGCATTGTGTGTGTTGCCACCCTTTTGGGGTGGGCATTAACGAATGAGAATGATCAAGCCGATCGAGCGATTAGTACCGGTAAGCTTCATGCGTTGCCGCACGTCCACACCCGGCCTATCAACGTGGTGGTCTACCACGGCTCTGATAGGGAGAACTCGTTTTCAGGTGGGTTTCCCGCTTAGATGCCTTCAGCGGTTATCCCGACCGTACATAGCTACCCTGCACTGCGGCTGGCGCCACAACAGGTCCACCAGAGGTACGTCCAACCCGGTCCTCTCGTACTAGGGTCAGATCCTGTCAATTCTCCTGCACCCACGGCAGATAGGGACCGAACTGTCTCACGACGTTCTGAACCCAGCTCACGTACCGCTTTAATTGGCGAACAGCCAAACCCTTGGGACCTGCTCCAGCCCCAGGATGCGATGAGCCGACATCGAGGTGCCAAACAACCCCGTCGATATGGACTCTTGGGGGTCATCAGCCTGTTATCCCCGGCGTACCTTTTATCCGTTGAGCGATGGCCCTTCCACGCGGGACCACCGGATCACTATGACCGACTTTCGTCTCTGCTCGACTTGTCTGTCTCGCAGTCAGGCGGGCTTATGCCATTGCACTCGACGACCGATTTCCGACCGGTCTGAGCCCACCATCGCGCGCCTCCGTTACTCTTTAGGAGGCGACCGCCCCAGTCAAACTACCCACCATACACTGTCCCGGATCCGGATGACGGACCGCGGTTAGACATCCATGACGATAAGGGTGGTATTTCAAGGATGGCTCCACGCGAGCTGGCGCCCACGCTTCAAAGCCTACCACCTATCCTACACATGCCGACACGAATGCCAGTGTAAAGCTATAGTAAAGGTGCACGGGGTCTTTCCGTCTGACCGCAGGAACCCCGCATCTTCACGGGGAATTCAATTTCACTGAGTCTATGTTGGAGACAGCGGGGAAGTCGTTACGCCATTCGTGCAGGTCGGAACTTACCCGACAAGGAATTTCGCTACCTTAGGACCGTTATAGTTACGGCCGCCGTTTACTGGGGCTTCGATTCAGAGCTTGCACCCCTCCTCTTAACCTTCCAGCACCGGGCAGGCGTCAGACCCTATACGTCGTCTTGCGACTTCGCAGAGCCCTGTGTTTTTGATAAACAGTCGCTACCCCCTGGTCTGTGCCACCCCCACCTACTTGCGTAAATGGGGGTCACGCTTCTTCCGAAGTTACGCGTGCAATTTGCCGAGTTCCTTCAACATAGTTCTCTCAAGCGCCTTGGTATACTCTACCAGTCCACCTGTGTCGGTTTCGGGTACGGTCTATACGGTGGGGCTATTTCCTGGAACCTCTTCACCGCACGATCAATCCAATAAGACCGTACGATACACGAGATCCGTCACTCTCCACCAGGCCCACGATTATTAACGTGGTTCCCATCGACTACGCCTTTCGGCCTCGCCTTAGGGGCCGGCTAACCCTGCTCAGATTAACTTTAAGCAGGAACCCTTGGACTTTCGGCGAGGGAGTCTCTCACTCCCTTTATCGTTACTCATGTCAGCATTCGCACTTCCGATACCTCCAGCAGCCCTCACGGGTCCGCCTTCACAGGCCTACGGAACGCTCCGCTACCGCTCGTCAAAGACGAGCCCACAGCTTCGGTGTATGGCTTGAGCCCCGGTACATTTTCGGCGCAAAGACTCTTAATTAGACCAGTGAGCTGTTACGCTTTCTTTAAATGATGGCTGCTTCTAAGCCAACATCCTGGTTGTTTTGGAGTCTTCACATCCTTTCCCACTTAGCCATAACTTGGGGACCTTAGATGGTGGTCAGGGTTGTTTCCCTCTCCACGACGGACGTTAGCACCCGCCGTGTGTCTGCCGGATAGCACTTCCAGGTATTCGGAGTTTGATTAGGTTTGGTAAGTCGGTGAGACCCCCTAGCCCATTCAGTGCTCTACCCCCTGGAGTGTTCATCCGACGCTCTACCTAAATAGATTTCGCGGAGAACCAGCTATTTCCGAGTTTGATTGGCCTTTCACCCCTAGCCACAAGTCATCCCGATCTATTGCAACAGATATGGGTTCGGTCCTTCAGTGCGTGTTACCGCACCTTCAACCTGCTCATGGCTAGATCACTCGGTTTCGGGTCTAATCCGACGAACTGAACGCCCTGTTCAGACTCGCTTTCGCTACGCCTCCACCTATCGGCTTAAGCTTGCTCGCCAGACTAAGTCGCTGACCCATTATACAAAAGGTACGATGTCACCCAGGACGAACCTTGAGCTCCATCTGTTTGTAGGCATTCGGTTTCAGGTACTATTTCACTCCCCTTGTCGGGGTGCTTTTCACCTTTCCCTCACGGTACTGGTTCGCTATCGGTCATGCACGAGTACTTAGGCTTAGAGGGTGGTCCCCCTAATTTCAGACAGGATTTCACGTGTCCCGCCCTACTCGAGGACCATCGGAGACATTATGCGTACGGGGCTATCACCCACTCTTGCCAGGCTTTCCAACCTGTTCCGCTTCTTCTCTCGATGGCCACTGGCCTGGTCCGCGTTCGCTCGCCGCTACTGACGGAGTCTCGGTTGATGTCCTTTCCTTCGGGTACTTAGATGTTTCAGTTCCCCGAGTTCGCTTCTAACCCCTATGTATTCAGAGTTAGATACCTTTTATAGACACCTGTTAATCCAAACGGTTCGCAAAACACGAAGTCTTGCCAACCGCTTGAACTTAACAGGCGTCAAAGGTGGGTTGCCCCATTCGGAAATCCACGGATCAAAGCTTATTCGCAGCTCCCCATGGCTTATCGCAGCGTATCACGTCCTTCATCGCCTGTGCATGCCAAGGCATTCACCAAATGCCCTTAAGTCACTTGATCATTCTCATCGTCAATGCCCACCATCCCGGCCCCGCCTAAACGGCACCAGGAGAGAGAGGCGAACATTCACAATGTCCTCTTCGAACACCGCAAATCCCGGCAAGGTGTGCAACCTCGTCCAAGATCCTGCAGCGGTGTTCTATCTGTCGACCGGGCGGCTAAACCCGATCGACGAAAGACCAGCTTCTTGAGACAGACCCCGACAATGTGCGGTCAGGCACATCGATCATGGGACGAAAGGCTTGTTGTCTCCGGTGCCGGGCGATGAACCCTTCACTGGAACCCTTCGTCGACAGATCGTCCAAACCCTGAGCGGGGCATGACCAGCAAAGCTGGCCAAAATGACGACCTTCGAGATCCGTCTTCTTCTTCACGATGATGATTGAGAACAGGCAGGCACCCGAACCGGAGTTCGAGGCTGCAAACTATTGTCTTTCTCCTGGATGGCGACTGCCGACGAATGGTGGAGCTTGTCGGGATCGAACCGACGACCCCCTGCTTGCAAAGCAGGTGCTCTCCCAGCTGAGCTAAAGCCCCATGTCCGGGTGCCGTCGACCGGTGCCGACCAAATATGGTGGGCCCGGGTAGATTCGAACTACCGACCTCACCCTTATCAGGGGTGCGCTCTAACCAACTGAGCTACGGGCCCGAACCGTGTCGAGCCTACCGGTCCCACAAACCCATGACGGGCCTGCGACACCAGACGCAATGGTCCGGCAATTCATCCAGGGAAGAAAGAGAAACGAAGGCGGCGGTGCCTGCCATCACGCCGTACACCCTCCTTGCGAAGGGCTCGTTGGCGCTCTTGTTCTGCGCGGCCCCGTCTGACTAACGGGACCTTTGTTCTAAAACAATCCGATACGGGAAGCCCGGCGGGCCACCTCTTGCGAGATGACGGACCGGACGCCGTGAGGGATCGTCCTTAGAAAGGAGGTGATCCAGCCGCAGGTTCCCCTACGGCTACCTTGTTACGACTTCACCCCAGTCGCTGACCCTACCGTGGTTGGCTGCCTCCTATTGCTAGGTTAGCGCACCACCTTCGGGTAGAACCAACTCCCATGGTGTGACGGGCGGTGTGTACAAGGCCCGGGAACGTATTCACCGTGGCATGCTGATCCACGATTACTAGCGATTCCAACTTCATGCACCCGAGTTGCAGAGTGCAATCCGAACTGAGACGGTTTTTTGGGATTAGCTCACTCTCGCGAGTTGGCTGCCCACTGTCACCGCCATTGTAGCACGTGTGTAGCCCAGCCCGTAAGGGCCATGAGGACTTGACGTCATCCCCACCTTCCTCTCGGCTTATCACCGGCAGTCCCCCTAGAGTGCCCAACTGAATGCTGGCAACTAAGGGCGAGGGTTGCGCTCGTTGCGGGACTTAACCCAACATCTCACGACACGAGCTGACGACAGCCATGCAGCACCTGTGCACTCGTCCCGAAGGAAGGCATCCGTCTCCGGATACCGTCGAGGCATGTCAAGAGCTGGTAAGGTTCTGCGCGTTGCTTCGAATTAAACCACATGCTCCACCGCTTGTGCGGGCCCCCGTCAATTCCTTTGAGTTTTAATCTTGCGACCGTACTCCCCAGGCGGGAAGCTTAATGCGTTAACT
>NZ_CAXPJM010000036.1:0-13716 GCF_964217435.1 Aurantimonas sp. | reverse complement strand
GTCCGGTCATACCCCGAGGAGGGTCGCTGCAAAGCGGCTCTCGATAGATGATGACGATGGCGGCGCAAAACCGAACCGGTCAGAACAATTTGCCCCGAACCAGTTCTCAGCGGACCGTCCGGCCCGCTCCGGCGCCACCGCCGTCGTCGATGAACGCGATATAGGCCACCCCATCCGGACCTGTCAACGACCTCAGTCGCAAAAACTTCGCAAAAAGTCATTTGGTCGATCGCGGCCCCTGGCGGGCCCCGTACGGCCCCGGAATGCTCGCACCGTTCTAGCCGGTGGGCCCGGCGGTCTATCGTGTGCGAACCACCGCGGATCCCTCGCCTGCACGGGCTCGGCCTGTCCCCTCCCCTGCCGGGCTATTCGCCATGTGCGCGTTATCGGTGGGGTCCGTGTGTGTCCGGATGCGGAGATGAGCCTGCGCCCTTTCGGACGCCCCTCCTTCCAACATGGCCGCCGAACGGCTGGCCGTCCCTCACCCGAAGATCAGGTTCGGCACGAACAGAACGAGCGACGGCAGGAGGATGAGCAGCACGGTCACCGCGACGACCGCCGCCAGGAACGGCGCCGATTCCCGCGTGTACTCGCCGATCGGACAGCGCAGGATCGAGCAGACCGCATACATGGCCGCGCCGACCGGCGGCGTGAAATTGCCGATGGTCGCGGCGATGATGAAGACGATGCCGAAATGCACCGGGTCGGCCCCGAGATCGCGCGCCACCGGCAGGACGATCGGCGTCAGCATGATGATCAGCACCGTCGCATCGATGAAGAAGCCGATGACCACCACCACGACGCAGATCAGGATCATCGCGCCGGTGAGATTGTCGGTCAGCCCGACGATCCAGCCGGCGACGGTCTCGGGCACCTGTTCGAGGACGATGCCGTAGCTGAAGATCGCCGACAGGGCGATCAGGAACATCACCGAGCCGACATCGGCCAGGCTGCTCTCGAGTCCCTCGACGAAACCCTTCATCCGCATCTTGCGATAGACCAAAACGCCGATGAACAGCGCGTAGAGCACGGCGAACGCCCCGATCTCCGACGGGGTGAAGACGCCCATGCGCAGGCCGACCAGCAGGAAGACCGGAAACAGCAGCGCCCAGATGCCGCCGGTGAAGGCCCGCGTGACCTCGCCGAATTTCGGCCGCGTCCGGCGTTGCGGCTGGTAGCCGCGCCGCCGGGCGGTCAGCCAGACGGCAAAGCCGAGCCCGATCCACAGGAGCAGCGCGGGCACGAAGCCGGCGGCGAACAGCCGGCCGATCGAGACCTGGCCGATCGTCCCGTAGAGGATCATGCCGATGCCCGGCGGAATGATCGGCGTCAGCACCGCGCCATAGGACAGGATGCCGGCGGTAAAGCCGCGGGTGAAGCCGCGCCTGGTCATCTCATCGCCGAGCATGCGGCTTTGCATCGCCGCATCGGCGATCGCCGATCCCGACACGCCGCCCATCAGCGCCGACAGCGCCAGCGAGACCTGCGCCAGCCCGCCACGGAGCCGGCCGGTCAGCACCGAGGCGAGGTCGAGCAGCCGCTCGGTGATGCCCGACCGGTTCATGAAATTGCCGGCGACGATGAACAGCGGGATCGCCAGGAGCGCGAAATTCTGGGTCTGGGACACCGTCACCTGCACCGGAATGGTGAAGGGAAGCTCGGGATGCTGGGCGAAGAACAGCGCCCCGGAGATGCCGATCGCAAAGGCGATGGGCATGCCCATCAGGATCAGGACGACGAAGGCGATGGTGACGATCAGCATGACGGCGAAGCGCCCTCGTTACGAACCGCGGCGCGCCGCGCGTCACGGATCTTCAGGAGCGTGGTGACGAGCAGCAGCAGGCAGCCGACCGGCAGGCTCATCGTCACCCAGGAATAGCTGATCCCGGGAATGCCTTGGAAACTGCGCGCCCGGCTGATCCAGGCGAGCAGCGTGCCGGCATAGATGCCGCAGACGAGGAAGACCGCGATCAACCCGTAATTGACGAATTCCAGCGCCCGCCGCACGCCGGCGGGCACCATTTCGGGCAGGATGTCGATCGACATCAGCGCGCCCCTGCGCCAGGCGATGTCGGCGCAGAGGAACGAGGCCCAGGCGAAGGCGCAGGTGGCCAGATCGATGGTCCAGTTGATCGGCGTGTGCATCATCCGGGCGACGCCGCCGGCGAAGATGAGCGCGACCATGGCCATCAACAGGACGCCGGCGAGGAATGCCTCAGCCCGCAGGATGAACCGATAGAGGCTTGGCATGGATCTCCCCGCCGGCGTCGCGTCGGACCGTTACTGGCCCGCCTTGATGCCGATCTCTTCCTGGACCTTGTTCTTCGCCTCGACGAGACCCAGCGTCTCGTAGGCTTTTTCGCCGGCCGCCCGGAAGGCATCCATGTCGACGTCCTCGACGATCGTCATGCCCCGCTCCTTCAGGGTCGCCTTGGCCGTCTGCGTCGCCTCCTCGATCTCCGCCGAGGTTGCCTGGCCGGCGGCGCGGCATTCCTCGACCAGCGCGGTCTGGTATTCCGACGGCAGGCCGTCGAACCATTGCGAGCTGACCACCTGGAAATTGGTCAGGAGGATATGCTTGGTCTCATTGGCGTGGTCGACGACCTCGTTGAGGTTGGCTGCGGTGATGTTGGGATAGACGAGCTCGGCCCCGTCGATCGCCCGCTGCTGCAGGCCGGGATAAACGTCGCCGAAATTCATCGCCACCGGCTCGGCGCCCAGTGCCCGGATCGATTCCTGCCAGATCGGGGCCGGCGGGGTGCGGATGCGCTGGCCGCTCAGGTCCTCCGGCGTGCGCACCGGCGCGTTGGTGTAGAAATTGCGAAAACCCTGCACCCAATCGAAGCACACGACCTTCAGCCCGTGCTGTTCGGCAAGTCCGGCCTGCCATTCCTGCATGGTGGGCGAATCCGCCAGCTTGAAGGATTCTTCCAGCGAGCCGACGAAATAGGGCCCGTTCACCACCGCGATGCCCGGGACATAGGTGCCGAGCCGCGCGGCGTCGGTGTTCTGGCCGATATTGGCGCCCTGGCGGATCTGCTCGATGATGTCTTCCTCAACGCCGAGCTGGGCGCTGTGGAAGACCTGGATCGTCAGCCCGCCATCGGTACGCTCCTTCACCCGCTCCGCCCAGGCCTCGAAGCCCTTGTGGAACGGCTCGTTGGGGCCGAGCACATGGTTGAAGCGCAGCTCGAAACTGTCCTGCGCGAACACTGCCCCTTGCGCGAAGAGGCCGAGCCCCACCGCGAGAGACAGCGTCTTCAGATGCCTTGCCAGCACGCTCATTGTCGATCCTCCCTGTTGCGATCTCGTGGTCAGCTTGCGCCCGTCTGCGCGGGCGGCATCGAGCCGGACCCGGCTGTTGCCGGCATCTCCAGCCCGTACCGGTCCGCCAGGGACCGGAACTCTGTCATCGTCGCCGGATCCACCGGCGCGCCATAGGCGGTGCGCCGCTCCGCCTCGGCCCATTCGCGGTCGCCCGGCGCCATGACCTCAGCGCCGCGTGCGGTCGCGCTGGCGCGCAGTTCGCCGACATAGCGACGCATGCCGCGATCGAATATCTCCCGGTCGACGAAGGCATCGGTGCGCACCGCCATGACGAAGGCGCCGAGCCCGCGCGGGGTCGACAGGTCCGGCCCGCCCATCGGCAGAAGGTCGAAGCTCAGCCCCATGCCGCTGAGGACGGCGCTGAAGATCTCGACCAGGCCGGCAAGGCCCGCGCCCTTGAAGCCGAAGGCCGCGCCCAGCGGCGCCAGCATCTCGACCGCCGCGGGATCCGCCGTATTCCGGCCCTCCGCATCCGAGGCGACCGCCTCCGGCAGGTCCACGCCGAGGCTCTCGTAGAGTTTGACGCGGTTGTAGGGAATTGCGCTGGTGGCCATGTCAAGCAGCCAGGGCGCCCCGTCCGGATTGGGAATGGCGCAGGCGATCGGATTGGTGCCGTGGAAGCGGCGCGCCCCGCCATGCAGCCGCACGAAGGCATCGGAATTGCACATGACGATGCCGATGGCCCCGCGCTCGGCCGCCGCCAGCGCATAGGCGCCAGCCGGGCCGAAATGCGAGGATTTGCGGATCGCCACCGCGCCGATACCCTGGCCGCCGGCGATCTCGACCGCCCGGTCCATGGCGCTGTAGGTGGCCAGCGCACCATGGGCGTCGTCGGCGTCGAGCGTAGCGACTGCACCGCCCTTGGAAGAGAAGGAAAGCGTCGGCCGCGGGTTGACGCGCCCCTCGCGCAGCACCGTCGCATAATGCGGCAGGAGCCGGACGCCATGGCTGTCGACGCCGCAGCGCGACCCGTGGATCATCGCCCGCGTCGCCGCCTCGGCCGTCGCATCGTCGGCGCCGACCGCCGACAGGACGGCGGTACAGAAGCGGGCAAGCTCCTCGAGCCCGATGCGGCCGCCGTGGCGGCCGGTCTGGTCGGCGACCGCGCTCACAGGGTCTGCCCGCCGTCGACGACCAGGATCTGGCCGGTGGTGAAGGCCGCATCGTCGGCGGCGAAATACAGTGCCGCGGCCGCCATTTCGGAGACCTCGCCCAGGCGCCCGATCGGCTGGCGCTCGGCAAATTCGCGGCGGGTGGCCTCGGGATCGGCGCTGGCCGCGATGCGGGATTCGAGCGATGGCGAGGCCGTGGTTCCGGGGCACAGCGCATTGACGCGCACGCCGGTGCGGATGACGTCCCGCGCGACCTGCTTGGTCAGGCCGATCACCGCCGCCTTGCTGGCGCCGTAGGCGGCGCGGTTGGCGACGCCGGTAATGCTGGAAGCGACCGAGGCGACATTGATGATCGAGCCGCGCCCGCGGGCGATCATCCCGGGCAATGCGGCGCGGATGGTGCGGAAACAGGAGGTGGCGTTCTGCTCCAGGCTCTTCGCCCAATCCTCCTCGCTGCAGTCGAGAATGCTGCCGTTGTGAACCCAGCCGGCGCAATTGACCAGGATGTCCAGATCACCCGCAGCGGCGATCGCCGCCTGCACGGCGTCCCGATCGGTGACGTCGAGACCGACCGGCGTGATCGACGGCGCCAGACGTGGCAGGTCGTCCATCTTGGCAAGGGTGCGGCTGGCAGCAACGACAGCCGCACCCTCCTCGGCGAACAGGAGCGCGATGGCACGGCCCATCCCCTGGCCGGCCCCCGTCACGAATGCTCGCCGCCCTTCGAGCCGTCCGCTCATTCCCGTTCCTCCCTGCCACGAGCCCCCGCTCGATGTCATATGTCTACACTATACATATCAACATCGGCGAGAAAAGGGGGAGAACGCCGGCGGATAGCCGGGCGATCGCAAGTGCTTGTGAAGCAGCGAGTGCGACGATCGCGTTCCGGGGCCGGCATTCGGTTTGACGCCATGGGCGACATTCGAAACACTTTGGCACCGGCCGAATCCACCGGGTTGCGAGGGAGACACGATGCCTGAGGGGCACGCCGAAAGGGTCCAGGACATCGATGCGGAGAGCGTCTCCGGCGTCACGCCGCGTCTCTACGAGCGGGCGACGCAGCTCATCGCCGAACAGATCCGCGACGGCACCCTGCCAGCGTCGGATCGCCTCACCGAATCGCTGCTGGCCGAGCGGCTCGGCATCAGCCGTGCGCCCGTGCGCCGCGCCTTGTCGGAACTGGAGCAGCAGGGCCTCGTCAAACGCGTGAAGGGCAAGGGCTATGCCGTCCTGGCCGGCAGCGCATCAACACGAAAGGCCCCCTCGCCCGGCGATACGGCGTCGCCGGCCCATGACGGCAGCCCGCTGCAATCCTCGCCGAGCTGGGAGCGGATCTATGGCGAGGTCGAGGACCAGGTGATCGCCCGGATCTCCTTCGCCAGCTGGCGGGTCAACGAGGCGCGGCTCGCCCGCCACTACGGCGTCAGTCGCACCGTGGCGCGCGACGTGGTCGGCCGCCTGCAGCAGCGCGGCGTGCTGCGCAAGGATGATCGCGGTCGCTGGTACGCGCCGGCGCTGACGCCCGACCATATCGCCGAACTCTACGAATTGCGCTCGATTCTCGAGCCGATCGCCCTGACCAAGGCGGCGCCCCAGGCGCCGGCGTCACTGCTGACGCAGATGCGGACCCGGCTGGAAGAAGCGATGGCGGCGGGCGATGTCACCGGCGCGACGCTCGACGCGCTGGAGAAGGATCTCCACGTCACGCTGCTCGATTTGTCGGGCACCTATGCGCTGATGCAGGCGATCACCCTGCCGCAGTCGCTGCTGATCGCCCACCGGTTCCTCTATCGCTGGACGCCGCGGCTGTTCGACGCCGAACCGTTCCTGCCCGAGCATGTGGCGGTGATCGACCATCTGCTGGCCGGCGAGACGGACAAAGCCGCGAAGGCGCTGGCCGACCATCTGATCATCTCGGGCGATCGCGCGATTTCCCGCGTCGATCTCATCCGCCGCGAGTTCGACGCCGAGGATCTGTCTTATCTGGAACGCCTGCCGGCGGATTGATGCCGGCCGGGACGCCATTGCCGCCGGGCGGCTGCACGGCGCGCGACAGATCTGGCGGCGAAGAACGCCGCCGCGGCGCAACTCGCCTCAGCCCTGGTGCAGGGCTCGCTCGACCGGTGCGCTGACCGTGGTGACGAGACCGGGCCGGTTTCCGGCCTCCTCCAGCGTGCCCTCGATCTGGTCGACCATCGCGCGCATCATCTTCGAGCCGAAGCCCTGATGGTCGCGCGACTTGCCGGCACCCCGATCCGAAACGGCCAGCCGGAACCGGCCGAGATGCTGGTCGAGGCGGATCGCCAGCGGACCGGCCTTTCCGTCATAGGCGTATTTCTGCGTGTTGATCACCAGTTCGGTCATGATCAGCCCGACATGGACGGCCCGGTCGGCCGCGATCTGGACTGGCGCGAGGTCGAGCCGCGCGCGTTCCGCCCAGGCCCCGTCCATCGACGATGCAAGGTCCGTCCACAGGTCGCGGATGTAGCGTGAGAGGTCGACGATCTCGACGCTTTCGCCCGAATAGAGCCGCCGGTGGACGAGCGCGACCGCGTTCAGTCGGCGCTGCGCTTCCGACAGCTGGCTTTTCGTCGCCGCGTCGTCGAGGTCGCGGGCCTGCATGCGCAGGAAGGCGGCGACCAGCTGCAGGCTGTTCTGGACGCGGTGATTCACCTCCCGCAGCAGGAAGCCCTTCTGCTGCAGGAGCAGCTGGTTCTCGCGCACGGTCTCTAGGAGATCGCGGTTCAGCTCCTTCAGCCGGATCGCCTGACGGCGCTCGCGCAGCAGCCGGCCGACGCGGCTGGCCGATTCCACCTCGGCGATCGACCAGGGCCGCGACCGGCCACGGACCGTGTCGCTCCAGGTCTCGAAGGACGACCGCGGCGTCAGCACGGCATTCGGATCGGTCGAGGCGCCCTTGTGGGGATTGCCGGCCCATTCGACGGTCTCGATCTTTTCGGCCCGCAGCCAGATCAGGCAGATAGGCGTCTCGGTCGACAGCGAGACCGCGAGGAGACCGCTGGCGAGCGACTGGAACGCCTCGGCCTCGGGCAAATGCAGCGCCAGCCGGTCGGTGAGAAACGGGAACGGCGCCGCCTTGTCCTTGACCCACTCTCCGATCGTGCGGAGGTCGGCCTCGTCCGGGCAGCGACCGAAAGTCGAGATCTGGGTGCCGGACAGGACGGCCAGGCCGTCGGCCCCGAGCATCCGGCAAAGCTCCGAGCCGGCCCCCTCCACGAAGCTCTCGAAGCTGGATTCCGGGTCATAGAGCGCCAGCGCCGTATCCTCGCTCGCCCGGATCCGGACCCGCTCGCGCGTCAGTTCCGCCTCGTCCTTGGCGGCAATCTGCTGGGACAGCGTATGGGCGAGGATGCGGCAGGCGGTGCGGTCCGAGAGCGAGATGGCCTTCGCCTCGTCGTGATGGCAGGCCACCAGCCCCCACAGATGCCCGTCCATGACGATGGAGATCGAGGCCGAGGCCCCGACGGCCATGTTCTGCAGATAGCGGATATGGATCGGCGAGACGCTGCGCAGCCCGACATCCGACAGATCGACCTCCGAAAGCCCCGGATCGGCGGCCCGGATCGGCGCCGGCTCGTAGCAGACATCGGGAATCACCCGGATCCGGTTGCGGATATAGAGGGCCCGCGCCTGCTTCGGAATGTCCGTCGCCGGGAAATGGTGATTGAGGAAGGAGACGAGATGCGCGGCCCGATCCTCGGCCACCACCGAGCCGGCGCCGTCCTCGTGAAAGCGATAGATCATCACCCGGTCGTAGCCGGTGATCGCGCGGAACTGCTGGACCGCCGCTTCGCAGAGATCGAGGAGGTCATGGGTCCGGGCGAGGGCCGCACCGGCCTCCTCGATCCGGGTGAAGATGCGCGCGGTGCTCGCGCCCGCACGCTCCGCGTCTTCCAGCTCGATCAGCAGATACTCGCCGGTGCGGTGCGCGACACCGTCCAGCGAGTTCTCCAGCCCGGTCACCGGATCGAGCACCGCGGAGGTCTCGTCCTCGATCCCCAGGGCGATTTCCACCGCCGCGCTGCCGATGAGACTGGCGAGCGGCCGCCCGAGCCATTGCGGCGCGAGCCGGCCCTCGATGTCGCCCGCACCCGCCACGACGTCCAGCGTGCCCCGGTCGGCGACCAGCAGCATGCCGTGCGGCTGAATGGAGCCGGGAATATGGATGGGTTCGCGGTCGCAGAGCGTCAGCTCGCCCTCGGAAACCGCGCGCAGGGAGTCTTGCAGACTGGCGGGGATATCTGCTTTCACCTGTGGCCTCCTGTCGACGTCGGACGGGAACGTGTCACGAGCGACGGATCACTGCATGCCACCACCGAACGGGACGCTTTCCGAACGCCTGCGCACGGAAACTGCGTCACTGCATTTGCGGGTCGACACCGCCTTCAGTGCCTTCGACCTCTCAACACGGTCCGGTTATGGCGGTTTCCTGCGAGCCCATGCAAGGGCGCTGCCCGCCGTGGAGGCAATCGTCGCCGCCGGCATTTCCGTAGCCGCGACCCGTTCCCGCACCGATCTGGCAGTCGCCGATCTGCAGGAACTCGGCATCGACATTCCGCCGTCGGCGCCCTTCGACGGCCCCGCGTCGCCGGTCGCGGCGCGCGGCATCCACTATGTTCTGGAGGGCTCGCGGCTCGGCGGCGCGGTGCTGCAACGCCGTGTGCCGGTCGCCTATCCGCGCCGCCTCCTCTCGGCGCGCCACGAGCGGGGCGGCTGGCGGAGCGTGCTCGCCGACCTCGATGGTTGGGGCGAAGGCCAGGACGAGACCACGATCGCCAGCGCGATCGCGGCCGCCGCCGCCTGCTTCGCCCTGTTCGAACACTCCGCCCTCGCCGAGGCCGGCTAGCCGGCCGGCCCGACTCGGCAGCCTGCTCTACTCGGCGGCCTGACGCGCCGGCGAATCGCTCGCATCGGCGTCGTGCGGCCGCGGACGGGCCTTGCGCCGCAGTTCGATCTCCTGCGCCCGCTTCTTGGTCAGCTCGCGATGCGCCTGGTCGCGGCCCGAGATATATTGCTTCGGCCAGGGCTGGTTGCGGGTATCGTACCAGGCCGCCGCCTCGCGGCTGAAATACGGGTTCCACATATGCGGACGGCCGAGCGCGACGATGTCGGCGCGGCGGGTGTGCAGGATGGTGTTCACCTGCGCCGCCTCGGTGATGGCGCCGACCGCCATCACCGCCATCTTCGGCACGTTGCGGATCGCCTCGGCGAACTGCACCTGGAACATCCGGCCGTAGACCGGTGCCTGATCCGCCACGGTCTGGCCTGCCGACACGTCGATCAGGTCGCAGCCGGCGGCAGCGAAGGCCTCCGAGATCGCAAAGACGTCCGCCTCGCTGATCCCGCCCTCGGCCCAGTCGGTGGCCGACAGGCGCACCGACATCGGCTTGTGAGCCGGCCAGGCCGCCCGCATCGCGGCGAAGACCTCCAGCGGGTAGCGCAGCCGGTTTTCCACCGAGCCGCCATAGGCGTCGTCGCGATGGTTGGTCAGCGGCGACAGGAAGGAGGCCAGCAGATAGCCGTGGGCGCAGTGCAGCTCCAGCATATCGAAGCCGGCCCGGTCGGCCCGCTCCGTCGCCTGGACGAAATCCGCGGTGATCCGGTCCATCTCCGCCCGGTCCAGCGGCTTCGGCACCTGGCTGATGCCGTCGTGATAGGGCAGTGGCGAGGCCGAGACGATCGGCCAGTTCGCCGCCTTGTCGGCCAGCGGCATGTCCATCTTCTCCCAGCCGAGCTGGGTGGACCCCTTGCGCCCGGCATGACCGAGCTGCAGCACCATCTTCGACGTCGAATTGGCGTGGACGAAGCCGACGATCCGCTTCCACTGCGCTTCCTGCGCGTCGGTCCACAGGCCCGTGCAGCCCGGCGTGATCCGCGCATCGGCCGAGGGGCAGGTCATCTCGGTGAAGATCAGCCCGGCCCCGCCCAGCGCATGGGAGGAGTAGTGGACGAAGTGCCAGTCGGTCGGGTTGCCGTCCGCATCGGCCGAATATTGCGCCATCGGCGACATGGCGACCCGGTTCTCGATCGTCATCTCCCGCAGCTTGAACCGCGTGAACATCGGCGTTGGCCGGCTCTTGCGGTAATCCTCGCCGGTTTCGCGATAGACCCGCTCGTAGAAGGCGGTGTCGACGGCTTCGACGAAGCCGGGATCGCGCACGATCAGATTGTCGTAGGTGATCGCCTTGGCCCGGCACATCACCACCATGGCGAACTGTTCGGGCTCCATGTCCCAGGAACGGTTCATGTGCTCGAACCAGGCCAGCGACACATCGGCATTGTGCTGGGTGATCTGGCAGGGCGTGCGCCGCGCGTCCTCATAGGCCGCGAAGGCGGCCGGAACGTCGGACGGGCCATGGGCCACCACCGCATCCGACAGCGAGATGGCGCATTCCATGGCGAGCTTGGTGCCCGAGCCGATGGAATAATGCGCCGAGGCCTTGGCGTCGCCGAGGAGTACGATGTTATCGTGAGACCAGCGATTGCAGAAGATGCGCGGAAACTGCCGCCAGTTCGACCGGTTCAGGAGCAGCGGATGGCCCTGCAACTCGTCGGCATAGAGCGCTTCCAGCACCGCCTTCGACGCCGCCTCGTCCATGCCGTCGAAGCCGTGGCCGCGCCAGCAGGCGTCGTCCATCTCGAAGATCCAGGTCGAGCGGCCCGCCTCGTACTGGTAGGTGTGGGCACAGATGATGCCGTGTTCGGTCTGCCGGAAGAAATAGTTGAACTCGTCCATCGGCCGGGTCGAGCCCATCCAGCAGAAGCGGTTCGACTTGATCGCCACATCCGGCTCGAAGGCCGTGCGGAAATGCTCGCGGATGCGCGAATTCACGCCGTCCGCCGCCACGATCACGTCGGAATCGGCAAAGCGCGTGGCGATCTCCTCCGGCGGCACCGACACGCCGAAATGCAGGCCGATCCCCTCCTCCCGGCAGCGCTGCTGCAGGATGGCGAGGAGCTTCATCCGCGAGATGCCGGCAAAGCCGTTCCCGGCGCAGCGCATCTCGCGCCCGTCCTTGTGAATGGCGACGTCGTCCCAATAGGCGAATTCATGGCGGATGCGGTCGAAGGACGGCCGGTCGCGCGACAGGAATTCGTGCAGCGTCTCGTCGGAGAAGACGACACCGAAGCCGAACGTGTCCTCGGCCTGGTTCTGCTCGTAGATGTCGATCGACCAGTCGGGCCGCTGCTTCTTGGTGAGCAGCGCGAAATAGAGGCCGCCGGGGCCGCCGCCGATTACGGTGATGCGCATCGCTGCTCTCCTGTAGGCGGGACCGACACCCGCAACAAGATATTTTAGAGTTAAACTATCGCCGTGGAGCGGGGCATGGGTCAAGGCGTCGCGGCGAGATTCTCGGTGCCGCCCGTCCTCACCGCAGTGCATTCACAGCCGCCGCACTGCAGCATAATTAGGCACGCCCAAAAAATCGGCCAATCCGGTTGCGAGGCACTATTTTATGTGTAAACTAATTCTCGGATCGGGGCGCAGAGGCGCCGCGCCGCATGCCGAACAAGGGGCACGGACCGCCAAGGCGGGGCCGGATCTGCCGCAGAAACTTTGCATGGAGATGCAGGAATGACAATGATCCGCACCGTCGCCCTCGGCCTTCTGGCGGCCACCGCCCTGACCGGCAGCGCGCTCGCGCAGGACACCGCCGACGACAAGCTCAAGGTCGGCCTGATGTTCACCCTGTCCGGCCCGGCCGCGGTGCTCGGCGAACAGGGCCGCGACGGCTTCATGCTGGCGGTCGAAACGATGGGCGGCAAGCTCGGCGGCCTCGAGACCGAGATCACCACCGTCGACGACGAGCTGAAGCCCGACATCGCCGCCAACAAGGCCCGCGAGCTGGTCGAGCGGGACGATGCTGACTTCGTCGTCGGGCCGATCTTCTCCAACATCCTGATGGCCATCGCCAAGCCGGTCACCGACGGCGGCGCCTTCCTGATCAGCCCGAATGCCGGCACCTCGAACTTCGCCGGCGCCGAGTGCAACGCCAACCTCTTCGTCTCGTCCTACCAGAACGACCAGGTCCACGAGGTGCTCGGCAAATATGCTCAGGACACCGGCTACAAGCGGCTCTTCCTGCTGGCGCCGAACTATCAGGCGGGCAAGGATTCGCTCGCCGGCTTCAAGCGTTCCTACAAGGGCGAGGTGGTCAACGAGATCTACACCCCGCTCGGCCAGCTCGACTTCTCGGCCGAACTCGCGCAGATTGCTGCCGAGCAGCCCGATGCGGTCTTCACCTTCATGCCCGGCGGCATGGGCGTGAACCTCGTCAAGCAGTACCGCCAGGCCGGCCTCGACAACATCCCGTTCCTCTCCGCCTTCACCGTCGACGAGACGACGCTGCCGGCCCAGCAGGACGCGGCCGTCGGCTTCTTCGGCGGCGCCAACTGGGCGCCGGACATGGACAACGAGCAGTCCAAGGCCTTCGTCGCGGCATATGAGGAAAAATACGGCAGCGTGCCGGGCACCTACGCCATGCAGGCCTATGACGCGGCCCAGATGATCGACAGCGCCATCAAGGCGGCCGGCGGCGACCTTTCCGACAAGGACGCCCTGCGCGCCGGCCTGAAGGCGGCCGATTTCCAGTCCCTGCGCGGCGACTTCTCCATCGGCGACAACCACTACCCGATCCAGGACTTCTATCTGGTCAAGGTCGCCAAGCGCGACGACGGCAAGTACCAGACCCAGATCGAGCAGAAGATCTTCGACGACTACCAGGACAATTACGCCGCCGACTGCAAGATGCAGTAACCGGCAGCCTCCGGCTCCGGCTCGCCAGGTGCGGGCCGGAGCCTGAACGACCCAAGACCCACGTCGCGCATGCGACTTCCGGCGCGAGCCGGACCCTGCGACGAACCACACGCCCCCGCCCGGTGAACGAGCGGTCGCGGCAGCGGGACCCGGCATGCTCAATCTCTTTCTGCTCCAGGCGCTCAACGGCCTCCAGTTCGGCATCCTGCTGTTTCTGGTCGCGGCCGGCCTGACCCTGATCTTCGGGATCATGGACCTGATCAATCTCGCCCATGGCGTGCTCTACATGGTCGGCGCCTATCTGGTCGCGACCCTGACGGCCTATACCGGCGACTTCTTCCTCGGCCTCGCGCTGACCATTCCGGCGACGCTGCTCTTCGGGATCATCCTCGAAGTGCTGATCTTCCGCCGCCTCTACGACCGCGACCATCTCGACCAGGTGCTGGCGACCTTCGGCCTGATCCTGATCCTCAACGAGGGCGTCCAGATGCTGTGGGG
>NZ_CAXPJM010000035.1:0-58313 GCF_964217435.1 Aurantimonas sp. | reverse complement strand
GCGGCCCGGCTTGGCGCGCACCAGTTCGGCGGCGTCCGGGTTCTTCTTCTGCGGCATGATCGACGAGCCGGTCGAAAAGGCGTCGGACAGGCGCACGAAGCCGAATTGCGGCGTCGACCAGATGACGATCTCCTCGGCCAGCCGCGACAGATGCGTGCCGCAGATCGCCGCCACCGACAGGAATTCCAGCGCGAAGTCCCGGTCCGACACCGAATCCAGCGAGTTGCGGGTCGGCTCGCGAAAACCGAGTGCCTTGGCCGTTATGTGGCGGTCGATGTCAAAGCCGGTGCCGGCCAGAGCGGCGGCGCCCAGCGGGCATTCGTCCAGCCGGTTCACCGCGTCGCGGCAGCGCGACAGGTCGCGGGCCGCCATCTCCACATAGGCGAGGCAGTGATGGCCGAAGGTCACCGGCTGGGCGACCTGCAGATGGGTGAAGCCCGGCATCACCGTGTCGGCGTGTTGCTCGGCCTTGGCGAGCAGCGCGTCGATGAAGCCGGTCAGCGCCCGGTCGAGGGAGAGGAACGCGGTCTTGACGTGCAGGCGGAAATCCAGCGCCACCTGGTCGTTGCGCGAGCGCGCCGTGTGCAGGCGGCCGGCGGCGGGGCCGATCAGTTCGGCCAGCCGCGCCTCGATGTTCATGTGAATGTCCTCGCGCTCTCGCGAGAAATTGAACCGGCCGGCCTGTATCTCGCCGCGGATCTCCTCCAGACCCGCAATGATACTCTCTGCGTCATCCGCCGTGATGATGCCCTGTTGCGCCAGCATGGCGGCATGGGCTTTCGAACCGGCGATATCCTCTTCATAAAGCCGGCGATCGAAATCGATCGACGCGTTGATTTCTTCCATGATCGCGTCGGGACCCGAGGCGAAGCGTCCGCCCCACATCGCGTTGGCGGCACCGGGGACGTTGTCGGGATTCTGGCTCATGGACACTCGAAAGGGCTCTTGACGACATGTCCGAAGCAAAACGATCGACTTCGAACGGGCGGCGGCTCGGTCTCATCGCCGCGGTCGCGCTGGTCTGCGGCATCGCGGCGGGTGGTGTCGTCCTATACGTGAGCGAGAGCGGGTCTGGCAACGAAACCGCCAGCGCCTGTCCGGCCGATGCGGCGATCACCGCGGCGGTGGACGCCGAGGCGCGCGGCGAGGTCGCCGCTGTGCAGGCGCTGGAAACGCCCTTCGACGTCTCGGCCATCGCCTTTTCGGACGGCGACGGCGCCGCCGTGACGCTGGCCGACTTCTCCGGCAGGACGCTGCTGGTCAATCTGTGGGCCACCTGGTGCGTGCCGTGCCGGCAGGAGATGCCGGCGCTGGACGAGCTGGAGCGCCAGGAAGGCGGCGACGACTTCGCTGTGGTGCCGATCAATGTCGACATGGGCGACATCGAGAAGCCGAAGACTTTCTACGCCGAGACCGAGCTGACCGCCCTGCCCTTCTATCGTGACGAGACCATGGGCGTGTTCAACGATCTGAAGCGCGCCGGCGTCGCCTTCGGCCTGCCGATCTCCCTCGTCGTCGGCCCCGACGGCTGCGCCCGCGCCGCCATCAACGGCCCGGCCGAATGGGCCAGCCCCGACGCCATCCGCCTGATCGAGGCGGTGAAGGCGAGCGGGACGTCGGCCTGACCGGCACGACGTCCCTTCCGACAGTCGGCCAGCGCCTCAGCCGGCATAGCCCATCTGCGCGGGCTGCCGCTCCGGGGCCGCACGGTCCAGCCGGACGGCGGTGAGCGCCACCGCCAGGGCCGCCAGCGGGAACAGCGCCGCGGTCCAGGTGACGTAGCCGAGGCCCGGGCCGGAATCGATGACCAGGCCACCGGCGAAGGCACCCACGGCATTGCCGAGATTGAAGGCGGCAATGTTGAAGGACGAGGCGAGGCTTTCGCCGGCGCCGTCCGCCTTGGACAGCACCCACATCTGCAGCGGCGGCACGGTGGCAAAGGCCGCCGCCCCCAGGAGCGTCACGGCGACGAGCGCGGTCACCGTGCCCTGCAGCGCCGGCCCCATCACAACGAGCACCACGAACAGGACGACGAGGCTGCCGATCATCGCGGGCACCAGTGCCTTGTCGGCGAGACGCCCGCCGAGCAGATTGCCGGCCACCAGCCCGGCGCCGAAGAGCAGCAGGATCGGCGAGATCGCGGCCTCGCCGAAACCGGTGATGCCGGTCAGGAGCGGCGCAATATAGGTGAAGACCGCGAAGACGCCGGCATAGCCGAGAACCGTCGTCAGGAGACCGAGCAGCACGGGGCGACGGCCGAGCGCCTTGAGGTCGGCGCGCCAGTCGTCGGCGGTCTCCGGCTTGCCGTCCCGGGGCACCGCCCAGGCGATGACGGCGGCGGCGAGAATGCCGACGATCGCGACGGCCCAGAAGGTCGCCCGCCAGCCGGCCGCCTGCCCGAGCCAGGTGCCCAGCGGCACGCCGAGGATGTTGGCGACGGTCAGGCCGGTGAACATCAGCGCGATGGCCGAGGCGCGCTTGTCGGCGGGCACCAGCTTCGTGGCGACGACCGAGCCGACGCCGAAGAAGGTGCCGTGGGCGAAGGCGGTCAGCACCCGTGCGGCCATGAGCAGGCCATAGCTGGGCGCCACCGCACAGGCGACATTGCCGGCGATGAAGATCGCCATCAGCGCCAGGAGCACGGTCTTGCGCGGCCAGCGGCTGGTCAGGATGGTCAGGAGCGGCGCGCCGACGACGACGCCGATGGCATAGCCGGAGATCAGGAAGCCGGCGGCGCTGGTCGGGACGCCGAGATCGGCGCCGACATCGAGCAGCAGGCCCATGATGACGAATTCGGTGACCCCGATGCCGAAGGCACCGGCGGTCAACGCGTAGAGAGCAAGAGGCATGACGAAATCCCTGATGATGAACAGGGCCGTCAGATGACAGCTTGTGCTTTGATGAAGTAGACTGCCGCCAGGAACAACATTCAGGACTTCACGTCACAAATGCCGCGCCCCGATGCCAATCGCTTTGCCGAGATGGAGGTGTTCGCCACGGTGGTCGAGCGCGGCGGCTTCTCGGCGGCGGCGCGGGTCTCCGGCATGTCGGCCTCGGCGGTCTCGAAACTCGTCGCGCGGCTCGAAGCGCGGCTCGGGACGCGGCTCGTCCATCGCACCACCCGGCGTTTCCAGCTGACGCCGGAGGGCCAGGGCTTCTACGAGCGGGCCGTGGCGATCCTCGCCGATCTCTCCGACGCCGAACGGGCGGCGGGCGCCGGCGAACGGCCCGCCGGCCGCGTGCGGCTCAATTCCAGCGCCTCCTATATCAGCCATGTCCTGGCGCCGATCCTGCCGGATTTCCTCGCCCGCTATCCCGAGATCGGCCTCGACATCGTGCAGACCGATCAGGTCGTCGACCTCGTCGCCGAGCGCACCGACATCGCCATCCGCGCCGGCCCCATGCCGAGTTCCAACCTGATGGCGCGCAAGCTGGGCCAGACGCGCATGATGATCGTCGCCGCGCCCGGCTGGGTGGCCCGCCACGGCCTGCCGCGCACGATCGCGGATCTGGAAGCGCACGAACGGCTGGGCTTCGGCTATGCGCGGGCGATGAAGGGCTGGCCGCTCAGAAGCGGCGCCGGCGAGGACGTCACCCTGCCGACGCTCGGCCGGGTCCAGATCAATGACGGCGAAGGCCTGCGGCGCCTGGCGCTCGCCGGCGTCGGACCCGCACGACTGGCGGCCTTCACCATCCGCGCCGACATCGCCGAAGGCCGGCTTGTGCCGCTCCTGGAAGATGCCAATCCGGGCGACGAGGAAGCGTTTCACGCCGTCTTCATCGGCCAGTCCGCCAGCCTCCCCGCCCGCGCCCGCGCCCTGCTCGACTTCCTCGCCGAGCACGGACAGGTCAGCTGAAGCGGATCGACCCGACCACGCGAGCACCCTCACGAGCCTGTTGCCCCTGACTTGCTGGCGGCTTACGTTTCCGGACTATCGGGAGAAAGCGCGATGACCACGTTCCTGACCGTCACGAAGAGAGGCGCGGTCACCCTCGACCGGGAGGTGCTCGACCATCTCGGCGTGAATCCCGGCGAAAGTCTTGCCGTGAAGCTCGATCCGCAAGGCAGGGTCAGCCTCAGCGCTGCAGCGCCCGGAGCCCAGCCGGATGCCGGTCGGCCGTACGGCAGCCTCGAAGACACGTTCGGGACGCTCAACGCGTATCATGCCGGTCCACCCCTGGCGATCGAGGCGATCAACGACGCGATTGAAGACGGCTGGGCTGGCAAGCGGTGAACATAACCGCCGATACCAACCTCCTGCTGCGGGCGGTCGTCGCCGATGATCCCGACGCTGCGCCCGCGCCGCGATCAACGCCCAGGCCGATGGGCCAGCCCCGAAACCATCTGTCTGATCGACGCGGCGAGGTTAAGCCGAGGACTGCGCAATCATTGCGTGCGTTGATCTGTTTGACGCGGCATGTAATTGCCTAATAGGCGTTGTATATCTCGAAAAAAAAGCAGCGTCAGACTACCCCAGAGGACTACACGACAGGCTGAACGCGCTCCACGAACGCCAACGATCAATTATTCGGTGCGTATAGTCTGATGACATCCGGCGCTTCTTAAGGATTTATCCGTATGGTTATATGTCTTATTATGAGTTTATATAACATAGGTAGCGGCGAACGGTGCGGGTATGTGGATGGTCGGAATTTCAATCCCCTTTACGGCTGTTAGCCCCCCATCCATCAGCGATCCATCACAGACTTGAGTCCGCTCTGATGCCGATATCCAAGACACTTACAATTTCCGATATTATTCGTGCGGACAAACAGAATGTAACCATAGGTGAGTGGGAAACCGGACCTATACCGAAGGCGAAATTTCCGCTGACGCGCAGCAAGTTGTCTTTGGGGCGTGGGTGGAATTGGCGTGTGGTGACGTTCAACGCGCTGACGCAGCGGTTTGTGGTTCTTGTGGCGCTTAGCGAGGAGAGAGAGTACTACCGCGCCACACTGGCCATGAGAGATGGAAAGACACTGAAAGTTATATGCTTCCATGAGCTACATGCGGATCATTGGAACTGGCACTGCCACTTGATACGGGGCAATGTTCACAATACGTTCCCAGGCGTTCTAAGGGATAAGAATCTCATGTCTGCATGGCCTGTCTTCACGAAGCGTGAGTGCACAGTGCCGTTTAACGTGACCCAAAAAAGCGCGTTGACCATAGCGGCAGCACGCTTCCGATTCGCAGAAGATGGTGGCTTCCTGTGAACTTGCAGAAGGAAATCTGCGCCGCTTTCTGCGACGGCTTGATTGTCCGCCCAGTTCCGATGGGCTACGTGATTTCTACGCCTGTCACCTGGTTCTCTGGTGACACCCTGAGCTTCTACGCGAGGGTGGAAGGTGAACGCGCGCGTCTGGAAGACAGCGGGAGCCTACTTTTTGACCTGGAAGGTCAAGGATTAGACTTTTCTTCTGAGGCTCGTATGGAGTTATTGTCGAATCTACTTCATGAGCACGGAATAAAGCACTCAGACGATGATGGGCTATTCTGCACTGAGTGGGTTGGGAAAGCGCAGATTGCCCAACTCGCCCTACCCTTTCTAACATTTCTAACGAGGGTGCAGGATCTGCTCTTCCTCAACCGAGATATTGTAAAAAGCACTTTTCGGGAGGACCTGATAAGTGCCCTTGAGGACACATTTACAGAGCAGTGCGTTTCGATTTCCGAGGCGCTGATACCATCGTTACCCCACTACACGGTCGACATCGTGGTGCGCACAACAAGCGGGAAAGTTGCAGCCATCTTTCCAGCTACGAACGATGTGAGCGTTTTACGTGCAGTCCTTTTCTCAATGGAAGCTCAGAAGCACCGCGCTGCGGAAATCGTCCCATTCTTAATCTACGAAAGCGTAGACAAAACAACTATTACGCAGCAGAGCCGAGAAATCGCTATCAATTCTGACCTTATCCCCGCAGTCTGGTCGGGCGGGAGAGATGAGGTCATACAAAAAGTTCAGCGTTACTTGCAGTAATTCAAGAGACAGATACCTTACGCTGTAGGCTTCTGCATTCTACGCGATAAAACTTAATCCAGACACCCAATGCCTTATCCTGGCAGGCATGACTATAGACACCGTCAGAATAGGTGCGATAACAATGACATCAGAAGACTTAAGAGCCTTCATTGAAATTGCAGCGGCGGCTGTTTTCCTTCTGGGCCCTATCGGCGTGATCGTCGAGCGTTATAAATCAAAGCGCGGCTTGGGTGCTCGTGCAATTCAATTCTGCGCTGTCTTGATGCTAATCCCAGCGGTCCTCATTCTAGCCTTAGAGAAAGTTCTTGAGCCTTCAACCGTGGGTACGCTGATCGGAGCACTGACAGGCTACCTGCTTTCAGGGCTCGGCGAGTACAAACCGAACCAGAGCCGCAGACCTGACGACTGACCGGAGCCGGGCAGTCGATCCATGCTGCCTTCTGATACGGTACACATCGTATCATGCAGCTGATCCTTTACGCACCATCGCCTCCTCTCCGCGCAGAGATCGAGACTTGTAGAGGCTCCAATCCCTACCGCGTCGGGACCGGCGTCTCGCGGCGATAGTCGTAGAAGCCGCGGCCGGCCTTGCGGCCGAGCCAGCCGGCCTCGACATATTTCACCAGCAGCGGACAGGGCCGGTATTTGGAATCCGCCAGCCCGTCATGCAGCACCTGCATGATCGACAGGCAGGTATCGAGGCCGATGAAGTCGGCCAGCTGCAGCGGGCCCATCGGATGGTTGGCGCCCAGCTTCATGGCGGTATCGATGGATTCCACCGAGCCGACGCCCTCGTAGAGGACGTAGATCGCCTCGTTGATCATCGGCAGGAGGATGCGGTTGACGATGAAGGCCGGGAAATCCTCCGAGACGCTGATCGTCTTGTCGAGGGCGGTGACGTAGTGGCGCGCCGATTCGAAGGTCGCGTCCTCGGTGGCGATGCCGCGCACCAGCTCGACCAGCTTCATCACCGGCACCGGGTTCATGAAGTGGATGCCCATGAACCGCTCGGGGCGGTCGGTGGCCGAGGCGAGCCGGGTGATGGAGATCGACGAGGTGTTGGTGGCCAGGATTGCGCCGGGCGCCAGATGCGGGCAGATCTCGCGGTAGATCTTGCGCTTGACCGTCTCGTCCTCGGTCGCCGCCTCGATGACGAGATCGGCGGTGCCGAGCGCCGCCGTGTCGGTGGTGGTGACGATCCGCGCCATCGCCGCGTCGCGGTCGGCCTGTGTGATCTTCTGGGAGGCGAGCTGGCGGTCGAGGGTGGCGGCGATCTTGTCGCGGCCGGCGCTCGTGCGGTCTTCGGCGATGTCGTAGAGCGTCACGCCGTAGCCGGCGAGGGCCGAGACATGGGCGATGCCGGAGCCCATCTGCCCCGCGCCGACGATGCCAACGTGCTTGATACTGTCCGCCATCGCGCCTTCGCTCACCTTCGATGTTGCGTCGCGAACCTCGCGGCGGCGCGCGGCTTCGTCAAAGCCGCGCGCCGGACGCTCAGAGCTTGTCCTTCAGCTCGGGCAGGATCTGGAACAGATCGCCGACGAGGCCGTAATCGGCGACCTGGAAGATCGGCGCTTCCTCGTCCTTGTTGATGGCGACGATGATCTTGGAATCCTTCATGCCGGCCAGATGCTGGATGGCGCCGGAGATGCCGACGGCGATGTAGAGATCGGGCGCCACGACCTTGCCGGTCTGGCCGACCTGCCAGTCGTTCGGGGCGTAGCCGGCGTCGACCGCGGCGCGCGAGGCGCCGATCGCCGCGCCCAGCTTGTCGGCGACGGGCAAGAGCACCTCGTCGAACTTCTCCTTGGAGCCCAGCGCGCGGCCACCCGACAGGATGATCTTGGCGCTGGTCAGCTCCGGCCGCTCGCTGTGGGCGAGCTTTTCCTCGACGAAGGTCGACAGGCCCGGATCGCCGGCCGCGTCCACCGCCTCGACACTGGCCGAACCGCCGGTGCCGGCGGCCTGGAAGCCGGAGGTGCGCACGGTGATCACCTTCTTGGCGTCGGTCGACTTCACCGTCTGGATGGCGTTGCCGGCATAGATCGGCCGCTGGAAGGTGTCGGCGCCCTCGACGACGACGACGTCGGAGATCTGCATCACGTCGAGCAGCGCGGCGATGCGCGGCGCGACGTTCTTGCCGGCGGTGGTGGCCGGCGCGACGATGGCGTCGTAGCCCGCGGCGAGCCTGACGACGAGGTCGGCCAGAGGCTCGGCGAGGCCGTGGGCATAGGCCTCGGCGTCGGCATGCAGCACCTTGGCGACGCCGCCCAGCTGGCCGGCGGCCTCGGCGACGGCGGTCGAGCCCGAGCCGGCGACGAGCACATGCACGTCACCGCCCATCTGGGCGGCGGCGGTCAGCGCCTTGGCGGTCTGCTCGGACAGGGTCTGGTTGTCGTGTTCGGCGATGAGAAGCGTGGTCATGATCGCGGGTCTCCCTGGCATCCGGCGGTCGCCTGCGCGTTACGCGCGCGGCCGGCCGGCATCCAATCCTTCAAGGCGCGTGCTCAGAGCACGCCGGCTTCGTTCTTCAGCTTGTCGACCAGCACGTCGACGCTCTCGACCTTGATGCCGGCCTCGCGCTTGCCCGGCTCGGCGGTCTTCAGGATCTCCAGCCGCGGCGTGATGTCGACGCCGAAATCGTCCGGCGACTTCTCCTCGAGCGGCTTCTTCTTGGCCTTCATGATATTCGGCAGCGAGGCGTAGCGCGGCTCGTTGAGGCGCAGGTCCGTCGTCACGATCGCCGGCATCTTCAGCGCCACGGTCTGCAGGCCGCCATCGACCTCGCGGGTCACGGTCGCCTTGCCGTCGGTCAGCTCGATCTTGTTGGCGAAGGTGCCCTGGCTCCAGCCGAGCAGCGCCGCCAGCATCTGGCCGGTCTGGTTGCAGTCGTCGTCGATGGCCTGCTTGCCGAGGATGACGAGGTCCGGGTTCTCGGCCTCGACCACGCCCTTGAGGATCTTGGCGACGGCCAGCGGCTCGGTCGGCTGGTCGGTCTTGACCAGGATGCCGCGGTCGGCGCCCATGGCGAGCGCGGTGCGGATCGTCTCCTGCGCCTGCTGCGGGCCGACGGACACCGCGACGATCTCCGTCACCGTGCCGGCCTCCTTCAGGCGGATCGCCTCCTCGACGGCAATCTCGTCGAAGGGGTTCATGCTCATCTTGACGTTGGCGAGGTCGACGCCCGTGCCGTCCGGCTTGACCCGGATCTTCACGTTGTAGTCGACGACGCGCTTGACTGCGACGAGAACCTTCATCGGTCGTGTCTCTCCCTTTTTGGGCGCCGAGCGCCCGAAAGCCTCATGTCCTGCCCGGCCCGGCGTCGCCCTCGCAATATCCGCGCAGGCGACCGGAGCCGATTGGCCGCGAGCGATATCTGACTTTTACGTAATGGTCAAAATTTCGCGGTCTCGTAGCGGCCTTGTGCGGTTCCCGCGCCGATCTTGCAAGTGCCGGGTCACGATCGCCCGGTGTCGCTCGTCTCCAGCTCCACCGCCCGCGGCGTCTGGATCTGCCGGTCGAACAGCACCACGCCGCGCCGGCGCAGCACCAGCGTCAGCGCCGCTCCGGCCAGGATGCCGCCGGCATGGGCGGCATAGGAGACGTCCTCGGCGCCCGACGCGAACAGCACGAACTGCAGGCCGATCCACACGATCAAGAGCAGCCAGGCCGGCAGGTTCAACGGGATGCGCCCGAAGGCCAGCACCCAGACCCACACCCTTGGATGCAGCATCAGATAGGCCGCCGCGACGCCCGACACCGCCCCGGACGCGCCGATCAGCGTCGCCTCCGAACCCGGGAACATCAGCGCATGCAGCCCCGCCCCCGCCGCCGCGCAGGCCAGGTAGAAGACAAGGAATTTCACATGGCCGAAGGCGTCCTCGACATTGTCGCCGAACACCCAGAGGAACAGCATGTTGCCGCCGATATGCCAGATGTCGAGATGCAGGAAGGAATAGGTCAGGAAGTTCAGCCAGCCCGGCACCGCCACATAGGCCGGCGGCAGCTCGGCATAGCCGTTCACCACCGCCGGGATAAAGCCGTAGGAGATCTCGAAGGCCGACAGGAACGCCCCGGTCTCGCCGCTCGCCTTGGCGAAGAGATAGACCAGCGCATTGGCCGCGATCAGCCCCACCGTCACATACTGGAAGCTTATATGACGCAGGCGGTTGGCGTCGTAGAAGGGGACGAACACGGCAGACCTTTCAGGCTTTTGGCCGGGGGCTTTTGGCCGGGGGCTCCTGGCCGTGGACTTCTGCCCGGGGCTTCTGGCCCGGCTTTCCGCCGGGCGCTTCTGGCCCGGCTTTCCGCCGGGCGCTTTTGGCCAATGGCTTTCGACCGCGGGGCTCCTGGTCCGGGCTCCCGGCCTAAGCGTGAGCCGAAAACCTCTGCCCCCGCGACGGTCTGCGCCCCCCCTGTCACGGCCGGCGCCCGCCGCGCCGCGAACCGTCCCGGTCGCGCGCCCCGCGCCGGTGATCCCGACGCCTCAGCGGCTGGCGCCGGGCACCCACAGAACATCCGCCCTGCCGTCGTCATTGGCAATGCGGCCGGCGACGAACAGATGGTCGGACAGGCGGTTGACGTAGCGCAGCGCGACGTCGGCGACCGTCTCGCCATCCTTCTTCGCCAGGGCGACCATCAGCCGCTCGGCCCGCCGCGCCACGGTGCGGGCATGGTGCAGATGGGTGGCGGCGGGCGAGCCGGCCGGCAGGACGAAGCTCTTCAGCGGCTCCAGCCGCGCATTCATGGCGTCGATCTCGCGCTCCAGCGCGTCGACCTGCGAGGCGACGATCTTCAGCGGCTCGTAGGGCAAGGGCTCGCCGGTCTCCGGCGTCGCCAGCTCCGCGCCGAGATCGAACAGCTCGTTCTGGATGCGCGCCAGCATGGCGTCGAGCTCGCCCTCGGCATGCAGCCGCACCAGCCCAAGAACGGCGTTGAGCTCGTCGATCGTGCCGTAGGTCTCGACCCGCAAATCACTCTTCAACCGCCGCTCGCCACTGCCGAGCCCCGTCTCCCCGGCATCGCCGGTGCGCGTATAGATCTTGTTCAGCTTGACCATGATGTCTCCGGTTTGGCGACATCATAGGGGATGGAGGGGCGGGGGACAGGGCGAATAGAGTAAGGAACGCAACTAACTAGTGAGCGCAACGGATTGAGCCACGTTTTATTCGAGTGCGTGCATCTGCCTTCCGGAGAACACAGCTCTCCCATGACCATATTGGTCCTCGCATTCGACGCACACATGAAGCCGGATCGATACGCCACGGCGTTACGAGCGAAACGAAACCAAGTTCGCATGCTTCGTTATGACATCTACCGACAAGCCTGATCTCTCAGCCAGTTGATACTCAGTTGCAATGTCCGTTGCAAAGAATGCGGGATCGTCAGTACCGAGTACGACAATACAGCCTGCTGACGCCAACTGCTTCGCGGGATGGGCGTCAATCGTGTCGCATACACCGAGGGCAAGATTGCTCGACAAGCATATCTCAAGAGGAATTTTCGCATGAGCGAGCTGACGGACGACTGCGTCCGATTCAATCGCCCGCACTCCATGTCCTACGCGGTCGAGTTCAAGCTCCTCGACGGCCTCAATTATCGTCTCCGCACCAAGATGCTCGCCTGCATGGGCAGTCGTATACAACCCTTCAGAACGACAGATACGGAACGCTTCTCTAAAATCTTTAGCGGCAAACATTCGTTCGTCGCCGGTCAGCCCGAAACCCACCAAAAGGTCCCGGTCACGTCCCGCAGCAATACGTGCAGCTTGAACGGCCGCTGCCGGTCCTAAATGACGGACTGCGGTCGCAATCATGCGGCAATCGATACCGAACGCTTCCAACGCACGCTCACGCGCCGCTGACAAAGCGGAAAGTTGGTCGTTGAATGGCAGCCCCACACGCATCAAATCCGGCGGAGAAAGCATGAATTCAACGTAGGTAGCGCCGAGGTTCGCCGATTTCGAAAGGAAATCGTAGGCCACATCTTCGAGATCCTGCGCAGTTACAATCAACGACGCAATCTTGTCGTATGCACTAAGAAAAGACGAAAAATCTCGCCAGCCGTATCCCTTTTCGACTAGCAGCGCCGGATCAAGATCAATATCGTTCTTCGCAGCGAGCGATCGCGCGCGTTGCGGCGTCAGCGTACCACGCAAATGGACATGCAAGTCGATCATCTATAGCGTCTCACCCCCCGTAATTCTCATTTATTTCGAAATTATTGCGTGATTGGATTGATGAATGCTCATCCGATTTCTATCTGGGAACAAGTTCAAAATTGCCGAAGCCGGCAATATTCTCAAGTCCGTCGGTGTGGACATGCTCCCAGTCCACTTTCCTATTGAGGAGTTGCAGTCTTCCGATATGGAGGCGATAGTACGGGACAAAACGCTCCGAGCCTTTCACAAATTGGGCCAACCCGTATTCGTTGAACAGACAGGGCTTTTCCTTGAGGACCTCAACGGCTTCCCCGGCGGACTAACCCAGGTTTTTTGGGATACACTACAGAAAGAGCGAGTTTCAAGATACTTTGGCGGCAGCGTAGTAACCGCGATAACTCGGATCGGCTACTGTGATGGGAAGCGGGTATTGCAGTTCGAAGGCGCCGTTAAGGGAACGATTTCCACTGAGCCTCGCGGGGATGATAGCTTTCAATGGGACTGCATATTTATTCCAGACGGCTATAAGCAAACTTTCTCAGAACTAGGCTTAAAAAAAGACGAGATATCTATGCGGAAAAAAGCATTGGACTCACTGGCCCAGCATCTGAAGATGCATAAATCATGATCGATGAACTTGCGAAACTAATCTCAGACCGCAAGGTCGTACTGTTCGCCGGCGCGGGATTATCAATACCGCTGGATCTCCCAAGCTGGTCCGGTCTGATCAAATACATGGCTGAAGAATTAGGCTACGATCCAGAGGTACTTGTCCCTAAAGGCGCCGATTACCTGCAAATTGCAGAATTCTACAAACTTGAGCGTAACAGTATCGGCGAACTGCGCAGTTGGATGGACCGAAATTGGAATGTAGCCGACGATAAACTTCGCTCCTCTCGGGCCCACAATCAAATCGTCGATCTCGATTTTCCTCTGATTTATACAACCAACTATGATCGCAACATCGAGCGTATTCACCAGCTTAGGAAAAAACCCTTCATCCGAATCAAGTCCGTTTTGGACGTCGCCAACGCTTCTCCTGACAAAACTCAGATAATTAAGTTCCACGGCGACTTCGATGACGACGAATCACTCGTGATCACTGAGTCTGACTACTTCGATCGCCTACAATTTGAAGGCCCTCTAGATATCAAATTTCGGGCGGACGTACTTGGTCGAAGTATACTTTTTGTTGGGTACAGCTTGAGCGACCTTAATATGAGACTTCTCCTTTATCGGCTCCATAAAACTTGGGAGGACGCGGGTTTTTTAACTCAGCGCCCCCCTTGCTTCATTTTTCTCCTACGGCCGGATCCGGTCCAAGAGCGAGTTTTGGCAAGTAGGGGCATTCACCCGATCGTATCAGACACACTGGCACCGGACGAGGCACTTCCTGCGATGTTCGATGCGCTACTTACTTCGTTGGATAAGTTGGGCTGAATGTCGGTTACGATCGAAGCTATGACAGTTTCGATCAGTTGCATGGAGCATTGTCGCTTCACTTTTGTGGACTGTGCGCTTCCTCACACCCACCCAAAACTTATCCCCACCCCTCGCCCCTCCCCCATACTCCCCTCACCGCTGGCCCACGGAACGGGCGCGAATGATCACCGGGATCGTTCGGGGGCTGGCGGGCGGCGTCCGCGACGGGGCTTCTTCCGGAGGAGCCCCGGCCCGGACGGCCCTTCGCACCGCCGGACCGTCCCCCATTACGAGGGGGCTGCGGAACGGTCCGCTTGAGCGCCTTCGGGCGTGAAGAGCCGGCAGCCACGGATGGCCCTTGCGGGCCCCCGTGCCGAAGGGTTGCTCAAGACGCCGCGCGGGATGCCGGAGGCGAACCGCATGACATTAAACCGTCGAGGGGTTCGCCTCCGGCGTCCCGTTGCCTGCTCCATCCCTTCGGCCCGTCCGGGCGCGAGGCCGCGGCCGCATGGGCGCGTGGCAGCAGCGGCCGGGGCGAGCGCGCCCGTCCGGGGATTGCTGCCTGGCGATGGGGCGGGAGCGGCTAGCGGGCGAGCAGCAGCACGCCGACGATGAGGATCACGGCGACGCCCTGCAGCATGACGCGGGCGCGCATCAGCTTCTGCGAGCGATTGCCGTCGCCGCCCTTCATCATGTTGAACAGGCCGGCGATCAGGACGCCGGCCGTCGCGATCATGACGGCCAGGGCGATATAGGTGAGAAAGTCGGACATGCCGGCCCTTGTGGCGGTTCGGTTTGCGGGTGTGCGGGTCTCATATAGGCATGCCGCCCGCCGAGGCGAAGGGCGGCGGCCCCGGCGATCGGTCGCAGCCTCCGGGCCGGTTGGGCCGGGCCGGTTTGCGCGGGCGCCTCGGGCCGGGCGCGCCTCAGGCGTCTCAGACGCTCTTGGAAATCGCCCGCGCCCGCCCGCCGCGGGTGGCGGCGGCGACGCCGACCCCGGCCAGCACCAGCCCGGCGAGCTGGATCGCCGTCAGCGTCTCGCCGAACAGCAGCCAGGCCGTCACCGCGGTGACGCCCGGCACCAGGTACATCAGCGAGGCGACCGAGGAGACCGCGCCCTCGCGGATCAGGAAGAGCAGCAGGAACACCGCGCCGATCGACAGGACGATGGTCAGCCAGGCCAGCGCGAAGACCAGTTCGCCCGACCATGTGACGTCCATGGTCTCGACGGTCATGGCGAGGATCAGCGTCGGCACGAAGGCGCCGAGATATTGCAGGGCGGTGCCGGTGCGAAGGTCCACCCCGCCGACGAAGCGCTTCTGCCAGACCGAGCCGACCGAGATGGCGATCGCCGACAGGAACACCGGGCCCAGTGTCAGGACGCCATAGGCGCCGTCGCCGTCGAGCTTCGGCAGGATCACCAGCGCAACGCCAAGAAGGCCGAGGCCGAGGCCCATGATGTGGCGCGGCCGGACCCGTTCGCCGAGGAAGCTAGCGGCCAGGATCGTCGTCAGGATCGGCTGCAGCCCGACGATCAGCGCCGCGATGCCGGCGTTGAGGCCATGGCGGACGGCGAAGAACACGCCGCCGAGATAGACGCCGTGGATCAGGCTGCCGGCGATCATCGCGTGCATGGCCGGCCAGCGGCCCGGCCAGGGCGCCCGCATGGCGACCACCAGCGTACCCAGGATCGCCAGCGCCAGCGCATAGCGCAGGCTCAGAAAGGTGAAGGGCTCGGCATAGGGCATCGCATAGCGCGCGCCGATGAAGCCGGTCGACCAGAGCAGGACGAAGACGACCGGAAAGAATGGAAGCAGCCTTTGCACGGGCGGGTCGGCCTTCTTGTCATGGGGATCGGCCACTGGTTAGCAGGGCCACGGCCGCGCCGAAAGGCGGAACCGTCAGGCGGGATGACGAAATCGCGTGCCTGCGTTGGCGCGCGGGCGCTGCCGACGCGCCGGGATGTCCGCGGGCCGGCCATTGCGCGGCGGCTAGCCGGAACGTCTGGCCGAAGGGTCCCGGCCGACGTCATGGGCCGGCGGCGCGGCCTGCAAGCCCACCATGCGGCGAATGTCCTCGGCGCCGAGCCCGGCCTCGCGCAAGGCGCGGATCGCCGTGTCGCCGGCGCTTTTCGACAGCTTGCGGCCGTCGGGCCCCAGGATCAGTTCGTGATGGTGGTAGCGCGGCACCGGCAGGCCGAGCAGCGCCTGCAAGAGGCGGTGGATACTGGTCGCCGGGAACAGGTCGCGGCCGCGCACCACATGGGTCACGCCCTGCACCGCGTCGTCGACCACCACCGACAGATGATAGCTCGTCGGCGTCTCCATGCGGCCGAGCACCACGTCGCCCCATTCCAGCGGCTTTGCGACGATTTCGCCGCCGCCCGCCTCGAGCGCAAGGCCGGTTTCCGCGAAGGTCAGCGTGCCGAGCATGGCGACCGCCCTGGCCGTGTCCAGCCGCCAGGCAAAGCGCTCGCCGTCGCGCATTTTCCGCTCGCGCTGGCCGCTCGACAGGTCGCGGTCGAGCGCCGGATAGAGCGGCGCCCCGTCCGGATCGCGCGGCCAGGGCGTCGCTTCGTCGTCTTCGTAGCGCTGGGCAAAGGCCCGGATCTCGCCCCGCGACATGAAGCCCGGATAGATCAGCTCGGCATCGGCCAGCGCTTCCAGCGCGGCGGCATAGTCGGCAAAATGCTCCGACTGGCGGCGCGGGGCCACGTCCCAGTCGACGCCGAGAAAGGTCAGGTCGTCTTCGATCTGGCGTTCGTATTCGCGCGTGCAGCGGGCCTGGTCGATATCCTCGATGCGCAGCAGGAACTCACCGCCCGCCTGCCGCGCCATCCGGTGATTGACCAGCACCGAATAGGCATGGCCGAGATGCAGCTCGCCATTCGGGCTCGGGGCAAAACGGAAAACGGCGGGCGCTGTCTGCATCGAATCGGCTTCCTCTCGTTTGGCGCGACTTCTACGGTCGCTTTTGGCAAGCACCATGACAGACGGGCGAGACCATGCGGCCGCAGGATGTGCCAGGCAAGGCAGGGATCATTCGCAGCGACGCCGATGTCGCGGCGGGGCTGGCCGCGCTGCTGCGCGCCGATCCGCGGCTCGGCGCCATTGCCGCGGTCGCCGGCCCCCTGCCGCTGCGCCGCAATCCCGGCGGCCTGCCGGGCCTTGCCCGCATCATCGTCGCCCAGCAGGTATCCCGCGCCAGCGCCGAGGCGATCTTCGCCCGGCTGGAGCGCGAATTCGACATCGCCGATCCGCAGGCCTTCCTGACGGCCGACGACGCGGCCTACCACCGCGCCGGCCTGTCACGCCCCAAGCAGCGGACGATGCGGGCCGTCGCCGAAGCAGTCCATGGCGGCGCCCTCGACTTCGCCCGGCTGGACTCGGCGCCGGCCGCCGCCGCGATCGCCGAGCTGGTGGCGGTGAGCGGCATCGGCCCCTGGACGGCCGAATGCTACCTCCTCTTCGGCGCCGGCCACCCCGACATCTTCCCATCGGGCGACCTGGCGCTGCAGGTCGCCCTCGCCGACGCCTTCGGACACGAGACACGCCCGAGCGCCCGCCATGCGGCAGCGCTCGCACTGCCTTGGGCGCCGTGGCGCTCGGTCGCAGCGCGGCTGTTCTGGGCCTATTACGCGGCGATCACCCGCCGCGAGGCGGCGCCCGCCAGCTGACGTAACGCGCTGCGGCATTTATCCACAGATCTTCCGTCGCGTCCGCCGGCAAGGGGCTGCAATGCCGGCCGGACGGCCCTGCCGTCCCCTGCGTGACGAGGCTTCACAAACCCGACACGATGGCGCACGATACTCGCACCAGCTTGGTTTTTCTCGATGGGAGGTAGGAAGACTACCTGTGACGATCGCGGTTACTCAGGACTTATCCCCGACCCTCGTTCTGAACGCCGACTTCCGGCCGCTCAGCTATTATCCTCTGTCCCTCTGGTCCTGGCAGGACGCGGTGAAGGCGGTGTTTCTCGACCGGGTGACCATCCTCGCCGAATACGATCGCGCGGTGCACAGCCCGACCTATTCGATGCGCCTGCCCTCGGTCGTCTGCCTCAAGACCTACATCAAGCCGGCACGCTATCCGGCCTTCACCCGCTTCAACGTGTTCCTGCGCGACCGCTTCCAGTGCCAGTATTGCGGCTCGCCCCACGAACTCACCTTTGACCACGTCATTCCGCGTTCGCGCGGCGGCCTGACCACCTGGGAAAACGTCGTGGCGGCCTGTTCGCCCTGCAATCTGAAGAAGGGCGGCCTGATGCCGAAAGCCGCCCGGATGTTCCCCCACCAGACACCCTTCCAGCCGAGCGTCCACGACCTGCACAACAATGGCCGGCTGTTCCCCCCGAACTTCCTGCACGAGAGCTGGCTCGACTATCTCTACTGGGATTCCGAGCTCGATCCCGAATAGGCCGATCGCAAGGGTCTACGCGCTGCCGAAGCCGGTCCGCCGCCCCGATCGTTTGCGGCCATCCCGTCACGCGGTTTTGCGCGCGCGGTCGTGGACGGCTCTGGTCACCGCGGCCTAGATAATTGCCAGACGGGCAGAAGCCCCATGCGGGACCGGCAAGGAATCGGAATGGACGCGACGGGACCAGATGACGGCGGCACAGCGTCCACCGACCTTGCCTTCTACGAAGCCCTTCCCGTTTCCAGCAGCATTCTCGGCCTCGGCGATGCCAGTGCCTATCGCCCGCTCCCCGCAGACTGGGTCGTCGGCGTTGCCGATATCGTCCGCTCGACCGACGCCGTCAGCTCGGGTGGCTACAAGCGCGTAAACACGGTTGCCGCGGCGGTGATCGCGGCGGTGGCGAACGGCCTTCACGGCCGCGAATTTCCCTTCGTCTTCGGCGGCGACGGTGCCGGCTTCGCCCTGCCTGCCGCACAGGCCGAGATCGGCAGGGCGGCGCTCGCATCTGTTGCGGGCTGGGCGCAAAGCGCCTTCGGCCTGTCCTTGCGGGTGGCGATGGTGCCGGTCGCGACGATCCGCGACAACGGCCGTGACGTCCAGATCGCCCGCTTCGCCCCCTCGCCCGACGTGTCCTATGCGATGTTCGCCGGCGGTGGGCTCGCCTGGGCCGAACGGCGGATGAAGGCCGGGGCATTCCGGATCGAACCGGAAGACGGGGCGACGGCCCGTCCGGACCTTGCCGGCCTGTCCTGCCGCTTTTCCGAAATCCCAGCGCGCCGGGACCTCATCCTGTCGGTGGTTCTGTTGCCGAGACCGGAGGCGTCCCCCGACGCCTTCGCGGCTCTGGCCCGCGACATCCTGGAGCTCGGCGTCGAAGAGGGGCATGACGGCAATCCCGTGCCGCCGGAAGGGCCGGAACTGCACTGGCCGCCGGCGGGACTGCCCATCGAGGCGGAGGTGCGCAAGGCGATGACCGGGCTGCCGCTCTGGGCCTCCCGCCTCTCCGTCGGCATCCGCACGCTGCTGTCGCATCTCAGCTTCGTGACCGGCACGCGGGTCGGGGCCTTCGATCCGGCGCGCTACCGTTCGGAACTGGCGCGCAACAGCGACTTCCGCAAATTCGACGACGGCTTGCGCATGACCCTCGACTGCACCGCCGCAGTGGCCGATCGGATCGAGGCGCGCCTGCGCGATGCCCGCGCTGCGGGGCTCGCGCGGACAGGAACGCATCGTCAGTCCGCAGCGCTGATGACCTGCTTCGTCCCCACCGCAAGCCGCAGCGACCACGTCCATTTCGTCGACGGCGCGGCAGGCGGCTATGCGGCGGCGGCGGCAATGGCCACGGCCGACATGGCCGGCAGAACGGCCGGCCCGGTCAGATGAGCAGCGCCAGGACCAGCGGCAGGCTGGCGGCGGCAAGCAGCGTCTGCAACGTGACCAGTCCCGCCATCAGTGTCGCGTCGCCCTTCAGCTGGGTCGTCAGCACGTAGGACGTCGGCGCGGTCGGCAGAGCAAAGAAGATCACCAGAAGCGCGCCGTCGAGGGGCGGCAGCGCCATCAGCAGGGCGACGGCGAAGGCCAGCAGCGGCATGGCGATCAGTCGTGCCAGACTGTTGACGGTTAGGATCGTCGTCTCGGCCCGCGCGGCCTTCAACTTAAGGGCAGCCCCCACGCAAAGCAGGCCGAGCGGCAGGCTGGCCGCGGCCAGAAGGCCGAGCAGCCGATCGATACCGAAGGGCATGCCCAGCCCGAGCGCCGCCACGACCGCGCCGGCGAGGCAGGCGAGGATCAGCGGATTGCGGAGGACCGGCATGACCAGTTCGCGCGCGCTGGTATGGCGCTCCGATGTCAGTGCGATCACCGAGAGGACGTTCACGGTCGGCACCATGACCGCGAGGATGACCGCAGCACGGGCCAGGCCGTCGGGACCATAGAGGCTCGCGACCATGGCAAGGCCGAGATAGGTATTGAACCGGGTAATGCCCTGGACGATCGGCCCGTAGCGGGCGGCGGGCCAGGCGAAGACCCGGCGCAGGGCGAGCATGACCAGCGATGCGGCGACCAGCACCATGAAGATCGCACCGGCCAGCTTGAGGATCGACGGATCGGCCAGCGGTGCATTGGCGAGGCTGGAGAACAGCAGCGCCGGAAACAGCACGAAGTAGTTCAGCTTCTCGGCGGCGGGCCAGAAGCCCTCGCCCGGAAAGCCGGAGCGGCGGAAGCCCAGCCCCGCCAGGATCAGGGCAAAGAGCGGCCACAGGGTGAGGAATAGCGTCGACATGCTTCGCTTTCAGGGGAGCGCCGGCCCGCCAGGCCCGGCGGATGCTTCAGGCGAAGCGATCGGCTTTGGCAACCGCGCTGCGCAGCGCGATGGCGGCAAAGAGGGCCGAAGCAATCGCGTTCCAGCCGGCAAAGGACAGGCCGAGGAAGCGTCCCGCCGCTTCGTCGCAGGAGGGCGGCCGGATGGCGTCGATCGCCGACAGGAGGTCGCCGCCGCCCAGATCACCCCCGCCAACCTGCGCACAGTCTGTCGGGCCGGGCCAGTAGCCCCATTCGACACCGGCATGGAAGACGCCGAGATACAGCGACACCAGCATGATCACGCCGATCACCAGGAGAAGCAGCCGGGTCAGGAGCGCCGGTGCGCGGCCCGCAGCCGCCACGAAGGCGACCAGCGCAAGCGGGATCGCCACGTAGTAGGGAATGCGCTGCTGCAGGCACAGCGCGCAGGGAATGTAGCCGCCGACATACTGGAACAGCAGCGCCGTGCCGACCGTGATCGCGGTCCCGGCGAGGAGGAAGCCGGAAGCCAGCGTCTGTCGAAAGCCGGTCGGGCGCTGGAAGCGGTCAGTCAGTGCCATGCCATCATCCGTTACATCATATAGCGAACGGCGACGAAGCCACCGAACAGAAGGATCATGAAGAGGGTGAAGAGCAGCCCGAGATTCTTCTCGATGAAGCCCTGGATCGGGGCGCCGAAGCGCTGCAACAGCCAGGCCACGAAGAAGAAACGGAGGCCGCGACCGACAATCGAGACGATCGTGAAGGTGACGAGGTTCAGCCCGGTGACGCCGGAGAAGATGGTCAGCACCTTGTAGGGAAACGGCGTCAGCGCGGCGAAGAGCACGGCCCAGCCGCCCCAGGCGTTGTAGCGGGCGCTGAGTTCGGCGAAGGCGTCGGCCTTGCCATAGATCTCCAGAATGGGCTGGCCGATCAGGTCGAAGAACAGGGCGCCGATGGCATAGCCGAGAAACGCGCCCAGCACCGACGCGACGGTGCAGATGAGCCCGATCCGCACCCAGCTGCGTGGCCGGGCGATGACCATCGGAATCAGCAGCGCATCCGGCGGGATCGGGAAAACGGAGCTTTCGATGAAGGAGACCGCGGCCAGGCCGCGCTCGGCATGGCGGGTTGCGGCAAGCGACATGACCCAGTCATAGAGGCGGCGGAGCATGGCGGATGTCCGTGGAAGCAAAACGGGGCTGACCCTGTCGCCCGCATAGGACGATCGGCAGGCGAACGCAACGGACAGCGAAAGCCGATGCACGGACCATTGACCCGAAGGGCGCCGCGGCTATAGTCCGCCAACGAACGGATCTGAACCGTTCGCCCCTGTGGCGGAATTGGTAGACGCGCGCGACTCAAAATCGCGTTCCGCAAGGAGTGCTGGTTCGATCCCGGCCAGGGGCACCAATGTTCCGGCACAGTCTCGGAACGCCATGACGACCACCGACACCCCCTACGATCTCTTGTATTCCGGGTTCCACTGGAACTTGCCGGCCAGGTTCAACATCGCCGAGGCCTGTGCCGATGCCTGGGCCCGCGACGCGCCGGATCGGATCTGTCTGATCGAGGATCGCGGTGCCGAGCCGGCGGCGACGATGAGCTATGGCGAGTTGGCGCGGCGCTCTGCGCGGCTGGCCGCGGCCTTCGCAGCGCGCGGCGTGACGCGCGGCGACCGGGTGGCGATCGTCCTTCCGCAGAGCTTCGAAACGGTGATTGTCCATCTGGCCGTCTACCGCCTCGGCGCCATCGCCGTGCCGCTGGCGCTGCGCTTCGGACCCGAGGCGCTGGAGTTCCGGCTGCATGCCAGCAGCGCGAAGCTGGTGGTGATCGACGCGAACGGCCTGCCGGTCCTGGAAGAGATCACCGGGGCCCTGCCCGATCTCACCGACGTCGTCACCGTCGGGGAAGCGCGAGGCGACCTGCCCGAACTCGCCGATCTCGAACGCGCGGCGGCGGGCATGGCGCCCATCGCCGAGACCACGCCGGACGATCCGGCGATGATCATCTTCACCTCCGGCACAACCGGCTCCCCGAAGGGCGCCTTGCACGGGCACCGGGTGCTTCTCGGCCATCTGCCGGGCATGCGCTTTCACCATGAGAACATGCCGGAGGCCGGCGACCGGATGTGGACGCCCGCCGACTGGGCCTGGGCCGGCGGTCTTCTCAACGCGCTGCTCCCGTCCCTGCTGCTCGGCGTACCGGTCGTCTATTCGCGCGAACGCTTCGACCCGGCCGCGGCCTTCGCGCTGATGGTGCGGCAGAAGGTGCGCAACGCGTTCCTGCCGGCGACGGCGCTGCGGATGATGAAAGGCGCTGCAAATGCTGAGGCGCTCGCCGGGCTCGATTTGCGCACGGTCGGCTCGGCCGGCGAGACGCTGCCCGCCGACACCTTCGTCTGGGCGCGTGACATTCTCGGTGTCACCGTCAATGAATTCTACGGCCAGACCGAGTGCAACATGGTGCTGGGATCGGCGGCCGCCTTCGGCGTCTCCCGCGCCGGGGCCATTGGCAAGCCGGTGCCCGGCCACAAGGTGGCGATCGTCGATGCCGACGGCCAGGAAGTGCCACGCGGCGCCACCGGCACGATCGCGATCGCCGCGCCCGACCCGGTCATGTTTCTCGGCTACTGGCGGAACCCCAAGGCGACAAGCGATAAATTTCGCGGCGACTGGCTCCTGACCGGCGATCAGGGACAAATGGACGCGGACGGCTATGTCGAATTCGTCGGGCGCGACGATGACATCATCACCTCTGCCGGCTACCGGATCGGACCGGGAGAGGTGGAGAATTGCCTGCTCGCCCATCCGGCCGTCCACATGGCGGCCGTCGTGGGCAAGCCAGATCCGCTGCGCACCGAGATCGTGAAGGCCTACATTGTCCCCGCTGTCGGCCACGCGCCCGGCGAGGATCTTGCCCGCGCAATCCAGCTCCATGTGCGCGAGCGTCTGTCGGCGCACGAATATCCGCGCGAAATCGCCTTCGTCGAGGCGATGCCGCTGACGACAAGTGGCAAGATCGTGCGGCGTGAATTCCGCGATCGTGCCGCGCGCGAGGCGCAGGACGCGGCGAAGGCGAGCGCAGCCTGAAGGCCGGTCAGCGGAAGGACAGCATCCCCTGCACGCGCTGGCGCATGATGCGCGCGAGATTGCGCGAGCGGCGCATGGAGGCCAGCCCCCGGGCAACCTTGTCGACGCGCGCCCCGGTCTCCGGGGTCAAGCCAACGACGATCGTGCCCACCGCAATGCGATCGGGCCAGAAGCGGTTCATCACGAAATGGTCGGGGACAGTGCAGGAATCGGCACGCTCGACGGCGGGATCGGCGAGCAATGCCCGCGTCGCGGCGGCGACGATCTGCTGGCCCGGAGACGTAGCGGCAAAAGCCTCGTCATAAGCGGTCTTCCAGGTGTAGGCCTGTCCGCGATCGACGAGCACGACGAGGCTCGCCACGGGGCGACTGCCTGTCTTCAACGTATAGATCCTGACCCGGTCGTCCTGTGCGAGCGCGTTGATCGCCTCGCGGGCGAAGGCGGACCGGTAGCGGTCGATGATCAGCGCGGTCCGCGCGCGGCCCTTCCATCCGCTTGCCTCGAGCGAGAAGAAATCCTCCAGCGCCAGCCGCACGTCGTCGGGTTGCCGGGCAGTCTCCAGCGACACCGGACCGGTTGCCGACAGACGACGGGTCTGGCGGGCGAGTTCCCGGCGGCGGCGCCCGGACAGCGGACTTGGCCGCACGGTGTCGGCGCTCTTGATCAGCGCTGCGCGGGACACACGGTTGGCGACGGCCGTCGGCAGACCGGCTTTCGCGGCGGCGGCGAGCAGCGTCGTGGCCATCGGTCCGTCGATACGCACGTCCGGAATGACGAGCACGTCGGGCAGGCCGAGTTCGGGGGCGGTCAGGGTGGACAGGAAATTCGACAGCGTGCCGGCAGGATCGTCGCCGTCCACCGGCAGCGTTCCCAGGGGACCGAAGGGATGCGTCCAGGCACGGATCGTCGCGACGCCACCAATAAAGGCCGACCGCTCGACCGAGAAAGGCATCAGCAGGCGAAGCCGGCTGCGGCTGCCCTTCTCGTCGCGCACGACCATGAGACGCACCTTGCGGTCGTCGAGTCGCGGCATTGCCGGTGCGAGAAACTGCGGGTCGAAGAATACGTTGGGTTCGATCGCGCGCCGCGAGAGATGGGCCAGTTCGTCGATCAGGCCGAAAACCGCATTCGGTGCATAGATCGACAGATGGCGCGAGACGCGGCCGAACGGAACCGTCAGATCGAGTTCGGGAGTCGCATTCACCGGGCCCTCGTGCAGCGGCACGACCGAGGCCATCGGCGGGAGTCCGCCGATGAGATCACTCATCGAGGGTTTGGCTACCATGGGTCACCTTCAGCAGCCCCTGCCTGATCCGCTGGCCACGCATCATGCGTAGTCGGCTACAAAGTAGCGGGAGGGGCTTAACAAGGCATATGCCGAGGACTTTAAAAAAGTACGGACTTCACCCGGAATCAGCCGGAAAATCCCCCTGAGGCAAGAAACTCGAGCTCTTCGGGGGTGGATTGGCGCCCGAGGACGGCATTTCGGTGCGGAAATCGGCCGAACCGCGCAATGATGTCGCGATGCTCGGCAGCGGCCTTGCGGTTGCCCGCCCCGCCGATGGTTTCCATCCACTCCACGCAGGCTTCCTGATCCGTGAGATTCTCCGAATGCATCAGCGGCATTGCGAGGAACGCGTTCAGATCCTCACCCACGATCCCGTCGTCGCCGCGGGCAAGCGCCGTTCGGGCGATCGCCAGCGCCTTCGCATCGGTGGCGAAGGCCTGCGGCGAATTGCGGAAGATGTTGCGCGGAAACTGGTCCAGCAGAATGACTAGCGCCAGAGCCCCGGTCGGCTCTTCAATCCAGGCATCGCGGTCGCCCGCTGCCGCCTGCTCGTAGATATCGCCGAAACGCTGCCGGATCGTCGCATCGAAGGCATCGCTCTTGGCGAACCACCGCTCAGGTCCAGCATCTCGCCAGAAATCGACAATGATCTGGGGATCGATCGCATACTCGCTCATGTCGGACCTTCATTGCGGGAACGGGGGTTTCAGGCACCGCCACCAGATAGGATCGAGGCCACTGCGAAAGAAGATCGAACCGGTTTGGCTTCTCTGCACAGCCCTCCCGCTGCAAGGTGACCGGTGACCGAGCCGCTCAGGGAAAGCTGTAGCCCGGCACAGCAAGCGGGTTGTCTTCCAATGCCGTGCGATCTGGCGCGTCGATGCGCGCGCCGCCGGTGAAAGCGGCGAAGAGATCGCGGACATAATTCTCAGGCAACGCCTCACCGATGAGGACGATGCGCGTCTCGCGGCGGGTCCCCTGCGGCCAGGCGGCAAGTTGCGCCGGGGGATGCTGGTACTCGCGAACACCATGCAGGACGACGGGGCGATCCGGCGCCTCGCGCAGATGGACGATAGCCTTCATTCGAAGGATATGCTCGCCCTGCGTGGCGCGCAGCAGGTCGAGAAACGCCTCGACCGCTTCCCAGGCGACAGGGTTTGCTTCGACCAGCGAGAACGACCGGACGCTGCCATGGTGATGGCTGTCGCCCGCATGTTCGTGACCTGGGCCATGGTGGTGATGCCCTGCGTGGTGTGCATAGTCTGCGTGCACGCCATCGCAATTCGCCTCCGACCGGACTTCGGCATCATCTGCGAGCCCCAGCCAGCGCCGGGCATCCACCACGCCGGTGGCCGGATCGTAGAGACCGCAATGCAGAAGCCGGTCGGCCAGGGGCAGGCCATCACCTGCGTCGACCCGCCCGGCTCCAGGATTAAGCCGTTGTACGGCCGCATCGAGCGCAGACCGCGCGCCCTGGTCGGCGAGGTCGGCCTTGGTAACGACGACGCGGTCGGCTACGGCGACCTGCCGGCGTGCTTCACTGCGCTCGGCAAGATTGCGGCTCCCGGCAAGGCAATCCACGACGGCGATCACGCCATCGAGGACATAAGCCTCGAGCAGCGCCGGCTGCGCCATCAGCGACGCCAGGATCAGTGCCGGGTCCGCAAGCCCCGTCGTCTCGACGATCACCCGCTCGAGAGGCGCCTCGCCGCCGGGCCGGGGGCGCTCCGCCAGTTCGATAAGGGTCTCGACGAGTTCGCCGCGCACGCTGCAGCACAGGCATCCGTCCGACAGTTCGATCACACCATCGCTGGACGCGGTCTCGATCAGAAGCTGGTCGATGCCCGCCTCGCCGAATTCGTTGACCACGACGGCCGTGTTCGTGACCGCCGGCTCGGCAAGCAGGCGGTTGAGTAGCGTCGTCTTGCCGGAACCGAGGAAGCCGGTGAGGACGGTAAGGCGGATCGGGGCGCGGGTCAGTTTGCCGGCCGTTCTGCGGCGCTCGGCACCGGCGCCGTCGTCGCCTTGCGCAGATCGCCAGTGTCGTCACGCCGGATGGCGAGCCGTGAGGTCTTGCCGTCTCGATCGACCCCGAGATCCGTGCTCGGCCCGTCGACATCCCCCGAGCCGGTGGCTTCTACGACCACTTCCTTCTCGTCGGCCTCGACCGCCTCCCCGGAGGGTGCCGCCGGCACGGGCGCATCGGCTGGTGCCGGCACTTGCGGCGTCGCATCGACTTCGGCGGCCGGCGCCGGCGTATAGTCGGGGCGTGGGGTCGGCAGCGGAATGCCATAGGCGGAGATGATCGAGATGCCGGGCTCTGCGATTGCGTTACCGGCGGCGCCGCCGAGACTGACCCGGAAGACTACCGGCGAGCGGTCGAGATCGCGCAGGTAGGGAGAGCCGAAGGTCTCCTCGCGATCGCGCTCCTCCACGCGCTCGTTGGCCCGCGCCGTGCGGCCTTCTGCCGAACAGATGTAGTCGGAGACATCCAGCGGCTCGGTGCTGGATGCGACCGGCAACTCGTCCACCCGGATGTCGACGGAGGCGGGATCGGTTGCAAAGCCCGCCTCGAGGATTTCGGCCGACAGCCGTTCGCGCGGAATGGTGCCGTTTGCACCGATCACTACCGCCACGAGCGTGCGGCCGTTGCGGGTCGCGGACGACACGAGATTGAAGCCCGAGGCGCAGATGTAACCGGTCTTCATGCCATCGGCGCCGTCGAAGCGACCGAGCAACTTGTTGCCGTTCTTCAAGATGGCCGTGCCGTTGGAGATCGCCTCCGTACCGAAATAATCGGCGAAGGCCGGGAATTCGCGGCGGATCGCAACACCCAGAATGGCGAGATCCTTGGCGGAGGTATGTTGTCCTTCCCCCGGCAGGCCGTTGGCGTTGATGAAACGGGTGTCCTGCATGCCGAGTTGCGCGGCGGCATCGTTCATCATCGAGACGAACTCGTCCATCGATCCACCGACCGTCTCGCCGATGGCATAGGCAATGTCGTTGGCCGACTTCACGAGCATCATCCGCAGGGCGAAGTCCAGACGGATCACCGAGCCCGGCTTGAACCCCATCTTGCTGGGAGCTTCGGCGGCAGAACGTCGCGTGACGATCACCGGCGAGTCGAGCGACAGCCGGGATTCGCGAAGCGCCTTCAGCGCCAGATAGGCCGTCATCAGCTTCGTCGTCGAAGCCGGATAGCGCCGTTCGGTCGCATGCTGCTGCGACAGGACCTTGCCCGTCGCCACGTCCACGACGATCGAGGCCATCGGCGGCGCCGTATCCGTCGCGGCTGCGTCGACCTTCGCTGCCTGGGCCCGTGCGGCATCGCCGGCCAAGGGCACGACAGCGAGAACAAGCGCCAGAAGGCAAACGAGGGGAAAAACGGGAAATGGTCGGGACGCGCGCGTCTTCACGCTGGATTCCTTCATTGATTGCGGTCAGGCTGCCGTTTTTCGTCGATCCGATAAAGCAGACGGGCGCCTAACCTTGGGCTGTGTCCCAAGCATGGCAATGCCGGGTTGACGCATCGACCTCGCATTCCCTTGTAGGTCCGAACCAGAGAGTCGGAAAGTCGCCCATGCCTGTCAACAACCGAATCGCGGATGCTCAACCGGAGATCGCCGGCTGGCGCCAGCACCTGCACCAGCGTCCCGAACTGCTCTACGAGGTCCACGAGACTGCGGCGTTCGTTGCCGGCAAGCTGCGCGACTTCGGCTGCGACGAGGTGATCACCGGAATGGGCCGGACGGGTGTCGTGGGTCTGGTGCACGGCCGCAGCGGTGCGGACGGGCCGATGATCGGCCTTCGCGCCGACATGGACGCGCTGCCGATCACCGAGGAGACGGGCGTCGCCTATGCGTCCAAGGTGCCCGGCATGATGCATGCCTGCGGCCATGACGGCCATACGACGATGCTGCTCGCCGCCGGCCGCAGCCTTTGCGAAACACGTGCCTTCGACGGGACGGTAGCGCTGATCTTCCAGCCTGCAGAGGAAGGCGGCGCCGGGGCCAAGGCGATGATCGATGACGGGCTGTTTGAGCGACTGCCGCTCAGCCGCGTCTACGGCATGCACAATCTGCCGGGCATGCCGGTCGGCCGGTTCGGCATGCGGGGCGGTCCGATCATGGCCTCGACGGACGAGTTCGCGATCACCGTCGAGGGGCGCGGCGGCCATGCCGCCCTCCCCCATCGCACGGTCGACCCCATCGTCGTCGGCGCGGCCATTGTCCAGGGGCTGCAGGCGATCGTCGCGCGAAATGCCGATCCGCTGCAGTCGCTGGTCGTCTCCGTCACCCAGTTCCATGCCGGCTTCGCCCACAATGTGATCCCAGACGAGGCAATCGTGTCTGGAACGGTACGGGCGCTGTCGCTCGAACTGCGGGAACTGGCCGAAGCCCGGATTCGCGAGATCGCGCAGGGGATCGCCACCGCCCATGGCGCGCATGTGCGGGTCGACTACGATCGCAACTACCCGATCACCATCAACGACGCGGCGGAGGCCGAGTTCTGCGCCGGGATCGCCGCCGACATCGCCGGGGCCGATGCGGTGGATGCGGCGGCGCCGCCGTTGATGGCCGGCGAGGATTTTTCCTACATGCTGGAAAAATGCCCCGGAGCCTACGTTTTCATCGGCAATGGCGACAGCGCCAGCCTGCACAGCGCCAGCTACGACTTCGCCGACGACGCTCTCGTCTTCGGCGCCAGCTACTGGCAGCGCCTCGCCGAGGCCGCCCTCGCCCGAAGCTAAGGGGCGCCGCCTTTCTTCAGGCCGTTATCGGCAGGAGAATGCGTCAGCTGGCGAGCGCCAGGCCCTCTCTTTCGTCGAGCGACACGATCTCGCGCAGTTGAGGGCGCCCATACACAACCACCTGGTCGCGGCCTGCGCTCTTGGCTTCGTAGAGCGCCGCATCGGCGCAGCGATACAGCGTATTTGGATCGTCGCCATGCTGCGGCGCTCCGGCAACGCCGATGCTGACCGTCAGCGACAGGTTCTGGTCACCGGCGATCAGCGATGCCGTCTCGATGGCGTGCCGGATGCGCTCGGCCGTGCGCCGGCCTTGCGGCAGTCCGGTCTGCGGCAGGATCACAGTGAATTCCTCGCCGCCATGGCGGCAGACATAGTCGCCTTCGCGTACGCAGGACCGCAGGATGCGGCTGACGGCCTTCAACGCCTCGTCGCCGGTCTCGTGTCCGTAAGTATCGTTGACCTGCTTGAAATGATCGAAATCCACGACGAGCAGCGACACGCCGATATCGGCGCCGCGTCCTTGTGCCAGTTCCTCCGCGATCAGCGCGTCGTATGCCCGACGGTTCGCCAAGCCGGTCAGGGCATCGGTGAAGGCATCCACCTCGAGGCTCTGTTCGCGCCGCATCATGCGGGTCTCCCGCTGCATCATCGACCCCATCACGAAGACGCCCGCGACATAGGTCGGCACCACGAAGGGGATCAGGTTCAGGGTGAAACCCAGCGGATCCGGCAACGGCAGCAGGACGAACAACCCGATATGAGCCGATACGAGCAGGCCGAGCACGACGAGATGACGACGCCGCGCGGTCTGGCCGTGCCGGTACAGTTGGCCCCAGATCAGTCCGACGCCGGCGGCCAGCACGATCGTGGCGACGCCGACGGGCGCACCAGCACCGCCCAGCCCCAACCGGTAGATCGCACCGGCGAGGCCTGCCACCAGCGCCGCGGGCCAGCCGACGAACGCTCCCGCCAAGGCGACGATGACGCAGCGTGTATCGACGATGATGCCGTCGGCGAGATGAGCAGGAGAGAGCATCGCGGCGACGGTGCCCATCGCGAACACAGGCGCATGCAGCCACCGCTTCAGCGCCGGGTCCGACATCAGGCGCTCGATGGTACCGAACGCCAGGGCGATCAGCGCCATCAGGCCAAGCCCGTTCAGCAGCACTAGGATGAGGTCAAGATGGGCCACAGCGCTCGGTCAATCGGATCATTGAACTCGTTCGACTATGCCGGTAATTTTGTTCGAAACGGTTAATGTCCGGTATCCGGGCAACGATTTGCCTACTCCAGACGGGTAGATCGCCCGTCATCACCATTGCATGATGCAACCATCCCAGGCAGCGGGCAGCGTGTCTTGCAGGCAAACCATTTGCCTGTCATGCCGAAGGTGTCGGTCAAGCAGAATGAGGCTGTGGCACGGAATGCCATCGTCCTCACTCTCGACGGAATGGAAGGATGTGCATTGGCGACTGACGCCCATCGAAAGCTGATCACCCGCCTCGACATGATCGCGGAGTTGAACGACGATGACCGCGCAGCGCTGTCGGCCCTGCCCATCGCCGTTCGCGACGTCGCTGCCGACACGGACATTGTCAGCGAAGGCGAGACGGTCTCCCATTGCTGTATCCTCATCGAAGGCTTCACCTATCGCTATCGCAACATTCGCGATGGCCGCCGGCAGATCATCGCCTTCAACGTCCCGGGTGATATTCCGGATCTGCACAGCCTGCATATCCGCCGGATGGACCACAGTTTCGCCGCCACGACCCCTTCGCGCGTGGGGTTCGTGTCCCACAAGGCCGTCTGGAACCTCTGCCGGGAGCGGCCCAATGTCGCCGCCGCCCTGTGGCTCGAAACACTGATCGACGGCGCGATCTTCCGTGAATGGATCGTCGGGCTCGGCCGCCTGTCCGGCAAGAGCCGCACCGCGCATCTTCTCTGCGAACTCGCGGTCAGGCTGCGGGCGGTGCAGCTCGCGCCGGACCTCGTCTACCATCTCCCGCTGACCCAGCACGAACTGGCCGATGCGCTTGGCCTCACCGTCGTGACGGTGAACCGGGTGCTGCAGGAATTCAAGGCCGAGAACCTGATCGAGCGGGAACGTTCCCGCATGACGATCAAGGACTGGTCCGCCTTCGCCCATGTCGGCGACTTCGATCCGCAATACCTGCACTTTCGCCAGGAGGTGCACATGGTACCGGGTTCGCCGAAGGGGAACTGAAGGCCGCGCCCACCCCGCCGATGCCTGCGTCGCAGACAGGTGGATGGAACCCGCACGACGTAGCAGGGCGCGAATCGCGCCGCGCGGATGCTGCGCCGCGACGAACGACCGCCTAAGTGGCAGAAACCTTGAATTTTTCGTCAGATTGGTGTAGGGTCGTCACACAGTCGGCCTCATGGCCAGCTCTTGACGCCGTCCAGCGCTCTCGGGCCTGTCCGAAAAGGATGCTTCCCCTACCGAGAAGAATGTCCGTCCGCTTGCGACCGCTCGGTCCATGCGGCGCTCATGCGGGAACACGGGAGGCGAATACACCGATCGACTGCGGTCCGGCAAGTACCACCGGGCCCCAAGCAAACGGCGGCGCCTGCGCCGCCACCCGTGTCTAGCGGCTGCCGCGGCCAGGCACAACAGGGAGTTTAAAAAAGCGTATGAGCAGTCAGAAGAAGGCTTCCAACCGCCAGGGTTTCAAGACCGGAGAGAGCATCGTCTATCCGGCTCATGGCGTCGGCCAGATCGTAGCGATCGAGGAGCAGGAAGTAGCGGGCATGAAGCTCGAGCTCTTCGTCATCGACTTCGAGAAAGACAAGATGCGCTTGAAGGTCCCGGTCGCCAAGGCCGAATCCGTCGGCATGCGCAAACTCTCTGAAACGGACTTCGTCGAGCGCTCGCTGAAGGTCGTGCAGGGCCGCGCCCGCGTGAAGAAGACCATGTGGAGCCGCCGCGCCCAGGAATATGATGCCAAGATCAATTCGGGCGACCTGATCCAGATCGCCGAAGTGGTCCGCGACCTCTATCGCGCCGACAGCCAGCCCGAGCAGTCCTATTCCGAACGCCAGCTCTACGAAGCCGCGCTCGGCCGCATGGCCCGCGAACTCGCGGCCGTCAACGAGGTCTCCGAGACCGAGGCTGTGCAGCTGATCGAGCTCAACCTCAACAAGGGCCCGAAGCGCGTCGCCAAGGGTGAGGAAGAAGCGGAAGCCGAAGGCGAGGCCGATGCACCGGCGGCTGCCACCGGCGAGACCGACGAACAGGAAAAGGCCGCCTGAGGCCACCTTCGACCTACCTTTCGTCCACGGACGAAGCCGGGCCGGCCACCGCAAGGTGCGCCGGCCTTTCTTGTGGCGCAGGGCCCCGAGCGCCATCGTTGCCTCTGCGCGCAAACTGGCATAGGCTCAGCGCACGGCGATCCTGATCGCCTTTGCGCGATCTTGCGCGCCGGTCGCCATCGGCCCGGTTCCCTTGCCGAATACGGCACCTCCGCTACCTAAGCCAAAAAAGTTTTCCCCTCCGGGAACGTTTGCGGCCAGTCCGTGTTTCATGAACACCGACGCGTGAACCCGCAAGCAGCCTCGCTCGGTAGGCCACAGCGCCTCATAAGCTTGACCGGAGGGTAACCGATGAAGTCACAGTCCGCTCGCCGTACGCTGATCCGCGCGGCCATGTCCGCCCCGTACCTGCAGCGCGAAGAAGAGTACGAACTGGCGGTGCGCTGGAAGGAAAAGCGCGACCAGGAAGCCCTTCACAAGATTACCTCCGCCCATATGCGCCTCGTCATCTCGATGGCCGCCAAGTTCCGCCATTTCGGCCTCGCCATGAACGACCTCATCCAGGAAGGCCATGTCGGTCTTCTCGAGGCCGCGGCACGGTTCGAGCCGGAGCGGGAAGTGCGCTTCTCGACCTATGCGACGTGGTGGATCCGGGCATCGATCCAGGACTACATCCTGCGCAACTGGTCGATCGTTCGCGGCGGCACCTCCTCCGCCCAGAAGGCTCTCTTCTTCAATCTGCGCCGGCTGCGGGCACGGCTCAGCCAAGGCGCCGACGGCGGCGTGACCGGCAGCGCCATGTACAAGGAAATCGCGACGGCACTGAAGGTGTCGGAGGGCGACGTGGCGCTGATGGATTCGCGGCTGTCCGGCCCTGATTCCTCCCTCAACGCCCCCTTGATGGAAGACGAATCCGGCAGCGCCGACCGACAGGATTTCCTCGTGTCGAACTCGCCCCTGCCGGACGAGATGGTCTCCGTGTCGATCGACGACGAGCGTCGCGTGACCTGGCTGCACAGTGCCCTCGACGTCCTGTCCGAGCGCGAGCTGAAGATCATCCGCGAGCGCCGCCTGCAGGACGACGGCGCAACCCTGGAAGCGCTGGGCACCAAGCTCGGCATCTCCAAGGAGCGGGTGCGCCAGATCGAGACCCGTGCGCTGGAAAAGCTGCGCGCCGCGCTGCTCGAGACCAACGCCGACCGCAGTGCCTATGTGAGCTGATCGCCAGCATCACTTCGAACGAAAAAGGGGCTCCCGATCGGGCGCCCCTTTTTCGTTGGATCGCAGTCTGGCGCCTCGTGGCCGACCAGCTACTCGGCGACGATCTTGTATCGCGTGCCGGGCTTCACGTTCTCATTCGCATCGAGATCGTTGAGCAGCCGGAACATCGCCGTCTTTCCCTCGACGCCAACCATGCGGGCGGCCAGTGAAGCCGTGCTGTCGCCGGCCGACGCCGTGACGATCCGGATACGCAGCGGCTTCAGGCTCTCCTTCTCCGCCGTCGAGAGAAGCCGGAACGAGTTCGCGACCTTGCCCGCGATCCCGGCCGCCGTGCCGGCGGAACTCGCCTGCACGGCCGTCAGGAAGCGATAGACCTGTCCGCCGACCCGCACCACGGTGACGTCGAAGACATATTCACCGCCCTCGGCCCGGGCCGACACCGCGTCGAGATTGCCGATCTTGAAGGCGCGAATGCTCGACGGGTCGAGCCCGCCGATCCAGCCGCTGTTGACGTAGTCAACGAGGCCGGTGGTCTTGGGCAGCGCGACGCCATCGAACCGGATCGCTGTGTCGTTGGGGCCGCTCGCCAGCACGGCCTCGGCGGTGTTGTCGATGACGAAGCCCTTCGGCACTTCGAAGGTGATGCCGAGCCCGGGATGATAGAATCGCTGCTCGCGGACATATCCCTCGACGGCGGAATCGCCGAACAGCATGCCGTCGATGCCCGCCAGATAGCGGTCGCGATCGGTCGTCCCCGTACCCGGCTGGCCGTATTCGCGCGCATGGCGGTTGGCGAGATCGATGCGCTGCGGCGCCGACGGATGCGAGGCGAGGAAGTCCAGCTCGGGATCGCCGGCCTGGAACGCCGTGCGGATCTTGGCATAGGAATCCATCGCCTGCAGGAAGCGCGCTGCGGCGAACGGATCGAAACCGGCCTTGGCGATGTGGCGAATGCCGAGAATGTCGGCCTGCAGCTCCTGCTGACGCGAGAACTGGGCAAGGCTCAGCTTGCCGCGCGCCAGGGCGACCTGCCCGGCCGGCTCGCCCGCCAGCACTTCGCTGACGACCCGGCTGGCGATCTCGGCGGCCTGCTCGCGCTGCTGGCGCTCGATGCCGTGATTGGCGGTGATATGCGCCATCTCGTGGCCGATCACTGCAGCCACCTCGGCCGAGTCATTGGCCAGCGCCACGAGACCACGGGTGATGTAAACGTAGCCGCCCGGCAGCGCGAAGGCGTTGACGTTGGGCGAGTTCAGGATGGTGATGCGATAGGCGCGGTTCGGATCGTCGGTCTGGGCAGCCAGTTTGCCGACGATGGTGGCCAGCGTCCGCTCCAGCTTGGGATCGGAATAGGCGCCGCCATAGGCCGCCAGGATCTTGGGGTGCTGGGAGCGTCCGATGACCGATTGCGGATCGCTGCGCTGGACGTTCTCGAAGGTGATCGGACGACGCGTCGCGGCATATCCCGCCTGCACGCTGCTGCTGGCGGGCGATAGCCCATCCAGCCCCGCTTCGATCGTGGTGCAGGCGCCGGTCGCCAGCAACGCGCCGAGCGCGACACCGCCGATCATGCGGCGCACAAGGCGTCCCGCACGACCAGGACCGGAGTTCATTGCCATCGCTGCGATCGTCGCCCCCACAGAACCGCTTCGCTTCCCGAGACTCAAGGCTTATCCGAACCGCTGTCACACGGGTTAGGATCGATCAGCAACAGATTACGAAAAAGCGCCGCCGCTTTGCCTCGTGCCTTCCCCTGTCCGCTATCGGTAAAATCCGCCGGAAATACGTCAGTCGCGAAGTTAGCCGGCCGGTCTCTTGTCGGTCGGGGTCAAGGTCGTTCCCCGGGCGCCAGAGTGCCGAGATAGCGTGCCACCCGCGGATCGCCGTCTCCGGCCAACAAAGTACGCGTCGGCCCGATCGCCGCGATCTCGCCGGCGTCCAGAAATGCCGTCCGGTCGGCGTGGCCGACAGCATCCTCGGGATGGTGCGTGACCATGACGATCGCCGGCGGATCCGCGCGCCCTACCCGCAATTCGGTCAGGATCGCCAGCATCTCGCGGCGAAGAGCAGGGCCAAGTGCGGCGAAGGGCTCGTCGAGAAGGAGAAGCGGCCGATCCCGCAGGAAGACCCGCGCCAGGGCCACGCGTTGCCTTTCGCCGCCCGACATCTCGGCCGGACGCCGCTTTCCGAAGCCCGCCAGCCCGACCGCGTCCAGAGCCGCCTCGACGCGGCGTCTATCGGCAGCAGCCACCCGGAGATCGGGGGCGATGCCGAGGGCGACATTGCGGAAGACGTCGAGATGGGGAAACAGATTGTTGTCCTGGAAGACGATGCTAAGCGGGCGTTCCGCCGGCGCGACACCCGCCATCGCGCGTCCGTCGATGGCGATCGTGCCGGCGGAGGGCGCAGCGAATCCCGCGACGAGGTCGAGCAGCGTCGACTTGCCGGCACCGCTCGGACCGATGACCGCTAGCCATTCGCCGGCCTCCACCGCAAGATCGAAGCGCATCTCGCTGCCGCCATGGGCAAAGCGGACATCGTCGAGGACGAGGGCCTTCTTCATGCCGGATGGTCCCTTCGTGCAAGACCGCGCTCGGCCAGCGCCATCAGTGACAGGCACAGGATGCCGAGGAGCAGCGCCAGTCCGGCCGCGTCGGCCGTGCGATAGCTGCCCATGCGTTGCAGCAGGAGATAGGGCAAGGTGACCAGGTCCTGGCTGCCGAACAGGGCGATGGCGCCGAGATCGCCGAGCGAGATCGCCAGCGCGAAGGCAAAGCCGAGCGCGACAGGCGCGCGCAGGACCGGCCAGTCCACGACCCGCAGCCGCGACAGGCCTGCAAGGCCGAGGCTGTCGGCCAGCCGGCCGGTCGCCTGGTTGGCTGCCGCCAGCGCCGGCCCGACGATGCGCACGATGAAAGGCACGGCCATCGCCGCGTTGGTGGCAACCACGACATAGGGCGCGGCGGCAAAGACGTCGGTGACCTGCCGCAGCGCCAGGAACCAGCCGGCCCCGACCACGATGGGGGGAACGACGAGCACGAGACTGGCCGTCGTCTCCAAACCGTTGCCAAGCGCCTGCCTGCGTCGGGTCAGCCGGTCCGCCGGCGCGTTGCGCAGCGCCTCGGTGGCGAGGACGATGGCCAGCGAGACGGTCATCGCAAGAAGCGCGGCAGCCGTCGCGATGACAATGCTGGTGATCGCGGCACGATGGACCGCTGGATCGGCCAGCAACCGCGCCAGGTCCGCTTCCAGGCCGTGCACCACCACGGCGACGAATGGCGCCAGGACGAAGCCGATGCCGAGGAGCAGCACGAGCGCGTCCAGCACGGCCCGGGCAGGACTGCGGCGATCGTAGCGCAGCGCACGGCCGCCCAGGCCGAAACCGGCGGCGACATCGCCGCCAAGCCGGGTCGCCAGCCACAGGACGATCGCCGTCAGGCCGATCTGGACGAGCGACAGCGTGATCGCACGGCCGGGATCGAAGTCGTAGCGCAGCGATTGGTAGATCGCGACTTCCAGCGTCGTGGCGCCGGGTCCGCCGCCCAGAACCAGAACCAGAGTGAAGCTGGTGACGCAGAGCATGAAGATCAGGCTCGCGGCCGCCGGCAGCGCACCGCGCAGGGCCGGCCATTCGACAAGCCGGAACGTGGCCAGCGGGCTCAGCGACAATTGCCCGGCGAGCTTCCAGCTCTCGGCCGGCACGCGGTCGAGCCCGGCCAGCATCAGCCGGGCGGCCAGCGGCAGGTTGAAGAAGACGTGGGCGATCAGGATGCCCGAGAGACCATAGATGTCGAGCCGCGCCAGTCCGATCGTCGCAAGAGCGTCCGAGACGAGGCCGTTGCGACCCCAGATGGTGAGGATCGCCAGCGCGCCGACCAGCACGGGCAACACCTGCGGCAGGAGGAACAGGCGCAGCACTGCACGGCGACCGGGAAAGCGGGCACGATGCAGGGTCAGCGCCAGGGGGATGGCCCCTGCCACCGACAGGAGCGTCGATAGCACCGCCTGCTCGAGCGTGAACAGGACGACCCCGAGGAGATAGCGATCGCCGGCCACCGCCCGGAAATCTGGCGAGGCGCCCGTCGCAAGGATAAGCACGACGAAGGCGCCGGCCAGGAAGCCCACGAGGATGCCGGCAGCGCCGAGGCCGAGGCCGATCCGCCAGGCACGATCCGCAGCACCGGTCATGAATGCCTCACCGGGACGCGCGCTCGATCGTCAGCGGCCGATCGCTTCGAGCCATTCCTGCGTCCACGCCTTGCGGTTCGCCGCCACCGTTTCCGGATCGATCATCAGGGGCGTGTCCACCTGCACCAGGCGGCCGAACGCCTCCGGCAGATCGATGCCGTCCGCGACCGGCAACGTCCAGTTGGTGGTGGGGATCAGCGACTGCACCTCGGCGGTCAGCATGTAGTCGAGGAAGCGCGTCGCCAGTTCGGCTGTCTCGGTCGTCTTCAGCATTGCCGCCACCTCGATCTGCAGGTAGTGGCCCTCCGCGAAGGCCGCGGCCTGATAGCGGTCGGTGTCTTCCTCGATCATGTGGTAGGCGGGCGATGTCGTGTAGCTGAGAACCATCGGCACCTCGCCGCTGGTGAACAGGCCATAGGCCTCGCTCCAGCCCGGCGTCACGGTCAGGATGCGCTTCGACAGCTGCTCCCATTTGGCAGCGGCCTCGTCGCCATAGATCTTCTTCATCCACAGCATCATGCCGAGGCCGGGCGTCGAGGTCCGCGCGTCCTCGATGGCGATCTTCACCTCGGGATCGCCATTGACCAGATCGTCGAGGCTCGCCGGTGGTTCGGCAATCGCCTCGCTGTCGTAGACGAAGGCGAGATAGGAATAGTCGTAGGGGACGAAGATGTCGTCCGAGAAGCCGGTCGGCACGTCGAGCCCCGAGAGATCCGCCCCGCTCGGCGCGAACATGCCGGTCGCCTTGGCCTCTGGGATGAGATCGGTGGTCAGGCCGAGGACTATATCGGCTTGGGTCGAGGGCCCTTCGAGCTTGAGACGATTGAGGATCGCGACGCCGTCTTCGAGACCGACGAACTGCAGGTCGCAGGCGCACACCTCTTCAAAGCCCGCCTCGATCTTCGGGCCCGGCCCCCATTCGGGCGTGAAACTCTCATAGGTATAGACGGTGAGCACCGGCTTGTCGGCCTGGGCGACCGCGCTGCTCGCACCGGCCAGAAGGGCGGCCGCGCAAACGCCGAGATGGCGAATGGACAGAGGCGAGGAGGAGACAGGTCGGGCCATGGTGGTGCCTTTCGATACGGCGGCCTTCGAAACGAAAGCATCCGCGAGACACCCGCCGACGCCCGCATCCCTCCGCCGGTATGAGCCGGATCAGGTTCGACGGGTCGGCATGCGCCTCTCAGCCCGAAGGCACCCCGTGTGAGCATGGGAAGACTTAGAGGTCACACCGCTTGCCGGCAAGGGCGGCCGCGCCTCTTGAGCAAGGGGCATCTCTGCCGTTGCACCTACGTCGAGCTCTCGCGTCGGACCGCCAGGCTGCGCGCCGGCGCGGCAGGCAGGCCATACCCTCGCCGGCGATCCAAAAGCAATGTCGCGGCAGCCGATTGGCGTTTGCGGCCCGATGCTGTAGGCGAGCCGCGATGTCGCGCTTTTCCATTCTCCTTGCCGGCCATATCGCCCCGACCCCTGCGCTGATCGATGCGGTGAAGGGCACGCGGGTCATCGCCGCGGATGACGGCCTGCGTCATGCCGCTGAGCTGCAGGTGACGCCGGAACTCTGGGTCGGCGATTTCGATTCCAGCCCGCCGCGGCCGGCGATCGAACTGACCAGCCTGCCCCGCGAACCCTATCCCCGCGACAAGGCGATGACCGACGGCGAGATCGCCATCGAGGCGGCGCTGACGCGTGGCGCGACCGGCGTCCTTCTGGTCGGTGCGCTCGGCGGCCCGCGCAGCGACCACGCCTTCGCACACCTGATCCTGGCCCTGCGCTATGCCGCCCGCGGCGTCGGCGTGGAGTTGTTCGACGGGATCGAACGCGCCTGGCCGCTTGGACCGGACCGTCGCTCCTTCGATCTTGCCCCCGGCACGCAGTTCTCGATCCTGAAATTCTCCGATCTTTCCGGCTTGACGATCTCCGGCGCGAAATGGCCGCTCGACGGTGTCGACCTGCCATTCCACTCGATCCTCACACAGTCGAACGAAGCGCTGGGGCCGATCGCCGTGACGATCCGCCAAGGCACGGCGCTGCTCGTCGCCCAGGCCGATCCCAAGGTGCGATGATCCGCAACCCCGCGGCGCGAGAGCGACGCAAGCAGACTTGGCGAACCCTGCGCCTTCGACTAGGTTGCGCGCGGTCGGTCCCGTAGCTCAGCAGGATAGAGCATCAGATTCCTAATCTGAGGGTCACTGGTTCGAATCCAGTCGGGATCACCAGACTTTTCAACATCTTGATAGTCGAGCCTGGTGATGCGTTGCGAACTCGTTGCGAAGGCGTTGCGACAGGCCCGCGGCCGGGAGCGTGGCGATGGTGGCCGACAGCCCACTTGCCGACCAGAACAAGGTCGACACCCTGGGGAAATTGGCCGACCAGGAGATGGGGTTGGCGTGGTACTGCAACGCCTGCAATCGGAAGCTCGGCCTTGATCTGGATGAGGCCATACGGCGTTGGGGCCGCGCCCAGGTCTTCATCCAGTGGAGTGCGCCGGTGAAGTGCTCCGGGTGCGGCAGCCGAGACATCGTGATGATCGTGCAGGCGAAGGTGCCGGGGCGATGACCCGCCTCGTGCCATATCTCTGGGTCGCCCTTGGCCTCGTCGTCACCCTCGCGCTGTGGCCGGGATCATGGTTTATCGTCGCCGAGATTTTCCGGTGAGGGCCAGATGAGGATCCGATACAATCAGCGCTGGGAGTGGGTTGGCTTCGTGCTGGTCGTCGGGGTCCTGCTCTATGCGGCGTTGAAGATGGGATAGGAGACGGTGATGAGCGAGAGAGCAGAGACCGCAGAAGAGACCTTGGCGAAGTGGGATCGGCTTCTGCGCGCTTCCGTCCCTGAGCGGCACAAGTCCTGCACCAGCCCGGTCGGAGCAGTCCAGTCCTACATCGGCGAACTGGAGGAGCGGCTGGAGGCTGCGGGTGGAACCGCGCCGAGCGACATGGCCTAGACGCAAGAAAACCCGCGCCACCCAATCAAGGGCAGCGCGGGCTGGGTATATCGGCAGTGAATTTGAGCAGGTTTAGCGGGGATTCCGCATAAACGGGTAAACCGGCTAAGCCGGTCGGGGCGGCACCTCAAACGGGCCAAGCACCGTGTCCACCACGCGGTCCCCGCAGACATGGGCCATATTCATCTGCACCGCGGGCGTCTCGGGATAGGCGGACACGTCCCATGCCCACGTCCCGAAATACTGCATCCCGAACCAGCTTACGGGCTTGGAGCTGTCCGGCGTCTTGTCGTCAACGAAGTGGAAGGGCACCGGCCGCAGCGCATTGCCATTGCGCGCCAGACCCTCGTAGCTGCCAGGGTACGGATCGCAGTCCTTGAGCTTGAAGCCCCACACGTCCACCAGCAGCTTGTCGCCCTCGAAGCGCTCATTATAGCCGGTCATGCCGAACGCTACCGGCACCGTCATGTTGAAGATGCCGATGAACAGGGCGGCGATGATGAGGCCAACGGCCGGGCTGACGATCCATTTTTTCATGAGCTGAGAAGTCCTTGAAGCCACTCGGCGAGGCCGTTCTTGAACGCGATCCACAGGACGACAATGCCGGCAGCCCATTTCAGGCCCGAGCCCAAAACACTCGCAAGCCATGCAGAGGACCGAGCAGCCCGCCAGACCTTGGCAACTTCGCGGAGGGCTTCCGCCTCCTCCACCGAGAAGACGGTGATCTGCCGATCCTGAATCGCATTGAGGAGTTTGTGTAGCGCCTCGTCGCCGTCTTTCGGTTGTGTCAAAGCCGCTACCTGTCGTTTGCATGGCGGTTGCCTTCGGGCGATGCCCACGGCTTAGACGAGCGCTTTCGCGTCTCGTGCCGGGCGGGCTGTGGGATCGTGTCGGTTGATGTCCATGATCCATTAACCGCCGCTCCCGCATTGTTTCCGGAGCCGGCGCCCTTCCTAGTCGAGGGTGTTGGTCAGGAGGCCGGGAGGTTGCACCCTCTCCGGTCTCCGCTTGTCACCAGCAGCCTAAGCGCCGGCCATTCTCGTCGTTCGCCTCGACGCGCTCCATGCCGGCACGATCCGACTGGATGAGCGCGACTGTGCCCGCCGGGCTAAGGCTGTTCGGGCGGAACCCCGAGCAGGACCCGACAGGGGTCGTCGTCGCGCACCCCGCGAAGGTGGCGAGTGCAAAGCTCATAGTCAGACAGGTTGCGAAGAGCCGCATCGTCCTTGTTCCTTTCCCGTTCCGCGTCGGCGGCGCTCTGAGCCCGCTCCGCTTCGATCTTCGCCCGCTCGGAATTCTGGATCGAGGAAACGACCCAGATGACGGCCGACCCTGCCATCGTCACGATGATGGCGATGGCGACCCACTTCGCCACTCCGGTGAAGCCGAGCATCAGACTTCCACCGTCTTGCCGCGCATGGTGTTCCAGCGGCGGGCGATGACATCGCGATAGCGCCACGCGACATAAACCAGCGCGGCCACCGTCACGGCGCCGACGCCATAGGCCACCCACTGCCAGGGGACGCCGCTGACGAGCGTTGCCGCGGTTCCGGCCGCACCGGAGCCGGCAAGCGCGCCGCCGCCCTTCTTGATGGCCTCCTTGGCCGCCATGGCGTCACGGCGAAGCTGAGCGATCGTTGCCGGCCCGAGAATGCCGTCGTTGACCAGATGCGGATGTGCCCGCTGGTAGGCGAGAACCGCCGCCTTGGTCTTCGCGCCGAACCAGCCGTCGATAGCGCCCGGATTGAAGCCGCGCTCGGTCAGCATCTCCTGCGCTTCCTTAACGACCGGGTCGGGCTGCTTCGGTGCGACCGGCTCCTCCGTGCGGGGGATGCCTTCCGGGGCGACATCGCCGATGCCCGTATAGATCCCGTCGCGGAGCAGCACGGCTTCCTCCTTCCGGCGGCGGACGAGGCCCGGCAGCTTCTGGCCCTTGGCGGTATTGTAGTGCGTCGAGAGATAGGCAGCGGCGTCGGCATAGCGCCCAGCGAGCCAGCGCTTCATCCACACCCAATTGAGCGAACCCGAGCCGAGGTTGTAGGACACCGAGACGGCAGCATCGAATTCGTGCTGCTTCGGCGGGCGCTGCCCCTTCGCCATAGTGCGATCGACCGGGGGCTCGTATTCGCCCGAGAGCATCGCCGCGAACATCTGGTCACTCTGCGCCTTGGTGATCTTCGTCTTGCCGGGGACGATCTTGCCGCCCGGCACGCCGATGGCCTTGAGGAACGCAGTCGCGACGCGCGATCGGTTGGTGGCGCCGGTTCCGATCGTCGGAACCCTGACCGGGTCGAGATAGCCGGTCAGCACATCGCCTTCGTGCGCGCGCATGAAGGCGCGCCCCTTTGCGGACGTGTCCATGGTGTTTCTCCTATGGTAGGATAGGGCTTTGACGGAGGGTCGAATGAAGATGATCAGCCCGTGGCAGGCTTACCTGCGCCTTGCTCTACGAAACGAGCCGAAAACCGAGGACTGGCGCTGGGTGCGGCTCGGGGAGCGGATTGACGCCCGCTGGATCGATGGGCGCTGGGAGACGCGGCCCCATGAGTTCACGAGGGAAGAGGCAGAGGCGTACGACGAATACCTCGCCGAGGTGCAGCGCTGGTAATCAGCCCGATGCAAAAATCGTCGAACTGATGTCAGATTGAACGTACTCGCCAGTGGCGTTGTACATTCGATATACATTGGCGTCGCCGTCTTTCTTGATGCCCGTGGCGTAGCCGCCGCAGCGGATGCGACCACCGCCGCCCGCAATGTTCACACCGGGGAGGCGCTGGCCGTTGAGCGCCACCGAATGGGCGCCGTCGAGGGTGAACTGGTAGGTGGAACCGACCGAGACCGGGGTGGCACCCGTGAAGGTCCATCCCGACACAGAGGTCCTACCGCCGCCGACCCCGTACAGGAACCCCACGGTGAAACTGAGGCCCGCCTCCAACAGCGTGGTGACGCCCTCGAAGCGGAAGTCGCCGCCCGTGGAGAAAAGGTGGGCGTTGGCACCACCAGCAATGCTCCGGTAGGCTCCCGGTACGGCGCCGATGGAGCCGCCTGAGTATGACCACATATGGTAGCCGCCCGAGAAGGTGCCCCAGCGGATGTTCCACTCATCCACCACGCCGTGCTGGGCAGCCTGGAAGCCGGTGGCTCCGGTACCATCAGCGACCAGCGTGAAGCCGTCCACGATGATGGCGCAGAAGTCGCGAGCCTGAAGGCCGATTTGGTTGGCCGGCACATGCCACACACGGGCCGTGGGGTTGTTCTGGACACCCACGAGGTACGACACGTGGTAGCCGGTCAGCGGGTAGGTGATGGCGATGCCGGCTTCCGTGAAGTCCGGGGTCAGGACCTCGATGGTGGGTCCGTAGCCGTTGCAGTCCACGTGAAAGGCGATGGCCTCGTAGGCCGCCTGGATGGTTGCCTTGGCGCGTCCCGTGACCAAACCATCGTTGGCATTGCTGCCCGTCGAGTGGTTGACGTAAATCTTGATGCCGGGTGCGGGAGCCAGATAGCGGTTCGGGCGGCTCACCCGCCACACACCGCTCGCCTTGAAGATGGCGCAGGTCTGGCCCGGCCACAGGTCGAACGGGACGAACTCACCCTCGGTGTTGGTGATCTTCTGGATGCTGTCCGTGCGGTTGACCACCAGGTTGAAGTGGCCCGCAAGATAATTGATCGCCGCGCCGTAGGATAGCGTCTTGGCGGTGCCCAAGAGGGTAATCGTGTCCCTGTTCTGGGCCGGGGTCACGCCGAAGTTCTCCGACACGGGCGATTGTGTGCCGTTCAGCACGCCGGCTGCCAGCTTGGCGTCGGCCTCCGCCTTCAGGTAGTGCCCGTCGTCGAAAACCTCCCACCACGCGCCATCATCAGACTGGAGCTTGTCGGACGAAACAGGCTCGCTTGCCGCGCGCTTGTAATTCCGGGCGCCACCATCTCCGATTGATGTGAACCCGAAGGTCTCGATAGTATCGATCGAGGGCGCAATCGTCGCCGCGATCGCATCGGAGCGAGTGTTGAAACCGCGCCGCAGTGGCGTGCTGACCTCGCTCTCCAGCAGGTCGAGCCGGTCGCCTGCATCGATCGTCTCCAGCGCGGTCACCCGGCTGTCGAACACAGAGACGTCGGGCGCATAGAGGTTGAGATCGGTGACGTCCTGGATGCCGAGGACCTCGAAATCGGTCTGCGGGGTCGAGCCGAACGTCTGGATGTATGGGCGCGCATAGCGGGCGCCCGCCGGCGGCACCAGCACACCAGAGCCACCATCTCGCGAGATAGCCTTTTCGCGTGTGACCCGACCGCTGCCGGTCGTGACGTTCGGCACGTTCTCGATGATCGTGAACTGACTGGCGCCGGCCAGCGCGTTGCGAGCCTGATCGTACCAGAAGACGCCGATCTGGACAGTGTCGCCACTCGGATCCACCGGGTTGACCCGGCGCCGGAAAACGAAACGCGTGCGGTAATTCCGGCCCGGCTCCAAACTGAGCATGTAGCGGGTCGCGATGAGGTCCGCGCCGGCCACTCGAACGATATCGCCGTCGTCGTCGAATCCCACTTCGCTCGGTGCGAGAGGAGCATTGTTGATGGCGTCGCCGCCGGCTGTATCTCGGGTGAAGAGATAGGGAGAATCGCCGGGGCGCTGCGCCTGGCGCGCGACACTCTGCCGACCCAGCGTATCGAGCGCTTCCAGCACCTCGGAATTCGTCCCGGAACCGCCTCCGCCGCCTGATCCAAGGACAACCGCCACGTCGTCGATCGAGAAGCGGCGGAGGACCTTCTGCGATCCCTCGAAAGCATGACCGAGCAGTTCGACCGGCATGGAGGCTGATGGAAGGCTGGTGCTGCTCGATCCGGACATTCGGTCTCTCCAATGCAAAAAGCCCGCAAAGCGGGCATTGATCAGGCTGTGTAATTCGCGGGTTAGATGGTCGCAGTGACAGGACCGGCGGGATCAGACGCCCGGCCGTTGCCGTCGTAGACGACGACCCAATAGTCGTAGGAGGGCGCGCTGAACGTAAGGGACGCCCCCGATGCAGTGGCTGTAGCCGCCAGCGACAGGTTCAACGAAGTCGCATTGTAAATTGCCTGAATCGTCGTTCCCGCCGGAATGCCGGTGCCGAACACGCGCATGCCGACAGACAGAGAGGCCGTGGGGACGTTGTAGACGATCTGCTGACCACTCTGAATGTCACCATTGCCGGCGATCGTTGGCACCGCGTTATCGATCGCGGCGACCACGTTCGGCCCATAATACAGAAAGTCGCTGGCAGGTGTGCTGGTGGAAAACGCAACACCGGCCGCGGTTCGGAACGCGCGTGCTGCCGCGATTCTCGGATCATTCGGGTTTGTCCACTGCACGGTCACATCGAACCCACTGACGGACGTCGAGAGCCCGGTGGCAAGGGCCAGTGGTGGCGGGTCGTCGACTCCGACCGTTTCAGTGGTAGTCGAGCTCCAGTCACTCGTCAGGCCGGTCTGCCCGACCGACCGCGCCTGAATTTCGACGACGTCGTCCTTGTCGTAGCCGGTTATCGTGATCTTGGACGAAATGGCGAACGCGGACAGCGGTCCGGACCACGTGCCGGCCCCCTGCAACCGGTGCCTGGCCTCGTAACTCGTGACGCGAGTCGTACCGGTTGCCGTCAGAAGGACGCGAATCGGCGGATAGCCGACGTCGCCGCTCTCGCGGGCCGCCTCACCAGAAAGCACGTCAACGATCACAGGCACGCCCGGTGCCGCGATGTCGATCACGACGTCCGACCCAACGCGGCCATCCCATGCCGGCGGGACGTCCGCATCAACGAGGGCATCAATCTCCGGAGCGTGCGGAATGAGCGTCAGAAGCGCCGACAGGTCTTCGCCGTTCTCGACGTCCTTCACGATCGCTTCCGTCGTTTCGTTGCCGAGCTTCCCGAAGAAGGCCATGTTCCCCACTTCCGGCAGGTCGCCGTCCCCTGTGACGCGCACCAGGCGGGACGTGCCCGGCCGTGTCGCGACGCTGCGCAGGACGCTCGATCCGTCGGTCAACCGAAACCGGCAGGCGTAGCTCTCGCCGGCTTCCATTGTCATCTGCTCGTCCAGGACAATGGTGTTGCCGCGCACGGCCTTAACCAGACCAGCCGTCTGGTTCCGAAACTGCGAAAGCACAACGAGGGAGCCCCGCACAGCAACGAGGCTTTCGACATCCTGTTGAACCGACCATTCCTCATAACGCAGGTCGAGTTCGTAGAACCGGCGCCTGCCCTCCTTCCAGACAATGTCCGGATTCGTGACGCCGATCATCGGAAGCTCCTCGGTATTCACCGGATCGCCGACGAAGCCAGGCCGCGGCACCACGCGCTCAGCGTTCTCATACTGGTAGGTTTCGTCTGAGAACGGGATCCGCCAGGCATCTGGCAGCGTGGTCGGCGTGATACGGCCCTTGAAGTTCCAGGAATTGCGCGGCCCGATATGCGTGACCACGGTCGTCTGCGGCCGATCGATTACGACACCCCACTTGGTGCCATCGTTCGATGGTGTTGCACGCCCTGCCCTACAGACGTCCATGAGGACTTCCTCGAACGTCGCGTCATAGTCGTGGACACGGTCGTAGGTGAGGCCCTTGGCAGCGCACCATGCGTGCCAGTCCTGAAGCTGCACGAGATCGATCTGCGCGTCAGTCTTTGGACGAGCATTGAACGGTCCCTGCAGGACGTAGCGGTAGAGCGATGCTGGATTCCGCGTCGACCGCGTGATCCACGTTCCGCTTCCCGCATCCCAATCGAGGCAGATGCAGGTGCCAATGAAATTCAGTTCGTCGAGCGTGCCGTTGGTAAGCTTCGTCGCCTTGACCTTGGCGGCAACGATCGCAAGAGGCTTGTCGAAGTTCAGCGGATATTCCGGGCGATGCGCTCGGAGGCAAATCCACTGCGTCAGTTCGGATGCATTTTCCGACGAGTCCCCATCGTCAACCCGGGTGAGCCGGACCTCGTAGCGGGCCCGAGTGGGAGGCGTCCATCGGAAGGTCCGGGTGAACGGCTTGCGTGTCTTGGCGCGGACCTCCTGCTCGCTGACGACCAACCACGTGGTGCCGCTCACGATCCTGTGCTCGATCCGCAGGATCATGCTGTGGCTTTCGGTGTCCCCCTCGTCGTTCGTATCGTATAGACCGCCGGGAAAACCGAGATCGATCGACAGTTCAGCAGCGTCCGCGGCAGAGACGCGGGTGACTGGCTGCTCGCCCTCTTTGCTCGTCTCCAGTTCGACACCGACCTGATCCTCCACCACCTGCTGCGGGTAGATCGAGATCGGCGCGTCACTGGCGTAGCCATTGCGGACCTGCACATCGACGACGCCGGCCTCGAACTCCGCAATCGGCGTGTCGCCGATCCGAATGTCTTCGATCTGCAGCGGCCCGTATGCCGCAGTCATCGTCGTGATGTAGCGGTTGTCGCCGATGCTCTCGGTGAACGAGGACGCGGCCAGAGGCAGGGCAACCCGGTGACGGCCGAGAATGAACGGCACTGGCCCGTTCGGATTGCGCGCGTTCTTCCAGCCTTCCACCGAATAGGTCGGGCTTTCCGAACGCCCGTCGTTGCGTGCCGTCGGGATCAGCGCGTTCAGCAGCGCGTTGCCGGCGAAGGCGAAGGCGGCTGTCGCGAGCGCTGTCGTCGCGGTGGCGCCGATTGAGCCGGCAGTGAAGCCGAGCGCGCCGGCCAGCAGCGGACCGACGTAGAACTGGCCCAGCGCGATGGCTGCGACGGACACAACGACCGACAGGACGTTCTTGATGGCGCTGCCCTGCGGCACGATTCGGATGACGACCGACATCCCCGGCTTCGGCTTCACCCTGCGCCAGTGCTTGGCGGCAATCGTCCAATCGCCAATCAGTACACGGACCATGCTCAGCCGCCCAGCTGAGAGCGACGGGAACGCAGCCGAGACCATTTCGGCAATGGTCATGCCCTCGGTGACCATCATTTCGATCCGGCCGCGCGTCGGGTCGATCGACGGCAGCGCCAGCACGGTGACCGGCTTCGGAATGGTAGCGATCGCGGTCATGCCAGGTCCCTGTGCCGGTAGAAGCCGATCAGCCGCGTGCGCCACTTGCCACCTCGATAGTCTTCGATCCGGCTGTCATGGCCTTCCTCGGCATGCAGCATCCGGCCCGGCGCCACGACGATCCCGACATGCGCGGCGATGGGCCCGCGGCGGAACAGCCCGACGTCGAAGGCGCGCTCGCTGCCCAGCGCGACCGGACGCCACGGCTCGGCCTCGGCAGCCTGAAATGCCGCGGCAATCTCCTGGCGCTCCGCGATACTGGCATAGTCCTCGGTGTAGGAGGGAAGCGTGATGCCGCGCTCGGCGGCGAAGACAGTGGTCACAAGCCCCCAGCAGTCGCACCCGTCCAGCGCCCGCCCCTTCTCGATGAACGGCAGGCCGATATAGGCGTTCGACCAGGTCATCGATGGAGACCGGGAAACCGGCTCTTCGTCTGGTGTCCGAACGGACAAGCCACGCCCATCACGTCCTCGCGCGAGACTGAAACAGTGATCGACGCCTCGTCGTAATCGGCAGAGATCGTCCGCAGGTCCGTCCATTCGAAGTCGACGTAATCCGGCGTCGAGGCGAGCACGACCGCGAAGTCCACCCGGGCCGGCGTCTTCAGTTCGCGCACGACATCGATCATGCCGGCGTCGACATTCTCGAACGTGATGTCGGTTGCCGTGACGCCTTGCTCGCGGTTCTCCGGCAGCGTCGCCGACATCAGGGCGAACATGAACTCGGCCGCCGTGGCGAGCGTGCCTGTGGTCGAGCCGATAAGGCGCGACCGCGTGCCATAGGTCAAAGGATCCGTGGACAGACGCAACGTCGGGTCGGTCGAGAGCCGCAGCGGCTCGTCGAGGCTCTCGTGGGTGATCGTAACCAGCACGACCGGGTTCTCTCCGGTCTGCCGATCCTGGATCGCTTTGCGGAATTCAACGCGCATCAGGGCATCACGCTCAACTGCATGGAAACTCGGTAGGTGTCACCGCCGATGGCGTCGGCCGACCATGCGTCCTGGCCGAACATCACGATCCACCAGGCGGAGATCAGCAGCGGGATCCCGGCTTCGGTCGTCAGCACGTCGCCCTCATCGGTAAGGAGCGGCTGATCGTGGTTCACCGCGTCGATGATCAGGAACGGCAAGACGCCGCCATCCGTGTCCTCGTCCCAGAACCGCTCGAACCGGGCGAGTTCATTCGTGGAAAAGATGAAGCTGCCGGAGATCGGCCGGACGACGGCGGAGTAACGGCGCCGGGCCTTCGCGGGCCCCTGCCCCATCGGCGAGAACTGGCGACCGTCTCCGGCGCCGCGGCTGTAGCCGTCGCGCTGGAACCGCTGCGCGACGCTGTTCGTGAAAGGCCAGACCGGGATCGCCATTATCGGATGATCCGTTTCTTGACGCCAAACTCACCGCTGATGGCGCGGGCCGACTTTGACCCGGGCCGGCCAAGCGTCCCTGCCACCGCCTCGTCGAACACGATCGTCTGCCGACGGCCGCCACGGCTGTCCGTCTCTTCCCGCGTCTCCTTCACCGGCGGCGCGTTGACGAACGTCTGGTAGAGCGGCGCGGCACTGGCCGGCGCCGACGGCATGGCCGGCATGCGCAGCGCGACTGGAATGCGGCGACCATCCGGCAGCGGAACAGCGGCCTCTGGCAACGGGCCTTCACCGAAGATCGCAGGCCGGTCGCTGATGCCGCCGTTAGCGAATAGACCGACGGCGCCACCGCGGATCGCTGCCGATGCGCCTGCCGACATGGTGCCGGAACCGAAGCCTCCCCCGAAGACGCTGCTCAGGAAGCCGCCGATGCCACCACCGCCGCTCTCCTTCGACATCCCGTCGAGAAGCTGCTGCAGGACGCCGCCGAAGCCCGGAACGAACTGGTCTGCGATCTGGCCGATGCCGGCGTTGATGGCGCCTGTCGTCTGTGCGAGGCCGCCGGCGAACGACGCGCCTGTCTTGGCGACATCGGCGCCGACATCCGGGAGCTTCGCCAGTTCAGCCTCGAACCGCTCCGCATACTGGCCGACACTGGTGCCGAGCGAATCCTTGCGGCCGAACTTGCCGATGCTGCCCTCGCCGCCGAACCACGCCTGCGCCGCACCGCCGCGGCCATACTTCTCGACGTATCCGCCGAACCGGTGATCGAAGATCGCATCCTGATAGCCGGAATTGGCGAGGAATGCGGAAGGTGAAATCTCCTTGCCCAGCGCCGCCTTCGACCACGGGCCGACGTTCGATTCCATCACCTGGTAGCGGCCGAGCGCGCGGCCATACTTCGGGTGGGTCGGGCCGATCGCGGCATAGTCGCCGCTGCCCCGGCTTTCGATCGCGGCAATCGCCTCACGATAGGCTGCCATGCTGTTGTTGTCGTTCGCCGTCAGGGCATGCGCAGACGCGACGCGCGCACTGGCCGGGTCGAGCGCCGCGCCGATGGCGCCCGCGGCACCAGCATCGGCCGAGCGCACCCACATCGCCGTCGCCGGCGTCAGCCCGACGGTCTCTCTCGTGGGGGCTGAGAGCTTCCCGTTCACGCCGCCGAAGACCGCGCCGAACACGCTGTCGGCTGCCTCGGTAAATATCTGGTCGATCAGCTTCGCATTGATCCGGTCGAAGGCGTTGCCGATCGCTTCCATCGGCTTGAGGCCGTTCTCGATGATATCCGAGCCGATGCCGGTCCATGCTTCGCGGTTCATGTCGCGATAGGACTTCAGGGCTTCCGTCTGCCGGATGTAGGCCGCCTCGACGGAATCGAGGCCGAGCCCGGTTCCCTGCAACTGCGATGCGATCTGCTGCTCGCGGTCGCTCCGGAAGACCTGGTCGCGTTCGAAATTGAGATCCTTGCGCAGGTCTCGGATGCGATCGAACTTCTGCTGTGCCTTGCGCGCTGCCTCGATCGCGGCCGTGAATTCGCCGACGCGCTGGGCCGCCTGCCGGTAGTATTCCAGTTCCTGCGGGTCCACGACCATGCCCGCCTCTGCAGCGGCGCGCTTCGCGGCGGTCACGAGTTCATACTCCGCCCGCAGCGAGGCGGCAGCCGGCTCGGTCATCCCGATTGTGGTGAGTTCAAGCTGGAGCGACTCGACGGTGTCGTATGCGCCCTGAATTCGGTCGGCAGTCGCCTTCCGCCAGTCTTCGGCAGCCTTCCTGGCCTTCTCCGCGGCTTTGGCCGCAGCCTCGGCCCAGACACGGTCGATCTCGACCTGTCGCGCAGCGTTATATGCTTCGACCGCCTCGGTCGCCCCGTCGACGCTCTTCACCAGTTCGTCGTACTTCCGGTTGACGTCCGCGATGGCTTCTGCCTCTGCGGACAAGCCTACAGCCGCACGGTCGGCGCGCGCTTCCCGCAACGCATCCTGAGCGCCGGAAATGATCGGCGCGATAGCTGCGTCCCTGGCCCGGCGCGCGCCTTCATAGGCCGACAGAGACCGGGCAGATTCCAGCGCCTCCTCGAAGAGATCGTTGATCTGCTGGACTTCCGTCCGGCTGTCGCGCGCGAACTTGCCCAGCCCTTCTATGCTGTCGGCGAAGTTCGCTCGGAGATTGGCTGCCGAGCGGGCCGCATCGTCCATTGCGTGGCGAGCGCCCTCGATGCCTTCCTGCAGTTCGACGAACCCGGGAACGGCGCCGAAGACCTCCTTGGCGAGTTCCTTGACCTCGTCGGTGGCGCCGGTCTCCGCGATCCGCGCGAGCTCATCCTCGAACGTCGCAAAGTCCGGAACACCATTCTTCGCGGAAATTGCTAGATCGTTGAAGGCGTCTCGCAAAGCTTCGAACGATGGCTGGACCCGGCGATAGGTGTTTTCGCGGCCTGCGAACGTGCCGGTGATCAAGCTGTCGGCCTCGTCGCGGAGCCGCTCGATGTCCTTCTGCACCGTGAGGTTGGCAGCAAGTTCCACAGAAGCGATCGAGCGACGGCCATAATCCTCGGATGCTTGCGCCGCCACGCCATAAGCATCTTTCAGCCCGCGGATGCGCTCATCCTGTCGGGCAAGCGCGTCTTCGATCGGTTCCACATCACGGCTGAAGGCGTAGGCGAACGCACCGGCAGCGGCAGCCAAGGCAACGAAACCCAGGCCGACCGGCCCGATCGCACCAGCAAGAGCCGTCGTCTGCGCGGCGAGGCCCTTGACGGCGCCGGTCACGCCGCCCTGCGTACCTGCGAGGATCTGGTAGACCTGACCACCCTGCGACGCCATGACCTGGAATGGCGATGCGCCCATCAGCAGCATCGTCGCGACGTCGTTCACCTGATAGCCCAGGTTCTGCATCTCGAGCGCGCTGAGCTTCGTGTTGTCCTTCATGCTGCCGAGCGAGCGGCTCGTCAGGAACAACCGCTGCTGGGCGGTCTGCATGCCCATCGCCAACTCGTCGTCGGACAGGAGCCGCATCTGGTTCAGCCGGACGTATTCCGCGACCTCCGCATTGTAGCGGTTCTGCGCGGCCGTCATCGGGTCGATCTCGGCTTTGATCCGCTCGACCCGGGCGGTGAGTTCGTCCGCGGCATCCATCTGCTCTTTGAAGAACAGGCCGGAATCGCGGGCGGAGTTGCGCGGGCCGGCGCGGACCCCGAGCATCTCGTTGTAGGTGATCTGCGAGGTGCGAGCGGCCTGGTCGGCGCGAGCGCCTTCGATAAGCTCGCGCTGCGCCAAAGCGGCACGCTCGGCGGCGATCTCGATTTCCTGATGCGCGCGCTCGATCTCCATGAGCACAGACACAGTCGCACCGGCGTCGGACGCCTTCAGGCCGATGCCGAGGCTCTCGTTGAACACCTGGCCGAACCGGGCGGACCGGAAGGAGTTCATCTGCGCGGCGTAATCGGCGGCCGCGCGCTCAGCCTCTTCAAAGGCGCGAGCGGATTCGCGGGCCGAGTTGCTGACGGAATCCATCCCCGTCTTCACGCCGAGCATCTGGTTGACCGCGGACTGGTCTACGAGGCTCGTGATCTTCGTGTTCTGAAGGTTCTGCTGAATGCGGCGCAGTTCCGTCGCGAAGGACTCGGCCGATATCGCGCCGGTGTTGAGACCTGCCTGGATCGCGTTCAGGTCTCGCGCATATTCGCGGATGGCCCGGCCGCTGGCATTCGTGCGCTCCGCATAGGCGGCATACTTGCGCGCAGCGGCCTCGGCCTTGCGTCCACTGGTCTCGATCGCGGTTCCGGCATCGTTGGCGGCCACGCTGGCCTTCTGCGCGCCTTGCGTGAGGTTCTGCAGGCGATCAAAGACGCGCTGCGCGCCCTGCTCGCGAATCTCGACTGTCTTGACGACGCGATCGACCACGGGCGGGCTCCGGAACTATCGGATAGAATGGCCGGCGCCATTATCGCGGCGCCGGCTTCTCGTCTTTCTCGCTCGACCGATCCCGGGCCTTCTGCCTCTCTTCGAGGTAGACGGCATCCATGGCGCGGATGGTGCGAAGGAAGTCTGCCCGGTCGTCAGGATCATCGATCCCGAACATCTGGCAGTAGGCGAGGATTTCAGAGAGGGGGATGGGCCCCTCGTAGCCCATGGCGACAGGCCGGGATCCGGCCAGGTCGTAGAAGGCTTGAAGGGTTGGCGCGAGATGCGGGAGCGTCTCGGTGCGGTTCAGCCAAGCCTTCGTCTGCCGGCCTGCTGCGGCTAACTCGGCGAACCACTCGGCTTGTTCGCCCCACTGGATGTTCCAGCGGAGGCTTTCGGCGAGTTTCCCACCGCAGCTTCCTGCGCGTCGGCCAGGAACAGCGAGCGGTCGTTCGCCGCGGCACGGATGTCGGCGAACAGGTCCGGATAGCGGATCAGAACTTCGGTGACGTTCTCGACGGTGAAGGCGCGATCGGCGCCGTCGTCACCAGGTACGCCGTTCCAGCCCACGACGACGGTCTCGGCGTAAAGCTGGGCGAACAGCTTCTTCGCGACGTCGTCGTCCATTGTGTTCGTCTGGATCTGCCGGGTGTATGGCTTCATCAGCGCTTCGCGGCGCTTCTCGAACTTGCGGTTCGATCCGCCTGCGCGGTGGATGGTGAATTTGCCGGCGCGGCCATAGTCCAGCACAACGCCGGCGCCGCTCTCAGCGTCCGGGCTCGTGCCGAAAATCTCGTCCAATGCGTTCATGGTCTCGGTTCCTTATCGGGATCGGGTGGCGGGCCGGAGTCCCGATGCTCCCCGGCCCGCCTTTCTGCGCAGAAGCTGTTCAGCCGCGCGGCGGCTAGTCGGGATCTGATCTGGTATCTTCGGGCTTCGGCTTGGGCTTCGACCGGGCAAGGCCGGCGGTGCGAAGCTGGTCCGAGCGGTCGTTCGTGACGGTGAGTTCGTCGCCGACCTTTCGGTGGACGATCTGGCCGTCCTCGTATTCGTCGAAGCCCTTCGTGACGATGACGGTCTTCATGATCAGACCGCCCGGGTAATCGTGATGGTGGCCTCCGACGTGGCGTCGTAGAGCGCCTGCCAGTTCATGTTCATCATCACGTCCTGGTCGTTGCCCCCGGCAGTCGGGTTGCCGCCGCTCAGCTTGATGTTCGGAAGCTCGAACTTGTAGCGAGAGCCGGCCTCGGTCCCGAGCGTGAATTCGAGGTCGACGGACGTGTGGTCAAGGAAGGCGTCGTAGATCGCCTCGTCCTCGAAGTAGACGTTCATCGTCCCGGTCAGCGCGAACCGGCCGTAGCCCTGCCCGGCCGAGTCCATCGATCCGACGACGTTCTGCTGGCGCAGGTTGTTCGTCATTTCGAGCGTCAGGCCCTGGATGAGCGGTGAGGCTCCGAGACCCGTGACCACCAGGCTGCCGAAGTCCGCCGAGGCCGACAGGACCGACGTGGTCGTGGCATCGGCATAGGTCGCCCCGGTGACGGGCACGATGTCCTGCGCAACACCCTTGCTCATCACGCCGAAGCCGAGCGTCACCAACTGCTGCGCCGTGATGCCGAGGCTCATCGTGTTAATCGACGTGCCGCCGTAGCGGTGCATGATCGGCGAGCCGTCGCTCTTCATGAACGTCTTTTCGAGCAGCATGCTCTTTTCGAGGACGCCGTTCTTGAGCACATCGGTGCCCCACTCGGAGCACAGCATCATCGAAAACCAGTCGTCGAATGTGCCGTAGGAAAACTCGGCGTCGATATTGCCGGCGCCGGACCGGCCGACCTGGATCAGATCGGAGACGTTGCGATCCTCACGGATCTCGTTCGAGACCACCGTCTGCTTATCCGCGGCGAGGCTCTCGCCGGTGAAGCGGATCTTCTCGAAAGGCGGCGTGGCGGGGACAACGCCCCAGGCGGTTTCCGGCACATATGCCAGACGGGTCTTGCTCGCGGAAATTCCGGCCATTGTCGTAGGCTCCTTGGCTCAAAGAAAACCCGCCTCAGAGGGCGGGTTGAACTTGCCCTTCGCGGGCGGTCTCCGGCGGAGCCGGGATGATGTCGGCCTCAGCCGTTGATGTCGAAGTCGTAGGGGACGACCCACGCGAGCTTGTAGTAAGAGCCCGCGTCGTTCCCATCGTCCGTCACGGGTGATGTCGGGGCGTAAGTTCGAACGCCGTCGAAGCGCTTGCCACGGAACAGGGTGGCGATCTCCGCCGCCCACTGCCGTCCCTGCTCGATCGCTTGCCGCTGTCGTGGCACGCTGAGGACGAAGCGGATGCCGCCGGTCTCCCGATAGACGTTGTTTTCCGGATCGCCGGCAGTGATCTGCGCACTCGTCGAAAACGGATATTGCACGACGAGGAACGCCGATGCGTCGCTTGGGGCTCCGGTCTGCCCCTCATCGTAGACCGGGCAGCCGCTGAAGCCGGCGGCGAGGCGCGACCGAACAGCCGTGTCGACGTCTTTATGCGCCATAGGGTGTCACCACGATTGCCGGCTGGCGCCGGAGCCACTCTTCTCGCTCAGCGTTGCTCATCGTCCGGCGTCCGACCTTGAACAGGCTGGTCCCCTGCGCCCAGCTATCGAGCGCTGTCTGCCCGGTCAGCGGCCGATAGGTGAACTTCACCTTTGCCAGGTTTCCGAAACGCCTGTTGGAAACAGCGGCGACCGTCTGGAAAACGCCGTCCGGCGCCTGACGAGACAGTCCGCGTTCGATCTTTCGCGCATAGGGCTGCGAGTTGATGAAGACCGCCTCTTCGAAGGTCTCCGGAACGCTGGCAGGATCGTTGTGCTCAATGCCGTCGATGATCAGCAAATGCGATGCCCGGTAGCGGCCGCTGCGCGTCGGCGATGCCGCCATGAGCGAGCCCCAGATGAACCCGATCGCCTGCCCGACGAACTCCCACTCGGCGAAGACCATGCCGCCGGGTTTCACCGACATAAGTGGCGCACCTTCGCGCCCGTCGACGAACACCTTGCGCGGAACATCGCTTCCGACGGCCCTGCGGTTGATCGCGTCCGCTACGGCGATCTCGTCCCGTGCCACATCGGCGAGCCGCTTGGTGCGGGCCTCTGGCGAAGCGAGATCGTCGATCATCGCCGTGAACTCGCGGGCGAATGGGTCGAGCCGGGAAACGGCAGCGCGGGCCATCAGGCGCCCCTCGCCGTGACCTCGTAGACGATCAGGTCGCCCGCGATCCGATGGGTGGAGTCGTCGGCATCCTCGATCGTCAGCGTCTTCGCGCCGGGCTGCCCATCGCGGAGCAGTATCTGGTCGCCTTCAGCGAGAGGGGTCGCGAAGGTCACGTCGTCCGCGAAGATGATGACCTTTCGCGCGCCCTGATCGATGCCGCCAACGAGTTCGTCCGGCTGGTATCCGGTCACGATCGCCCGCGCCTTGCAGTTCTGCACGCCGGCGTCGAAATCGTTCCGGCGGATCGTGATGATCTCGCCCTTCCGCATCTCCTGGCGCCACTCTTCACGCGTCCGCACAGGGTCGGCCTCATTCTCGACGGCGACGATCTTCACGAAGCGCTTCAGGTCTTCGTCCCGGTCAATCGACTGGATGTCGAACACCTTGCCGCTGATCGTCAGCCGCATGAACTCGGTGATCGCCTGGCCGTCCATCCAGTCGAAGGTCAGCCACTGCACCTTCTTCGACATCTCGACGCCGAACCGCGTCCACTGATCGGACTGGCGCGTCGAGACCTCGGCCCAGAATGTGCCGACGGTTGACCACACCTCGGTCGGCACGCCGGCGATTGTCTGATCGACTGACTGCTCGACGAGGACTTCAGTGTTGCGGCTGCCGGCACGGTCGTCCATTTGCCCTCACATGAAAAAGGCGGCCCCGAGGACCGCCCATATTGCCGCGCTGATGGCGAGGCCGCTGATGATGCCGCGGAATGCGGCAAGATCGTCAGGCGACGACGGCATCAAACACAGGCGAGAA